>MNWZ01000003.1 GCA_001871925.1 Zetaproteobacteria bacterium CG1_02_53_45
CAGCAGCGCCAGCAACATCTTTGGATGATACGGCGCACTGCCACCGCCTCCATACGAACGTTCCAGCTCTCCTGTATCAAGTCCGTCTACAATCTCCACTACAAAACGTGCCAGATGATCTTCCGGCAACCATTCATCCAGTGAAGGAGGCAATAAATACGACGTACCGCGATCCGCATCACGAAATCTTCTGCTCATTCGATACTGGCCTCCTCATCACTTGCTCTATGCATATCCTATCATGCTTTGGGTAAAGTCCGACAGGCTGCTAGGCGAAAAGATGAAAGAGGAAATTCACGCCCTGGCGCTGAAAACCTCTTTACCCGAGGAGAAATAATGAGCGATTCAGTACAGCAGCAGATTGATCAGGTCGTAAAAAGCAACGACGTTGTTCTGTTTATGAAAGGCACGCCCGATTTCCCTCAATGCGGTTTTTCCCAGCGCGTAGCCGGCATCCTTGCAACCTACGGAGTCCCGTATGCCGCAGTGAACATTTTGCTCAGCGAAGAGATACGTCAGGGCATCAAGGAATACTCAGACTGGCCGACCATTCCGCAGCTATATATCAAAGCTGATTTTATCGGCGGCTGCGACATCGTCACCGAAATGCATGAAAACGGCGAACTGGAAGAATTGCTGGCACCGTTGAAAAAAGAAGCGTAACCTCAAGACATACAGGCAACTCCGCCTGTACAGGACAGACTTGAATATTTGCGCTTATTTTGTTTAAATAAGGATGTTGATGGCCATTAAGAGTACCCCCTCCTCACCAGACTTCCGTGGATATTTCCCACAGCAGCAAGCGTATAATCTAAAAACAGCATCCGTGTATATAAAAGGCAAGCCAACCCGTTGATGGAAACCAAACTCACCCATAAACTCGGCCAGCGTCTGGCGCTTACGCCGCAACTGACACAGAGCCTGAAAGTTCTGGCCATGAACTGCATGGAACTGGAGAACTATCTGGAAGAGTCCATCGAGTCCAACCCCATGCTGGAAATGGATCCCAACGCCACCACCTCCGCCGCACCGGACACCCCGGAGCGGGCGCTTGAAGTCTCTGAGCAGGAACAGTGGAAAGAGCAGGGCGATGACCGCTGGGAAACCATGTATTCCGCCTCCACACGTGATGATGGCTTCGCTGATCGCGAGCAACTCTGGGCCGGCGAGGAAGATCTTGGCGGCAGCCTGCATGACCAGATTGACCGCCAGCCCATGCCTGAAATTGAACGCGAAATCGCCCATGCCCTGATCGACTCACTCGATGATGACGGCTATTTCCGCAACGATCCGGCTGAGTTTGCTGAAGAACTCAAGGGTGACATCCAAACAGATGGCGAAAGCGTGGAAAGGGTTCTGCTCAACGTCATCCATCAGCTTGACCCGGCAGGGCTTGGCGCCCGCGATCTGACCGAGTGCCTGCTACTGCAGCTGGATGACACATCCGAGATCGACATCTGGGTCAAACGTCTGCTGCTGCATTTTGCCGACTCTCTGCTGGCTACGGATGCCGAACTGGCTGAGAAGGCCGAATGCGATGTTGAAATCATCACTCAGGCAAGAATCCGCATGCGGCGCCTTGATCCGTTCCCCGGCCATGGTCTGCGCGGAGACAACAACTACTTCATTCGTCCGGAAATCATCTTCCGGCGCAGCAATGACAACAAGATCGAAGTCGATATTCCCGGCACAGGCTGGCGCGGCATCAGCATCAATGAGCGCTGGAAAAATCATGAGTGGAAGGGCAAGGACAAGGAGTTCATGTCCCAGGCCATGAAAGAGGCCAAATGGCTGCTGCATGCACTGGATCAGCGCAGCGAAACGCTGATGAAAGTGGCCATCTGTCTGGCCCAGCGCCAACGCACATTTCTCGAGTATGGCGTATTGGGCCTGAAGCCGCTGACCCTGCAGGATGTGGCCGAAGAGGTGGGGCTGCACGAATCCACCATTTCGCGCGTCACCAACGGTAAATATGCCGACACACCGATCGGCATGATTGAGCTCAGGCGCTTTTTTTCTGCTGGCCTTCCCACACGTGGTGGCGGTACGATATCGGTCTATCGTGTTCAGCAGCGCGTGAAAGCATTGATTGACTCCGAGCCACCGGGCCGCCCCATTTCGGACCAGGCTATTGCTGATCGACTACAGGCAGAAGGTATTGAGATCGCCCGAAGAACAGTGGCGAAATATCGTGAACAGTTAGGGCTGCCACCAAGCAGCCAACGGCGGCGCGGAACCAAAACGCGTTAGCCCTGATATGCGCGCATATCAGCATGGAAAGAGAATCTCTTTCCCATAGTAGTGAGATGCGGATCTCATTACGACAAACACAAAAGCGGAGGTAACAACATGCAAGTATCCATCACCGGACGTCATGTAGATCTCACAGAGCCGCTTAAGGCTTATGTGGATGACAAGCTGCAACACCTGAAGCACTCATTCGACCACGTCGTAGACGTTCATGTCGTGCTCTCGGTGGAGAAGTTCCGTCAACGCTGTGAAGTAAGCATGCAGGCCAGTGGCATCAACATTCACGGAACCCATGAAACAGAAGACATGTATGCCTCAATTGATGGTGTTGTAGATAAACTCAACCGTCAGCTCAAGCGCTACCGGGCCAAGCTGCGCCGTCACCGTGGCGACCCTGTGGGTCGTGAAATCAAGGTTTCGCACAGGATTCTTGATATGGCCAGTGAGAAGGAGGAGCTGACTGAAGATCACCAGCCTGAAACGCTGCGTCATGAGCAGATTGATGCCAAACCGATGAGCGTGGACGAAGCCGTGATGCAGCTGGAACTGGGCAGCCGCGACATTCTGTTCTTCACCAACGGGCAGACCGAGCAGCTCAACGCAGTATACCGCCGTCCTGACGGCGCCTTAAGCTGGATTGAGCCGGAAACGGCCTGATCAATACAATAACTATGCGCTTGCTAACGCCTGAACATGTACTGCTCGATTGCAAGGCCACCGGTAAAAGAGCCCTGATTACCGAGATTGCCAATGTACTGACCTCCATCGACCCTGACCGGGTGATGGAGGTCGTCATGGCGCGCGAGCACCTTGGCAGCACGGGCATCGGTCACGGGGTAGCGATACCTCATGGCCGCATGCCCGACCTGCAGGCACCGATGATTGCGATTGGCCGCCATATTGAAGGCGTCGACTTCGATTCGATCGACGGTGAACCCGTGCACATCGCAGTGTTGCTGCTGGTCCCCGATTCGGATGACCGCCAGCATCTGGAGTTGCTGGCGCAACTGGCCCGCACCCTGCAACAAAAAAGCATGCGCGATGTCATCCTGCAAGCAGATAATCCGGATGACATAGCAACCATGTTTTCCGAACTGGTGAAAAAAGAGTAATGACTCAGGCCCGCCGTATCACCATCCGTGAACTGCTGGCCGCACAGGGTGAAGCTGCACAATTGCAGCTGCTGGCCGGAGAGGCCGGTCTGGATCGCTACATTGATCACCCCCGTATACAGAAACCGTCATTGGCCTTTGCCGGGTTTATCGAGCACCTCAGTGACTACCGCCTGCAGGTGATCGGCCAGACCGAACTGCATTACCTCGCCACCCGCACGGCACAGGAACAAAAGGCCGTTGTTGATACTGTGTTTGATTTAAGACTCGCCGGCGTCGTGGTGACCCGTTATCAGAGCCTGCCTGACATTATTCTTGAAGCGGCAAAACGTACCGATACACCGTTGATGTCTTCACCACTGCCCTCTTCAACATTTATGACCAACATCATGCTTTACCTCTCCCAGCGGCTGGCGCCGGTGCTTTATCAGCACGGCGTCTATATGGATGTTTTCGGTTTGGGCGTCCTGATCACCGGCTCCAGCGGCATTGGTAAAAGCGAAATCGGCCTGGAGTTGATTTCCCGTGGCCACCGCCTGATTGCCGATGACATGGTAGAATTCTCACGCCGCAGTCCGACCACCATAGTCGGCAAAAGCCCTGACACACTGCGTTACCACATGGAAATTCGCGGCATTGGCATACTGAACATTCGCGACCTCTATGGTGCTGCGGCGATTACCGACACCAAGCGGCTGCGCATGGTGGTGGAGCTGGTGCCCTGGGATCAGGTGGCTGCCGAAGACCGCGTACTGGGCGAAGATGGTGAAACGGAGATTCTTGAAGTGAAAATTCCGCGTGTTCCCATCCCTATCCGGACCGGCCGTTCACTGGCTGTGCTGGTAGAGGTGGCTACACGTAACCAGCTGCTTAAACAGCGCGGCATTAACAGCGGTAATGATTTCGTTCATTCGCTGCAAGAGAAGATCGACAAAGGAGCCTAGAGATTGCATATGATACTGATTAGCGGTCTGGCCGGCGCCGGAAAAAGTACCGTCCTGCATGCGCTGGAAGATGCAGGATTCTTCTGTACCGATAATCTGCCACTGGAGTTGCTGCGCGACTGGTCCAACAGCATGCTGTCGCGCAAACAGCCGGCCGCAGTCTGCCTGGATTCGCGCAGCGGCTTTACTGCGCGGGCTATTCGCGCCGCTATCGAGGACATCCCCAATCATGAACAGTGGCAGCTACTGTTTGTCGAAGCCGGAGACGAGGTATTAAGGCGCCGCTTCTCCACGGTCAAACGCCGGCATCCGTTTCCTGCCGGCAGCGACCTGATGGAATCAATCAGGCTGGAACGGGAAAGCCTTGAGCCCATCCGGAACATGGCCGACCTGGTGCTCGACAGCAGTCACCTCACGCCTTATGAACTGGCCGAAAAGGTGGATCTGTTCTGTCTCAAACCCGGAGAGAAAAAAAACCGCATGATCTGCATGGTCGTCTCTTTCAGTTACAAGCAGGGCCTGCCGGCCAATGCCGATATCGTATTTGACATGCGATTTCTGCCCAACCCGCACTACCAGCCGGAACTGGCGCCGCAAACCGGGCGCGATCCGGATGTAATCTCCTTTCTGGAAAGTTATGAAGATGTGAAAGAGGCAGAACTGCATATTCAGCGCTGGCTGGCATTCGCGTGGCCGCTGGTGCGCAAGGAGCGTAAACAGTACTTCACCATTGCCATGGGCTGCAGTGGCGGCCGCCACCGCTCGGTGTATATGGCCGAACAGATTGCCTGCTGGTTGAATCAACAGGGCTGGTCTGAACCGACAGTACAGCACAGGGAGTTAGGCATCAGCCATCAGAGCACCGTCAAAAAACCTCAAGTGTTGTCGCAGCCATGATTGGCATCGTGTTGATTGGCCATGAACGCATAGCCAGCGAAATGCTCAGCGCCATGGAACATGTGGTGGGGAAACAGCCACTGATTGAAACGCTGGATGTGTACGACAACGTGCCACCGGATGAGCTGACCCGCTTGTTAAAGGCCAAAATACGCGCCTGTGATATAGGCCAGGGCGTGCTGCTGCTGGCTGACATGTTTGGCGGTACGCCGTGCAATATTGCCATGGGCTGTCTGTGCGGCGGCCACGTTGAAGTGGTATCCGGCTTTAACCTGCCACTGCTGATCAAGGCTGCAGGGCTGCGTAATCAACAGAGTGATCTGGAGCAGCTGGCCGGGCAGGTGGTGGAATCCGGTCGGATGTATATGCGCGTCGCACCGCATCTGCGCGATACATCAGACACAGGCAGTTACGCTGCGGTGGGAGATAACGATGGCTGAGCGGCTTGTCAGAATCCAGAACAAGCTGGGGCTGCATGCTCGCGCCTCGGCCAAACTGGCCACTGAAGCCAGTCGTTTCAAATGCGAAATCATGCTTGGCAAGGATGATATCGATGTGAACTGTAAAAGCATCATGGGCATCATGATGCTGGCTGCCTGCAAGGGTACGGAACTGACAGTCAGGGCCGAGGGCGAAGATGCCGATGCCGCGCTCGATGCCCTGGAAGCACTGGTCAACAACCGCTTCGGAGAGGGAGAGTGAGTCCCACCCGTTTTGGACCGGTGCCGGAAAACCGCCGCGATGGCAAGGCCGTCGCATCCAGTTCAGGTATTATTATCGGCCGGGCACAAAAGTTATTGCACGGGCGCCAGCCTATTCCGGAAAAACATATCCAGCCGGAGCAACTTGAGCCTGAGGTGAAGCGACTTTATCAGGCCATCACCGCTGCCAAACAGGAGATAGACCTTGAGCGCAAACACCTGAGCAACATCGGCACCCGCGACCCGATGCTGATTCTCGATGTACACTGCATGCTGATTGCCGATCCGGAACTACTGAAAAGTGCCATCAACCGCATCAGGGAAGATGGTATTAATGCCGAGTGGGCGCTCAGGCAGGAGATGGACCTCATTCAGACCGTATTTGAACAGGTTGAAGATGAATACCTGCGCAACCGCAAGGATGATGTGGAACAGGCAGGGCGTCGTATTCTCGCGCAACTGCTGGGCCAGCCTGCAACCGGGCAGTGCCTGCAGGAGACCACGGTTGCCGATGAACCTGTTATTTATGTCGGTGACGATTTTTCCGTTTCCGACATCGTCAACATGTGGCGGCACGGTGTCGCCGGCATGATCACTGAGCAGGGCGGTGTCGATGCGCATAATATTATTGTCGCTCGCGGTATCGGTCTGCCGGCCCTGGTTGGATCAACCACCATCCTGGATGACATCAGGGACGGGGATACTCTGATTCTTGATGCCGAGCAGGGCTTATGGGTACTCAATCCGAGTGATGCGGAACAGGCTGCTTACCGCAAATTCATGGAGGCGATACAGCTCAGTAAACGCGGCCTTGCGGCCTATGCCTTCAAACCTTCACTGAGCAAAGACGGCCGCGAAATGAAACTGATGGCCAATATCGAGTTCCCCGAAGAGCTTGATGTCGCAGAGCATATCGGCATCGATGGCATCGGACTCTATCGCAGCGAATTCCTGTTTATCAATGAAACAACCCTGCCCGGAGAAGCGTTCCAGTTTGAGCAATACGTTGCACTGGTACGCCGCATGCAGGGGAAACCGGTCACCATGCGTCTGCTCGATGTCGGCGGCGATCGTCCATGGCTCTATCGTGACCTGGCAGGTACAACCTATGCCGGAGCCAATCCGGCCATGGGACTGCGCGGGATCCGTCTCATGCTGAGAAACCCTGAACCGTTGAAAGCACAATTGCGCGCCATGCTCAGGGCGGCACAGGAAGGGCCGGTCAATATCCTTGTGCCGATGATCAGCTGCCGTGAAGAGATGGAGCAGGTTTTTGCACTGGCCGATGGTTGCCGTAAAGCACTGGGCTTCAAAACACTGCCGCCTATCGGCGCCATGATCGAAGTGCCTGCTGCAGCCCTGACCGCAGAAGATATTGCCCAATCTTCCGATTTCTTTTCCATCGGCACCAATGACCTGATGCAGTATACACTGGCATCGGATCGCAGCGATGATGAGATGGCAGGGCTGTATAAGTCCGGACACGCCGCCGTGTTACAATTGATTATGCTGGCCGCAGCTGCAGCCAAAAAGAGCGGCATTCCGATCTCGGTCTGCGGCGAGCTGGCTGCCGACCCGGAATGGACGGCCACATTCCTCAATCTGGATATGGCATATCTCTCCATGAGCGCTGGCAATATACTGACTATTCGCCGTTATCTCAGCCGTTTAACCTA
Organism: Zetaproteobacteria bacterium CG1_02_53_45; assembly: GCA_001871925.1. Taxonomy (GTDB): domain Bacteria; phylum Pseudomonadota; class Zetaproteobacteria; order Mariprofundales; family Mariprofundaceae; genus Mariprofundus. The sequence goes on from MNWZ01000003.1 coordinate 7,581, forward strand.
CCTGCCGCTGCTGCCTCAGGCATAAGCCTCTGTCGCGCTGCGGGAGCACTGCAACTTGCTACTTATCTTTGCCGAACGGGGCAAAGCCGTTTACCCTTCGCCGCCCCGAGGTTAACAGCGGGTTTTAACAGGAGAGAAGTATGCGATACGACTGGAGTGTAGACGAGATTGAGGCGCTGTATGCCTTGCCGTTTAATGATCTGATGTTCCGTGCCCAGCAGGCCCATCGCGCCAACTTCGATGCCAATGAGGTACAGCTTTCCACGCTGCTCTCGATTAAAACCGGCGGCTGCCCTGAAGACTGCAAGTACTGCCCGCAGTCATCCCGTTATAACACCGATGTCGAATCCGAACTGCTGATGAAAAAGGATCAGGTGATCGCTGCAGCCAAGGTTGCCAAAGAGAAGGGCGCTTCGCGCTTCTGCATCGGTGCCGCCTGGCGTGAACCCAAAGGCCGAGCTATTGAACTGGTCTGCGATATGATCACCGAAATCAAGGAACTGGATATGGAGGCCTGTGCCACTCTCGGCATGCTCACGGCAGATCAGGCCAAACACCTGAAAGAGGTCGGGCTGGATTACTACAACCATAACCTCGATTCCGACCCTGAATACTACAAACAGATTATCTCCACCCGCACCTATGAAGAGCGCCTTGATACACTCAAACATGTGCGCGCCAACGGCATGAGCATCTGCTGCGGCGGCATTGTCGGCATGGGTGAATCACGCCGCCATCGTGCAGGACTCGTGGCCCAGCTTGCACGTATGAACCCGCATCCGGAATCCGTACCGGTTAATATGCTGGTGAAAGTGGAGGGTACACCGGTGGCTGACGATGCGCAGTTCGCCGAAACGCTGGATAACTTCGAATTCATCCGCACCATCGCTGTTGCCCGCATCACCATGCCGGGCTCTCATGTGCGTCTGTCAGCCGGTCGTGAAGCCATGTCCGAAGAGATGCAGTCGCTCTGCTTCCTGGCCGGTGCCAACTCGATCTTCTATGGCGAAAAACTGCTCACCACCGGTAATCAGGATGCCGAGAACGATCAGCAGCTGTTTGCCAAACTGGGTCTGCGCCCGATGGAAAAACCAACCCCCTCCAGCCGCCGCATGGCCAACGCCTAACAACTGAACAGCATCAGCTGGTTAGCATAACCACTTTCTAATGAATCATCGCGGATTGGTTGAAGGACAAGACTTCGACCCCCGCTAGGCTGCCGAGACTGTATCCGCGAAGAACCTTTTTTAAGGCCGCCAAGACGGTTTTTTGATGCTTACTTAAATTCAGTATACCTTTATTAGCTTGGTTACAGCTTATGCAGGCAATCGAGCGCGGCCAGTTTGTAACACTCGGCCAGCGTCGGGTAATTGAATACGTTGGCAACCAGGTCATGTACGGTGCCGTTGAAATGCATCAGCAGCTGACCTGTATGAATCAGTTCGCTGGCATGTTCTCCGACAATATGTGCGCCGATCAGCTTGTGACTCCCGGCATCCACAATTAACTTCACCAGACCATTGGCATCGCCGATAATCTGGCCCCGTGCGGTCTCCCTATAATAACCTCGACCGACCACATATGCGATATTATCGCGTCTGGCTTCCTTTTCCGTTTTACCTACCCAGGAAATCTCCGGAATGGCATAAATAGCCATCGGCAGGTTAGTCGCCATGGCCCGGCTCTTCTCTCCAAAGGCATGTAATACAGCAGCGCGCCCCTGCTCCATGCCGGTCGATGCCAGTGCCGGCCAGCCGACCAGATCACCTACGGCATAGATGTGGGGATGACTGGACTGAAAATGCTCATTGACACTAATCCAGCCCTGATCCAGTTCGAGACCGATTTTCGGGATATTCAGCCCCTGCGAGTTCGGTTCGCGCCCCAACGCGTAGAGTACAACATCGGAATAGAGTTTTTTGCCGGACTCCAGCAGTGTCAGCGTGCGTCCCTCTTCCTTGCGAATGGCAACCACACGCTCTTTCATGTGCAGTTGCACACCCATATTCTCGAACGACTCTGCCAGTACGCCCACGACATCTTCACTCAAATAGGCCAGCAGCTGTTCGTGCGAATCCACCACACTGACCTCGACGCCGAGGGCGGCAAAGATTGATACGAATTCGCAGGCAATAACGCCGCCACCGACCACCAACAGGCTTTTTGGCAACCGTTTCAGCTTCAGGATCGAGGTGGAATCGAGCACAGTCTCTTTATCAAAGGGGATATCAGACGGGCGTCTAGGCCGTGAACCGGTAGCCAGCAGAATCACCTCGGCCGACAGTCGCCTGGATGCGCCGGTCGCGTCCATCACTTCCAGCGTATGGGTATCGACAAAGGAAGCTTCACCGGGAATCAGTGCAACACCGGATTTCAACAGGCGTTTCACAATCACCGATTCCTGCTGGATGATGACCATATCCTTGCGACGCATCGCCTCAGCCAGAATGCCATGGCGGCCGGTAGTGGATGCTGAACGCATACCCAGAACACCAGTCCGGGATGCCAGATAGGCAGCCTCGCGCAGTGCCTTGCTGGGAATGGTGCCTGTTTGCAGACCGGCACCGCCGATGCTCGGTTTACGCTCGATAATCGCCGCCTTCTTGCCCATGCGGGCAGCCTGCCAGGCGGCGTGCTGTCCGGCAGGGCCGGAACCGACGATCAGGATGTCATAGTCCATTTGTTTCTCCTGTCAGATAACGTGCGAATCATGCGAAGTGCCCCCCACCCCCGGTGATGCAGAGGAAGTGACTACTTCATCGGCTGGAATTCAGACGGGTCCTGCTCGGCCATATGCTCATAGGTCGCCCAGCGCAGATCGGCAGACTCCTGTGCCAGCTGCATCAGTCGCTCGGCTTCTTCCGGATGGCTCTTCTGCAGCATCTTGTAGCGCATTTCGGTATAGGCATAGTCCCTCACCTTGATGCTCGGTGTCGGCGAGTCGAGTACGAATGGCCGCTTGCCGGCCTGACGCAGCATAGGATTGTAACGGATCAGTGGCCAGTAACCCGATGCCACCGCCATATCCTGCTGATGCAGCCCCTGCGTCATATCGATACCGTGTGCGATGCAGTGGCTGTAGGCGAGAATAATGGACGGGCCCGGATAATCTTCGGCTTCGCGCATGGCCAGCAGTGTCTGCTGCGGATTGGCTCCCATGGCAACACGCGCCACATAAACATTGCCGTAAGAGATAGCCTGCAGCGCCAGATCTTTTTTGCCGACCGGTTTACCGGCAGAGGCAAATTTCGCCACCGCACCGATTGGCGTTGATTTCGAAGCCTGACCGCCGGTATTGGAGTATACCTCGGTATCGAGCACCAGCACATTGATGTTGCGCCCCGATGCCAGCGCATGGTCGAGCCCGGATGAACCGATATCATAGGCCCAGCCGTCACCACCGATGAGCCAGACACTGCGGCGAACCAGATGACTGACCACGGTGAGCAGGCTCCTGGCACGCGGATCATCCATACCTTCGAGCACCAGTTTCAGCTTCTCTACGCGCTCGCGCTGCTGGGTCACCCCGTAACCGATACTCTGGTCCGCGTGGATCAGTTCATCGACAAATTGGGCATCGAGCTGATCCTTCATCGCAAGGACGCCCTGCTTGGCCATTTTCGTATGATGGTCGGCAGCAATGCGCATTCCCAGCCCGAATTCTGCGTTGTCCTCGAACAGCGAGTTCGACCAGGCAGGACCCCGGCCATCCTTGTTCACCGTCCACGGTGTAGCCGGCAGATTGCCGCCATAGATTGATGAGCAGCCTGTTGCATTGGCAACCAGCAGGCGCGGGCCGAAGAGCTGGGTTAACAGACGCACATAAGGGGTTTCACCACAGCCCGAGCAGGCGCCGGAGAACTCAAACAACGGCTCGAGGAACTGGGCGCCGCGCACCGATGAGTAATCGATCGTCGCACGATCATTCACCGGCAGGCTTTCGAAGAACTGCACGTCCTTGCGCCCCTGTTCCAGAATCGGCGCTTTAGCAGTCATATTAATCGCTTTACGTGTTTTGCTCTCGTCATCCGGATCGAAGGCGGGACATGCATGCACGCACATTTCACAACCGGTACAGTCTTCCTGGTATATCTCCAGCGTATAACGTGTTTCCGGGAAGCCGCGCGCGGAGACCGGCGCGGAAGGGAATCCTTTCGGCGCATTGTCCAGATGATCCTCATGGTAGAACTTGGCCCGGATCACACTGTGCGGACAGACAAACGAACAGTTGCCGCACTGAATGCAGATATCCGGCTCCCACTTCGGCACAAAGTCGGAGACATTGCGTTTTTCCCACTGCGCGGTGCCGGACGGATAGGTGCCGTCGACAGGAATCATCGAGACAGGCAGATCATCGCCTCTGCCTGCCAGCATGGGAGCGGTCACGTCCTGCACAAATTGTGGCGCGCGTACCGGCACCATCAGATCCATATCATGATGGCTGGTCACAGTGCTGGTGACTTCAACCTTATTGAGATGGCTCAGAGCCGCATCCACCGCCTTGAAGTTCTGGGCAATGACATCCGCGCCTTTGCGGATATAGGTCATTTCAATGGCTTTCTTGATCTGCGCAATCGCTTCATCGCGTGGCAACACACCGGAAAGGGCAAAGAAACAGGTCTGCATGATGGTGTTGATGCGGCGTCCCATACCCGCATCGCGGGCTACGGTTGAGGCATCGATCACGTAGAAATCAACCTTTCTGTCGATGATAATCTGCTGCACATGTTTAGGCAGATCACTCCATACCCGGTCGACCGGAGTCGGACTGTTGAGCAGGAACACCGCATTGTTGGCCGCCTTGTCCAGCATTTCCACCTGGGTAATAAAACTGGCCTTGTGACAGGCGATAAAGTTGGCTGAATCCACCAGATACGGAGCACGAATCGGGTCGGGGCCGAAACGCAGGTGGGAGACCGTCTGCGAACCAGCTTTCTTGGAGTCGTAAACAAAATAACCCTGACAGTGCAGCGGTGTGTTCTCACCGATAATCTTGATGCTGTTTTTATTGGCTGAAACGGTGCCATCAGAACCCAGGCCGTAGAACAGCGCGCGGGTGACATTGCCCGGTTCAATGATAAAACTGCGATCGACGTCCAGACTGGTGAACGTCACATCATCATTGATGCCAACGGTGAAATTGTTCTTCGGCTCAGCTTTGGCCAACTCGTCATACACCGATTTCACCATGGCCGGGGTAAACTCTTTCGAGGAGAGACCATAGCGGCCTCCGATGACGCGCGGCAGCGCTGCCATATCACCGATCATCACCGATTCGGCCAATGATGCCATGACATCCTGATACAGCGGCTCACCGCACGCGCCCGGCTCCTTGGTGCGATCAAGAACAGCAATCTTCTGCACGGTAACCGGCAATGCGGCCAGCAGATGCTGGCGGGAAAACGGGCGGAACAGACGCACGGTTATGACCCCCAGTTTGGCACCCTGTGCGTTAAGTACCTTAACCGTCTCTTCAACCGTCTGGGCACCGGATCCCATAATGATAATCAGATGGTCGGCATCTTCGGCTCCGAAGTAGTCAAACAGGTGATACTGGCGACCGGTCAACCCTGCCAGCTGGTCCATGGACTCCTGCACAAGACCCGGTACTGCATTGTAGAACCGGTTGGCCGATTCACGTCCCTGAAAGTAGACATCCGGGTTCTGGGCCGTACCGCGGATAAACGGAGTATCCGGATTCAGTGCACGGCGGCGATGCGCATAAACCAGCTCATCGTCAATCATCGCTTTAATCTGATCGTCGGAGATCAGGCTGATCTTGTTGATCTCATGCGAAGTACGGAATCCGTCAAAGAAATTCATGAACGGCACACGCGCTTTCAGCGTAACCGCATGGGCAATCAGGGCCGAATCATGCGCTTCCTGCACGGAAGCCGAGGCGAGCATGGCAAAACCGGTCGTGCGCGCCGCCATCACATCCTGATGATCGCCGAAGATAGAGAGTGCCTGGGTTGCCAGTGAGCGGGCCGCGATATGAAAAACCGTCGAGGTCAGCTCGCCGGCAATCTTGTACATATTCGGGATCATCAGCAGCAGACCCTGCGATGCGGTAAAGGTGGTAGTCAACGCACCCGTCTGCAGCGCGCCGTGGGCCGTGCCTGCGGCACCGCCTTCGGACTGCATCTCCATGATATCCGGAACCTGCCCCCAGATGTTCGGTTTGCCCTGTGCCGACCACTGATCGCACAGCTCGGCCATATCGGATGAGGGTGTGATCGGATAAATCGAGCATATTTCACTGACCCGATAGGCGATATGGGCAACACTTGTGCCGCCGTCAAATGTAACCTGTTTGGCTTTGTTTTTATCAGTCATGGTAGCCGGCCCCTTCTCCATATCCAATTATTCCTGAGCTGCGCTGTCAGTCTTTTCATCAACCATTTCAATGGCATGGCATGGGCACTGCTCAAAGCAGGCGGCACAACCCGTACACTTGTCATAGTCATACAGATAGCGGTTGCCTTTGCCGAGTATGATAATGGCATCTTCCGGACAGGAGCCGTAACAGCCATCACATTCGAAACAGTTGCCACAGGAGAGGCAGCGTTTGGCTTCAAACAACGCTTCCTTTTCACTGTATCCCTGCAGAATCTCTTCAAAGCCGCCCAGACGCTGCTCAGTAGAAAGCTCGCCCTGTTTACGTTTCGGCGCTTCCGTGCTGTACCAGAGCTGCAGTTTGTCGTGTTCAACAATCGGGTGTTTGGCTTCCGGTTTATAACTTTCGCCACGCAACCATGCATCAATATAACGGGCGGCTTTTTTTCCGTGACCTGTCGCAATGGTCACCGAACGTTCACTTGGCACCATGTCGCCGCCGGCGAAAATGCCCTCGGCACCGGTCATCATACCCGAACCGACTACAACTGTGCCGTCACGATTGAATTCAATGCCCTCGACCTTTTTCAGAAAGCCGGTATCGGTATCCTGACCAACCGCCATGATCAGCGCATCGGTCTCCAGCGTTTCGGTGCGACCGGTCGGCTGTGGCCTGCCGTTTTCATCCAGCTCCATCACCTCGACAGTCATGGTGGTACAGTCGATCTCCTTGATGGTGCGCAGCCAGTTGATTTTCACGCCCTCTTCGAGGGCCTCTGTAGCCTCAAAATCGTGCGCCGGCATGCTGGCGCGATCGCGGCGATAGATGATGACCGCCTCTTCGGCGCCGAGTCGTTTGGCTGTACGCGCCGCATCCATGGCCGTGTTGCCGCCGCCATAAATAGCAACGCGGCGACCAAGGTGCAGATCTTCGCCGTTTTCCACGCTTTTCAGAAAACTCACCGCATCAAGCATCTTGCGTGCATCACGGCTCGGAATGTCGATATTTTTACTCAGATGTGCGCCAACCGCGATAAATACTGCATCAAAACCGCCTTCGGCCTTCTCTTTTTCCACGTCATCGACACGATAGTCCAGGGTGATTTTAACGCCCATATCCACAACACGCTGAATCTCCTGATTGAGCTCCTTGCGTGGCATGCGATAGGCGGGAATACCGAAATGGATCATGCCGCCGGCCACCGGGCCCGCTTCACGGATCTCCACTTCATGGCCGAGTCGAATCAGATGATAGGCGGCGGAGAGCCCGCTTGGCCCGGCACCGATAATCAGTACGCGTTTACCGCCCGCTCTTGCCTCAAATTCCGGTTTCCAGCCTTTTTCCATGGCCAGATCGCCGAGGAAACGTTCCACGGCATGGATACTGACTTCCTGATCGGTGTATGCGCGATTGCATGATGTTTCACACGGGTGATAACAGACGCGGCCATGAATGGCCGGAAACGGGTTGTTCTCGAGCAGCTTTTGCCAGGCTGCTTCGTATTCACCGGCCTGAGCCAGCGCCAGCCATGCCTGAATGTCTTCACCGGCAGGGCATGCGTGGTTACACGGCGGTAAAAAATCCATATATACCGGCTTGCGTGAGCGGTGTGCACCGGTTCCTGCATCATGTTTGGTCAGATCAAGGCTGCCTGTCATGTATTTTTTCGAGATCATAAAGTCACTCTCACAGTCAGAAATGTTTTTATGCCAACAAGCTGGCTAACTATACGCGTAAAAGCTCAAAAGAGTATCAATCAATCAGAGGGTTTCCCGGCATCGTCACAGCCAGCCCGGCGACCTGCCAAGCCGACCAGTCACCATCCAGATGCTGGACTTTGCTGAAGCCCCGATCGATCAACTTCGCTTCGACCAGACCCGCGCGCATGCCCGAATAGCAGTAGACAACAACAGGCTTGTCCTTGAATGCAATGATTTCAGTCAAATGTTCTGCAATCTCCCGGTGGTCGATGTTCAGCGCATTGCCGATATAACCCTTGCTGTATTCGCCTGCGGTGCGCACATCCAGAATCAGCATCTCTTCATGGGCCGCCATGCGCGCCAGCAGTTGTTGCTGAGTCACTTTTACTGCGCTGCTTTCAAACAGACTGCAGGCGCACAGCAGACTCATCAGTGTTATCGACAGGAGGCGAAAGCAGGATCGGGGCATGGTCTTCTCCTTTTTAACTCAGCAACCATCCACTATAGTGGCATTTGGAGGTGAAACAAATGGATATTCTGCTTTCGGGTCTGCTTGTATTCTTTGCCATGCATCTGCTGCCAACAGCACCATCGATGCACGGCGCATTAAAAGACAAACTGGGCGAGAAGCCGTTCAAAGCGCTCTACTCCCTGGTCTCGCTTGCAGGTCTAGCACTGATTGTCACCGGCATGGGACAGGCTGAATTTACACCATGGTATGACCCCCCGTTCTGGGGCCGACATGTCACCGCGCTATTGATGATGGTTGCGCTTTATTGCCTGATTTCATCGCATGTAAACAGCAGCCTGCGCATGATTACTGCGCACCCGATGAACTGGGGCATCGCCGCCTGGGCCACAGGCCATCTGCTGGCCAATGGAGACAGGGCATCCGTGCTGCTGTTCGGCGCATTCCTGATCTATTCACTGTTTGACATGGCTTCAGCCAACCGGCGCGGTGCGAAACCGCAGGGCCAGGCTCTGGCGCTGAAGAGCGATGGCATTGTTCTGGTGTTTGCCGCACTGCTCTATATCTGCCTGATGCTATTCCACGCCTCTTTCACCGGCGTGCCCGTTATGGAGTGATCAGGGCAGATATTTCGCCGCTGTAACACTTCGCCATATGCCCCCACGACAACTCCGTCAGGCAGGGTACGAGATTACGGTAAAACTCCCGCTGTTTCGCAACGCGCATCATCACTGCCGCGATCGCTGCAGCATCCTGCCCGGCATCTGCCTCAAATGAGTCGGCCAGCAGGGTTTCAGGTATGTATTCGGGATAGGCCAGACGGTTGGGCGCCACGGGAATACAGCCTGCCGCCATGGCCTCCTGCATTGAAATACCCTGAAAATCGTGCAGGGCGGTAGAAAACACGATATCGGACTGCTGCAATGTTTTCAGATAGTCGGCCCTGTTTTCGATATAACCCCATGTTTTAATCAGCGTGCCGAATTCACTATTGATCTGATTGAAGGCTTCGGGCTGCTGGCGGAACTGCTGCCCCAGCAGGTGAATGCGAAAATCCAGCCCTGAGCGTTTGAGTTGCTTTAGCACCAGATAAAGCCGCTCCGGCCCCTTGTCGTATTCCCAACGGTGGTTCCACACCAGCGTGACAGGCTCGCAAGCCCTGTCTGCCTTGTCCGACAGGCAGCTTGCATCGATCGGCACGCACAGCACAGCGCTTTTTTGCTGCAGTGCCGCGATGAGCGAAAGCGGCGCGTGATCCGGCAGCTTTTTCAGCAAGGCCCGGGCACCGCTTAAAAACGTATCCCGATTGTAAGCCGAATTAAACAGCAGGCGATCAGCCGCCATGGCGCTGTAAATGGAGGTCATCTGCGCTTCGACACTGCTCCGGGCATGGCCTGATTCAGGGTAGGCAAACTGGTTTTCGTGGAAATACAGCAGGGCGGGTGTTGCGGCGAGTGCGGGAACGACCCCCTTCAGCGTTGCCAGATCAACCATCGAGGTGGCAACAATCAGGTCAAACGGCTGCTTTAACAGCTCTGCCTGTTCAACCGCCCAGGAGAGGGCGTTGCCGCGAATACGCCAGGAGAAAAACCTGTCCGGCAGTGTTAACACAGTCCAGATATGCTCACTCAGGGCAATCGCATTAAAATCATGAGCAGCCATTGGTTGCAAAAATGGTTATTTCGACAATAACAGATTAAATTTGGTTAAGACGGAGTGAGTGTTTCTTAGTCGAAATTTGTCTTCACGAATATAACAATTATCATTATAAAACAATGCTTTATACATCATTTTGTGGTAGCCTGACAACATGAAAACACTCACTATTCCAACCACATCCATCATCTCACATTTCTCATCTATTGAAGACCCACGCATTGAAAGACGGAAACGACACGAGCTCAAGGACATCTTTTTTATC
>MNWZ01000167.1 GCA_001871925.1 Zetaproteobacteria bacterium CG1_02_53_45
TGGGCGACCCATGCCGCCAGAGTAATCATTCAGATGCTCTTCAATCCGGATAAGTTCAAGGATGGTCACAAATTGCTGCTGCTTCTCAGTCAGCGGTCCAAGCTCTTCCTCTAGCCATGGAAACAGCGATCCTTGAATTATTAGCCAGCTCTGTGATAATCCCTCTCGAAGATGATTCATCTTTGATCTCCTTTCTGGTTTGGTTGTCGTCGATGACTTACCCTACCAGAAGGGAGTTTTTTCGCCTCTTCTCAAAGGCTGAATTCAGCAGGTTTGAAGACTTTTGCAAGAGGCTCTGGATAACTACAAATGTACCATAAACGTTGGAAATTCAGGCCTACTTTATTGATGCAATATCCTTAACCGGACAGCAATGATGCCGATAGTCAATACCGGCATAATAAATAACAGAAAATTAAAATTATCCTGGAGCTATAAAACGACTGGGTTAGTCCCCTGAGGAGCTATTGAGCAATATATCAGCACTGTGACTCTCAAACTGCAGATGATACAGCTCGGCATAAATGCCGCCCTCTGCCAACAGTTCATTGTGTGAGCCAGATTGCACCAGCTTGCCCTGATCAAGCACAATAATGCGGTCGGCATGGCGTATGGTGGAAAGACGATGGGCAATCACCATCACCGTACGTCCCTGCATCAGCCGGTCAATCGCCTGCTGTACCAGCCGTTCGGACTCGGTATCCAGTGCACTGGTTGCCTCATCAAGAATCAGAATCGGGGCATCCTTGAGCAATGCGCGCGCCAGTGACAGACGCTGACGCTGGCCGCCGGAAAGAATAGCGCCGCGTTCACCGACAACAGTGTTGTAACCGTCGGGCAGTTTTTCGATGAATTCATGTGCATTGGCCGCACGCGATACAGCCTCAACCTGGGCAAAATCTACCCCGCCAAGTCCATAGGCGATATTATTCAGAACGGTATCGTTAAACAGGATAATTTCCTGCGTCACCAGTGCAATCTGGCTGCGCAACGATTGCTGGGTCAGATCACGCACATCCATACCATCAATCAGGATGTGACCGGCACTGGCATCAATAAAGCGCGGCACCATATTCACCAGCGATGTTTTACCTGCCCCGCTGCGTCCAACCAGCGCCACAACCTCACCGGCATGCACCGTAAAGTTGACTGCATCAAGTACCGGTTTATCGGTTCCGGGATAAGTCAGCTGCAGATTTTCAAAATGAATGGATTGTGTGAACGGCTTCATCTCTGCCGCCTGCCGGCTGTCTTCGACATCCACAGGTTCATCCAGCACTTCAAAAATTCGCTCGGAGGCTGCCAGACCCTGCTGAATATCATTGTTGGCCCGCGACAGGCGTTTCACCGGCTCATACAGCATGATCACTGCCGCCAGGAATGAAACGAGCGTACCGGCGGTTGTTTCACCGGATGAGACCCGCAAACCACCGTAGAGCAGTACACCGGCGATGCCGAAACCGGCCAGCAACTCCATGATCGGGAAAGAGAGAGCATTGACCTTGAATACCTTGAGCTGATGACTCATAAAATCACCGGTAAACTTGCGGAAGCGGCCCCGCTCATACTCTTCCATGCCGAAAGCCTTGACCACGCGAATGCCGCCAACGGTCTCCTCAAGCAGACTGGTCAGGTCACCCATGGCAGCCTGTCCATCCAGTGTGGCATGGCGCATTTTCCTGCCGAAACGGGCAATAGGATAAATGATGGCCGGAAAGACCAGCATAGCGATCAGAGCCAGCAACCAGTCCTGCACAAATATCACACCGAGCAGGAACACTATGGAGATGGCATCGCGCATCAGAGCCGTGACTGCCGTACTGACTGCCGACTGCACCAGCGTTACGTCATAAGAGAGACGAGCGAGCAACTCACCGGTTTTACGGTGGGCAAAAAATGCCAGCGACTGATCTGTCAGCTGCTTGTACAACATATTGCGCAGATCAAAAATGACGCGCTGACCAATATAGCCCATGGTATAAGCCTGCCCGAAATAGGCAGCCCCCTTGATCAGGTAAAGACCGATAATCAATGCAGGGATAATGTAGATCAGCTCCTGGTTGGTGCCGGTCAGCGCTTCATCCAGTACAGGCTTGAGCATGTAAGCCATAGCGGCAGTACAGGCGGCGAGAATAACCATGCAGACCACGGCAATGCTCAGGCGCCCTTTATAAGGGGTAAGGAACCCCAGCAGCCTCTTGTACAGATATGTGGAAGAAGTAGCCATTTGTATGCCTTAATTACCGGCAAACAGTGACATGGTGTCGTCAGAAGCGACCGCACTGGCCGTTGAGTCCTTTAAACGACCCATTTTATGGAAGAAGTCGACACTTGCATCGAATAGTGCGGATGCAAGCAGTTTCTGGTGCTCTCTGGTTTTCAACATCCTTTCCCTCGCCGGGTTGGAGATATAATCCAGTTCTACCAGCACACTGGGAATTTCCATCGCACTTAACACGGCAAAACGGGCACGTTTGGGTGATGAATATTTGATTGGTCCGGCATGTTTCATTTTACTGATGACTGTTTCAGCCAGCATATGCGAACTGTTTATACTGTCGGTACGCAGCATCTTGCCGAGAATACTGTTCACCACCGGATCATCAATCTGGTCGAAAGCCACGCCACCGACTTCATCAGCGGCATTTTCCTTGGCTGCCAGTGCTCTGGCTGCCTTATCTTCCGTGGCACCGCGATCAGACAGTGTATACACACTCGCCCCTTCTACAGTATGTGTTCTGACAGCATCGGCATGAATACTGATCATCAGATCCGCCTTGGCCTTGCGTGCCAATTGCACCCGTTTCATCAAGGGTACGAAATAGTCGCCTTCCCTGATCAATACTGCCTTCATACCGGGCGTTGCATCAACAATCTTTGCCAACTCTTTGGCTACAGCCAGCGTAACCACCTTTTCATACAGCTTGTGCGGGCCAATAGCTCCGGGATCTTCACCACCGTGGCCTGCATCAATAGCAATGATCAGTTCTTTTTGTTTTTTGCTGACATCGGCAGTGATCGCCTCTTTTTTCGCCTGATCAGGCCGCATCAGGTCGACAACCAGACGAAAGGGTTTACCCTGCATGGGTTTGAGTAAAAAAGAACGTGGTTGAACCTTCTCTTTCACATCAATCACAAGCCGGAGCATGCCGGTTTTGGGCACTCCGGAGCGAATTTCCTGAATCACCGGGTCAGGTAGCGACAGCTGGTTCAGTCTGGTTTTCAGCTCAGTCTGCTGCATATCAATGACGATACGTTCCGGATTGTGCAAACGGAACAACTCGTATTCAATCTTGCCGCTGAGATCGAGAACAAGACGGGTGTGGTCGGGCGCAGTCCACAAGCGGATATCCCGAAGCGCACCGGTATCAGCCTGAGCTGCACTTGAAAACAGCAGCAGCAGGAGTAATCCGACGATTTTTGAGAAAAACAGGTTCTGTCGCATGAATGCCTATACTCACTGAGGCCATTATCTTTGCAAGGCCTGAGCCTTGCTGCAAGGAAATTTCGACTTATTCAGTACTTTCCTGACAGCAGGCCAAATGTAGCCGGTTTAATTTTTCACACGGCCATAGGTATCTTCAAAGCGTTCGATGTCATCTTCATCCAGATAGTCGCCAATCTGCACCTCAATCAACTGCAAGAGCACCCGGCCCTTGTTTTCAAGGCGATGAATTTCGCCGATCGGAATATAGGCGCTGCCGTTTTTGGCCACAACTTTCACCAGATCGCCACAGGTCACTGTGGCCGTGCCACTGACTACAACCCAGTGTTCTGAACGATGCTGGTGCGACTGCAAACTGAGCTTGCCACCCGGATAGACTTCAATGCGTTTGATCGTGTAACCACTTGCTGTTCCCTCAAGCACGGTATAACTGCCCCAGGGTCTGCGCACAGTCACATGTTCAAGATGGTATTTCCCTTTACCCAGCTTAAGTTCGTCCACCACATCCTTAACACGCTGACTGTCGCCGACCTTACACAGGAGGATGGCATCGGGTGTTTCAACAGCAATAATATTTTCCAGTCCGACTGCCGCTATGAGGCTTTTTTCACTGCGCAGCAATGAGCCTTTGCAGTCGATCGCCAGCACATTACCACTGATATCGTTACCATTGGCATCATGTTCTGCCATTTCATGCACCGCATCCCAACTACCCACATCGGACCAGCCGATATCAGCCGAGACAAGTGATACGCGCGACGATTTTTCCATGATACCGTAATCGATCGAAATATTAGGCATCTGGTCAAACATCGTACGGATCACTTCCTGCCACGACTCACCATTATTCCAGCGCTTACGCATGGATTGCAATATTTCATACACTTCCGGCAGATAGGTGCACATCTCCTCAAGGATCGTGGATGCATTCCAGACAAACATGCCGGAGTTCCAGAAATAGTTACCGTCAGCCAGCATGCGCTGTGCATTGGCCAGATCAGGTTTTTCGACAAAGCGTAAAACATGCAATACATCGGCATCTTCCGCTTCAGTTTGTACGTAACCGAAACCGGTTTCCGGATGTTTCGGCACAATGCCGAAGGTCACCAGCTTGCCCTCTTCAGCTGCAGCTACGGCCTTTTTCAGGCACGCCTGAAAAGCCGCGTGTTTGGTAATAATGTGGTCGGCAGGCAGCACCACCATCACAGGATCTTCCTTGGTCAGATCCTGGAACAGGGCTGCGGCTACAGCAATGGCAGGTGCAGTATTACGACCGCACGGCTCGAGAATCAGATTCAGGCCATCAAGCTCTGAAAACGCTTCGCCACTGGCATGTGTATCGCCGGTAACCACCCAGGCATTATCCCGGCTGATCAGCGGACTTAAACGCGAAATCGTGGTGCTTAACATTGAGTCAATGCCGTTAATGTTGAGAAACTGCTTGGGCAACTGCTGCCTGGACAGTGGCCACAAACGTGTGCCGGAACCTCCGGCCAGAATAACGCCTCTAATCAACTGACTCATACTTGTCCCCCTCCTTCTACTTCTGTTTCAACGTTCAGTGCCGCTTCCGATTTTTCAGTCCAGGCTTTAAAACGATTGCTCACATTAAACGTGACAAACACCCAGAGCAGACATAATACGATATTGGTGCCCACCAGAAATATGGTCGGCAAGGCCAGCACGGAAATCACCAGCATAATCACGCCGCCCTGAATCAGATCACCGAAACGGGTAAAAAACGTATTAATGGCCAGCATACCTTCATAACGTGTAAAACGGTCCAGTGGCAGAAACAGAATCTGTTTGGTGGTGTTGGCCACAGAATAATCGATACTGTTATCAGCCATTTTCACAATGGCAAACCAGGCAAGCACCGGGAATGCAAGTACAGAGACATACATGGCAAGGTTCAGAACAGCCAGGCTGATCAACGCGCCCCCGACGCCAATCGCCTGATATAGCGGACGCACCACAAATGCCTGCAGTACCAGAGTGGCGATATTCACGTAGAGATAGAAATTTGCATAAAACGCACCGATCTCATCTCCACTTTTCTCACCTGTTACAAAATCCGCCAGAATAAATTCGCCGGTAGAGTTGATCAGGTTCAGCAGTACCACGGAAGCCGCAATCCAGCGCAGGTAGGAGGTGTCAAACACCCGTTTGAGACCGCCCAGCAGATGCGAGATGGATTCATCATCTGAATGGCTTGCCGATTCCTTGCGCATCGAGGTATTGGTGGTCGGTATCAGCACTGCAACCACCAGCATGACACTGGCCAGTACCATCAGCCCGTAAGATCCCAGTTGCAGATACATAAACTTGGCAACCATCGCACCGATCATCGCACCCAGCGATCCACCAATGGCGATGTAGGAGGTCAGTCGCTTGCCGCTTTCCACACAGTGGTAATCACTGACCATGGTCCAGAACTGTGAAATCTGCAATACAGAGAAAATGCCCAGCCAGATAAAAAACGGTACCCCGATGTCATAACCGGCCGAACCGAGGAAATAGAACAGCATAATGTTGCTGGCCAGAAAGATCGTTACAGCATGGAACAGTTTGTCGCCTTGCAGGTGCTTTATAATATGACTGTAAAACGGTACCAGTATCAGCAGCAGAGCTGCCTGACCGGCCAGTGCATAACTGCGGATCACGGCGCTGCCGCCATCAAGAATCAAACCTTCACGCACAGGTTTCATCAGATAATAGGCAAGCAGGATTAAAAACAACCGGACAGCAAACTGGAAGGTCGCCTTGCCTTCCGGACTTTTAAAATCACTCCAGATTTTGCCTGTTAAATTCGCCAAAATATCCCCACACCACCAATACTTGCCTGTATATCCATGCTCTGTCAGTGCAACCTCAATCACAGCGACGGCCATTCCAATCATAAAAACGAATCCGGTTAGTATCAGTCAAACAACAAAAAAGTCACCTGCTTTAACTGCATAACCGCTGGAGCGCGGCATGCTATAGAAACGATCATAAAGTTTCTGTCCCCCAAATGGGGGACACAAACCATCGGCCTCGCAAAAGTGCGTCAGAACGGACTGCAAGCCACGAAGCGCTGCTTGCGACCGGATGTTATCGGCACATTCGTTGCCTTCAGTGTATTGGCATACTCATTCACTTCAGTTTTCACCGGTTTCCAGCGATTGCCGTCATACATCCACAACTCAAGCTTGTCCTCATGCACCGATACCGACACTTCGGTCCTGCGGGAGTTCTCCTGCAAATATTCAACCATCAAATCGGCTGTAGTTGAAACATTCGGCTCCACCGAGAGAACCCATGAGCGCTGAATACAACGCATGGCAGAATAACCGGATGGCAAATATTTCGGTACCTTGCCGCCTTCGATATCCAGTTTCACTTCTGTTGTGGATGCTACCGGATGCTTCAGCACCAGTTGCCCTGCAAACAGCCCCCAGCCTTCATCCGTCATATAAATGGAGTCGTGGCCCTGCTTGATAAAACCATGCCCATACAGTTCGGCCGGCAGTGGCCAGTCAAATATCGCCGGGGCTTTGGGATCCACCGGTGTCCACCTGTAACTGCCAAACAGCTTGCGGGCCAGGAAGTTGTCATGCGCCGTCACAAAATACATCAGCGATTCATAAACCTTGGTGAACTCCTTTTCACCGTAAGTAATGAAGTTATCCTTATACAGCTCTTTGCCGACTACCGAGGCAAGATTACCGATACGCGCATGCATGACAGTTGGAGAAAACCAGCCGAAAGTATCTTCCGGACCATTTGCTTCAATGCCCAGCAGATGTTTAATTTTTTGTTCCAGACGATAACGCAGGCGCGGATTATGCAGCGTCTTGTCTTTCAGTGGATTACTCACGCCCACATCCGGCGGGTAGTAGTACTGGAAGTTATCATTCCAGATTTTATACGGCTTTTCGGTAAACGGATCGTATGTACGTCCGAATGTCAGATTGTAGTCCCACGGAATCACCGTCCACTTGTTCAGCGTGGGATCACGGTGTAACCAGTAATTTTTGTTATAGGTATCACCATCGGAAACCAGGCCGTTGACGGCAACCCAGTTGATCACCGATTCATCGTCAAACTCTTTGGCCAGTACCGTATGCATTTCATCGACACGCGCCTGGCTGACAACCCTGGCCATCGCACGCAGTGAATCATAATTTTTATCCTGCGGCGTAATTTTATCAAAACAGAACTCCATACGGTCAGAGCTGTTCAAATCACCGCAGAATGAGGCATCAACCGGCTGATAAAACTCACCCCTTAGATCCATATTATTGGCAGCAAGAAACTCAGTGCCCATCCATTCAACCGACAGGAACAGTCCGACCCGTTTGCCCTCATTGAACGTCGCCCTGACCAGATGCACTTCCGGCACCTTCATGCCCATGGCCGCCATCAGTTTCCAGGCCATCCATTCACGCATCATCACTTTATCCGAAGCCATGGAACGTAACGCAATCCTGCGATGCCCGTACCAGCGGCTGCCCTCTTTATCCAGCTTGATCAACAGTGACTTCTTGTCGAATACGCGCGTCGAACTACCGAGCACAGTAATCGTACCCAACAAAGTTTTTTCCACCGTATGACCCTTGGTTCTCATCTGGATATCGAACTCGGAGTGATCATAAAGGCCTTTTTTGAACACGGCATCCAGATAGTCATCGTCCATATTGATATACAGCTCTTCAACCGGAACCTTGTAGAGGGCCTGCTCCAGTGCCGCATAAGAGAAGTTGAAGGGCTGCCCGTGCGAAATCCTGCTGCGATACTGTTCAATATTATGTTTATCGATGATGTGTAAACCGGTTGCTGCATGTTGTACCGGCTCAATCTCTTTCAACAGATCAATTTTTATCCAGCCGACATTTTTGCCATCCACCTGCGGGTTGATACGGGCCCAGCCGTCACGGCGCTGTAGCAATGCAACGTTATCACCTTTGGCAACCCAGCTATTGATTTCAGCCTCATCACTGGCATCTACGCGCAACGTTGAAGTTTTCAGCACCTCAAAGACATCTCCGCTCTTTGCCCCGTTCAGGTTTGCCGGTGCATTTTTACTTTCTTCAGCTTTGGCTCTGGCCAGGACCTCAATTGATGTCGTTTCAGCCTCTACCAGATCGTTGTTAAACACCCAGCCCACTCTGCCGCTGAGCGTCATGCGCACCAGACTCCACTCACCCTTGCGCTCAACTTCGGAAGCAGTCTCGTTGCGTGCACCCCAGGCCACGACGTCGTACTGTTTTCCGGGGGCAGCCCGCAAATTAGTTGTCTGTTTGAAGAAATAGAGTTTCCCTGCCTGGCGTTCTACCTGTGCCACTTCTTGCACGACTGCAGGTGAATCGACAGTGGATGGCGCTGCTTTTGCAACCAGTTTTGTAGCACTCCTGTGCACCCAGCCGATGCGCTTGCTTTGCTGCATCTGAACCTTGATCCACTCACCGCGGGAGTCCAACTGATTGGCGAATGCACCGATTCCAGCCCAGGAGACGATATCAAATTTCGCATCAGGGCCGGCACGCAGGTTGGCTTTGGCGGAAAAGCTGATGAGATCTGTCTGAGGCAATGTTTTGTCTGCAACCTCAGACGTCTGAGTTTCTGCAGACTGAGCAGATTGCCCATCCGCACTGATGGCAATCATCGGTTGTGCAGTCTGAGTCTCTTTAGACTGTAGCGTTTCCGGCTGAACTGCAGCTGCGGGTTCTGCAGCCTCCTGCGAAACCGGTGCAACCGGCTCAAAAGCTGCGGAATCAATCCAGCCGACACGACCACTGTCCAGCATACGCACTTTCAGCCAGGAGTCCTGCTGTGCCAGTACAGCTACCATGGCTCCGCTACCGGCCCAGCCCAGCATCTCTGACATTGCCCCGGGTGCTGAACGCATCGTTGTTGTTTGCAGCAGTTGCTTTTCGCCTATGCCAGCAGCTGACTGCTGTGGCACTGGCACTTCCTCTTGCGCTGCTGCTACAGGCACAGTCGTTGCTGCAGGCTGAGCTTCAACCACGGAAGTGGCTGTCGGTGCAACAGCATCAACCGGTTTTATCGCGCTGCGATGCACCCAGCCCATGCGTTTACTTTCCTGCAGCTGCACCTGAATCCAGTCGCCACTGGTCTTCAGCTCATTGGCATATGCTCCGGCAGTGGCCCATGTTACAACATCAAACTTCACATCAGGACCGGCGCGCAGATTTGCATTATTGGAAAAGAGCAGACTGTTAGTGGCCGATGATTCGCTTCCCGGAACCACAACATTCTGTTCCTGCAGTGCTGCAGGGGCCTGTTCGCCTGTACTGATGACGACCGGCATCGGTTCACTGGCACTATCTTCAATCGGTGCAGTAGCTAGCGCTTCTGATTCACTCTTATTGAGCTGACTCTCTGCAGCTATTGATTTTTCTCCAGCTACAGGAGCATCTGACTGCGGTGCGGCTTCAGCCGCCTGTAGCGCAGGCTCAGTCATTTGCGCGGCCACTTCAGGAGGTGTTACTTCTGCCTGAGCGATCGGCGCCAGTTCATCAGCCGCCGGTGCAACAGGTTCTGCCAATTGCGTTTCTGCCTTGAGCGCCGGTGCTTCCGCCTGAGTGGTTTCTACTGCAGAAGCGCCACCCGTATTGAATACCGTAACCGCACCATCATTACTCTGCGTATCCACTGCAGGAAGAGCAACGGCTTCATCCGTACCGGTTTCAGCAACAGAGGATTCCACCGCTGTTGTATCGGCAGCAACCGGTTCCGGTTTAACTACAACCACATCTGCCTGCGGGAGTGATGCTGTCTCTTGCGCAGCTAATTCAGGAGCACTCTCCTCAGCCTTTGCGACCACATCAGGCTCAGCTTCCACTGCATTGCTCACAGTCACCTGTTTCTCTACTGCCTGTGTATCAACCGGTGTTGTTTCGACAACCACGGGTTCAGTTTTCGTGGAAACCTCGACCGACTGGGAAACAGCAACTGCCTGCAAGGCATCGGCCTCAATCCAGCAGACTCTGCCGCTATCTGTCATTCGCACTTTCAACCACTGACCCTGCTGTTCCAGAGTCTCAATTCCGGCACCTGTACCGGCCCATCCAAGCACATCATAAAGTGAGCCGGGGCCTGAACGGATCGTCGTGGTTTTTGCAATACGGGTTGCTTTATCTCCGGCCGCCGTCGGCATATCAACTGTTTCAACGGCTGTAAGCTCAGGCTCCTGCAGGAGCGCAACTGCCATAACCGGCTGTTCCATCTCGACTACAGTTTGATCCGCTGCACTGGCAACAGGCCCGGCTGCTGATGCAATAACTACAGTGCTGTTCAGTTCAAAGACTTCCACGCCACTGGCTGCCTGCTGTTTCTCATTTGCTGTAGTAACTGCCAACTGATCGACATCACCCTCTGCTGCAAACAGCAGGGCACTTGCAGTCACTGTCATAATAGACAGTGCTGCAATTCGGACGAACAGGGATTTTCTATCAATCATGTTGTTTAGTCTCTCCACCTGTAGCTCGCGCCAATACCGGCAAACCATGAAACCGGAGCATTACGTCCGAAAAGTGCTTTGCCGATCAGAGCATTTGCACTCCATCCGGTCCCCATAAAGGAGTGTGAATAACTGAGCTGAATAGAGGTTTGATCCGAACTGGTCATAGCGGCAGGTGCCTGATTGACAAAAACCTGATTCTGTACGCCGCCACGTGCAAATCCGATGCTGTTAATCAGACTCAGACTGAAGAAATCACCGGTTCTGACAAAGTCCGTTTCAGTTAACGCATACTGGATTGTCACATCTGATCGTAATGTATTGCCTTTACCGCTGAAGAAATAGGTGAATTTTGAGCCGGCTTTCCAGCCCCATTTCCTGGAGTTCACACCCCAGGTTCTGAACGGAAAATTATGCGTGGGGTCGGATGAGAGCAAAACGCCCAAACCTGCGCCAAGCGTTCCTTTACCAATGGCTGACGGATTACCGTTGTCGTAACCTGTCGGAATAATCATAAATGCTTCCCATGCAGCACTGTCCAGATAGTTGCCGGAAAATCGTGTCCTTACGCCCAGCTCCACATCTCCCAGGCCGGTATTCCTGCCGGAAACTTGTACGCCGGGGCCACGAAGACCTACTTGCCCGCAACGACGGTGGCCCATACCCAAATTGGCATATACCGTATGAAAATAGGACCAGCCGTATTCATAGCCGAGTGTCGCACCGATATTTCTGATCTTGCAGATATTGGTGATCACATTACGCGACACATCCCAATGTTTATTGGCAGCGGTATAACTCAGATTGGTCGACACCATACTCTCGCCCTGCTCCAGCATGCCAACCCCGGCTTCAGCCTTGCCCGACATAACCAGCATCGCTGTGAATAGCGCAGCTACAATCGTCATCGGTTTTCTGTTGTTTACTATCACTAACCTCATATACGCCCCTTCCCCTATGACTTCCAATAGCGTCTTATAACTTGTTCAGCCGGTTTATTTTGCGGCGTAAAATCCGCATCAGCTGCCCCACCTGATGTGATATCGCTGTACCAGGCCCAGATAAACAGACCACTCACCCATGGTTTATCCAGTGCTCTCAACCAGATATCCAGTGCATCCCGTTGCAGATTCAGATCGACTTTTGCATTTTTTAACGACTGCCACTCCCAGGGCCTGGCTGAAGCCCCGGCAGCCGAAGGCATACCGACCTCCAAGACCCATAATGGCCGTTTGATCTCAACTACTGCCAGACGGAGTTCTTCAACAGCTTTATCGACATAAACCTGCATCTCCTCTTTTGTGCCTGTTTCCCCCAGAGAGGGGTACATGGTCAAGGCAACCGCATCGAGTAACTGCCAGTGCGGGAATGCTTTCACACCTTCAATATTATGTGCCGCATAGGTTAATACAATCGGCTCAGGAAGCACTTCGCGTAACTGGGCGATCAGTTTAGGCCATGGCGCATGTCTGGCGGCATGAGTCAGCTCCGTACCGATAACAAAAGCATCAATGCCTTGTCCTGATACAAAGCGGGCGCATTCGATAACCCGCTTTGAGTAACTGTCGAACCATGCCTGCCAGCTATACGGGTCGGCATGATTGATGGCCCCTGCCCATGAACCGGGAACAAGCATCTGCGGTTTTATCGTCACTTTCAAACCGGCTTCGCGGGCATAGCGAATAGCGGCCTGCAACTGAACATCGGTCACAGCGGCTGACTTTCTGACTTCAAGAGAATTGGTTTTCTCCTGCTCCAGAAAGGGAATAAACACAACCGCATTGGATCCGATCGCTGCAAGCTGCTGTATCGATTTGCGTGACTTCGGATCATCCCAACCGGTATTTTTATGCTGCAATGCATTAAAGCCGCGCAGCATCTGCTGATTTTTCAGACCATCCCCGGCACAGCCCATGACAAGCAATGATGCCATGATCGCCATGGATACAAGTACAAAAGTAGGCTTACGCACCGATCTTCCTGTATACCCGCCAGCCCAGGCTGTCGTAAACAAGCCGGAAACCATCCATACCATGGTTATACAGATGCGGATAACGAATATTCAGCCAATCGCGTCTGCCTGCTACTGAATGAGGTTCAGGCACGGCAATCTGCTGCACATTCGGATGACGTTCACGCATGGCCGATTTGAAATCGTGTGAAAAAGATAACACCAGTCCCTCGGCATTACCTCTGGCAGCAATCACTCTGGAAGCGGTTCTCTCGTACATCAGCGTTGGCAATGGATTCTTTTTCAACCACAAGCCAACCTGCAAATCACCATCCAGACTGGAATCCGGACTCTGTTTGCCGGTAAGCGCCTGCACCCATTGCGACATTTGCGGGTTGGCTGTTTCGATAAACAGCCACCAGCCGCCGACCACACTGACCACCATAAACAGAATCAGAAATGCGAATTCGCGGCGCGTCTGCATGCGCACATAGGTCAACTCAGCCATAAGGCCCGCACTGATCAGCGCCAGAATTTCAAACGGATGGGTCAGATAGTACTGGCTGGTCGCAATTGCGATGGCGATCAACGGATGCAGCAGCAACACAAACGAGGCCCGGAAGCGGTAGTTGTTGTTGATCGTATCCAGTAACAGGTAAACCGATACAGGATAGGCAATCAGCAGGTAACCGGTTGCAGCCAGCAACGGCTTGAAGAACTGACCGCCAAAATCCAGCAACCACGGGTAATCCTGAATATGCAGCATACCACCGAGGAACATTGAATCTGCATGCTCAATAAAGTGCATGAAGGAACCTTCAAAAATCCAGTTCAGATACGCCCATGTGGCAACAGCAAATGCAAACGGCGTACCTACAATCAGGTATAGGCCCATCGGTGATACCATGATCGTGCGCAACGGTGCAATCACCACCAGCAGCGGAATCAGCGCCACAAAAATAAACACCGCTGAGCCATCAATAAAGAAGAAAAACACAAAGGTGACTGCCATTGAAATATAGGAGTGGATGTCATGGTCAGAAATAATATGCTGGGATGCACGGTAGAGCAGATAAAACGCAACCATACTCAGGGCGATATGGGAGCCCGATGTTGCCGCCCACAAAAAGCCCGGATGAATCACCACCAGCAAGCCAAGCAGGGCCAGTCTGGTCTGGCTAAGTTTCACCTCTTTCAGGTGGTGTCCCCAAAGAAACAGCAGGACAGCCGATGCCATGATCGACAGCAGGTAGGGTGCAGCGCCACCGTCCAGGCCCGGTATATAATAAAACGGCACCAGCAAATAGAGCGGCAAATGGGGCGCGAGGAAGGTAAAGTTTTCAAGCACAACCTGCTCAGCGCCTAAAGCCGCAATAACCGTTGCCCAGCGACTGACAGCACTGTCTGACATGAAGCCATGAGCCAGCAGCCAGATAGTCACACCTGTCACCATCAAGACCAGCAAAGCCAGAAACAGCTTACCTTCCAGACCGGTTCTACTTACAAGCTGTCTCATGGTTTCGCACCAGAGCCTGATGCTGCAGGACGAGCAGCGGATTTAGCCGCAGCCCCCATATCATGCGTCACCTCAAATGTGGTCAGGCCGTGATGGGTTTTTTCCCAATAGAACGGATTATGAATCAACTGCCAGAAACCTTTGTAACCGGCCCATGATTGCAGCAGCCAGTACAGCGGGACCGTCAAGGCCCATGGAATCAGTGAAAAATAACGTCGTTTGAATCCACTGAGCATAAACAGGTAGATCAAAAAGCCATTGGCAATAAGCAGGTTGAACAGGGTGATATAGAGTACAACCGGCGGAAAATAGGGATCAAACATCGTCGTACTGGTACCCAGCCAGAGGATATACATAAAGAACATAACCGGCGTCAGCAGCGCACTGACAATCGTACCGCCAATGAAAAACTGAAAGCCCCAGAACCCGACAAAACCAAGCTTCCCGTAAAGCTTGATCGGACTGCGCATATGCACGAGGTAACTCTGCATATATCCCTTCAACCAGCGCGAGCGCTGGCGAATCCAGTTCGGAATAGAGTTATTCGCCTCTTCAAACGTTGTGGAGTTCAATACACCCACACGATAACCGGCCTGTGTCAGGCGCACGCCAAGGTCGCAGTCCTCTGTAACATTGTACGGATCCCAGCCTTCCATTTCACGCAGCACATCCATTTTAAAGTGATTGGAAGTGCCTCCTAGCGGAATCGGAATGCGCAGGGCATCAAGTGCCGGCAGGTAAAAATCAAACCAGAGCGAGTACTCCATGGTAAACATTCGGGTCAGCCAGTTTTCCGCCACATTGAAGTAGTTAAGCCTGGCCTGAATCACCGCTGTGTTTTCCGGAGCTTTCCTGAACGCGATGACGGCTTTTTTCAGCTGATCCGGCTCCGGCGCATCCTCTCCGTCATAAATGGTTGCCAATTCACCACGGCAGAAGTGCAGAGCGTAGTTACAAGCCTTCGGTTTGGTTTTAGGCAGCGAGTCAGGTACCCGGATAATCTCGAAAATGCCTTCCAGCCCCAGCTCTTTGGCCTTATCAATGGTCTCGTCATCATCGTGTTCGAGAATCAGCTTGATATCAAGTTTGGAGAGCGGATAGTCAATCGAACGCAGTGCCTGGGCAATATTCGGCAGGGTTGCCGCTTCGTGGTACATCGGCAGCAAAATCGAATATACAGGCAGTGAACGCTCATCAACGGCCAGCACTTCTTCATCCGTCACCAGATTATCAAAGTGTTTATCACCGCCAACCCAGGTAAGCACAATACGCAGGCCGAAGTTCAACAGAAGGAAGACGGAAATAAGTACATTAAACAGCACCAGCGAATTTACCGGCCAGATTGTCACGGTGATCACACTAAAGGTCATCCAGATAAACAGGAAAATAATCTGTTTCGCCGTGAACACCTCACTGGCAGAAAACTCAGGTTTGCTATTGGCCAGTTCATGTACCGATTTTTCAGTATAAAACTGATTCCCGATCTCCTGCAGCACCCAGATAATGTCGAACTTCGATGTAATAACGATATCAAAGGGCTCGCCCACCAGTTGATCCACCATTCTCAACAGCTGTGGATTGACATCCACCACGGCCACCTTGAGCAGGCCGCCCTGGCGACGCCACGGCACAAACAGGTTTCCTGAATAGATGGAGAGACTGTCACGATCAATCAGCGACTCATCAATGCGATCACGCAACAGATCAACGTTAGGCTTTTCGAAATGTTCGGACAGCGTCTTACCCAGCACGTATGGCTTCACCCAGCCTCGGGCCTGGATAATATCCCCGAGCCGCGTGCCCCAGTGCTTTTGAGTCTCAACGGCTTCTAACAACTGCTTTTCAGTAATCAGTTCCCGTTCAAGCAAGAGGTCGCCAATACGTCCTCTGCGGAAATGATCGGTCAAAGCATCGTAGAAATCGACAGCGCTTACCCAGCCCTTTGCCAGGAAAATATCGCCCAACCTTCCACCTTCTAATTTCTGGAGAAGCAGTGCCTGCTCCAACTGGTCATTGCTGATGAGCCCACGGCCCATCAGCAATTCACCAATTCGAGGCTTAGCCCCCCCTCCGGACTGGCTCATAGCAGCGATTACCTTTTCTCATCAAGATGGTCCAGTGAGTCACCCGGATGAACAGTGTAGTCATCATGCATATGAGCTGCAGAAGTACCCTGCATGCGCGCTTCCTCAGCCTGATAAAGCGCATCATCTTCCTCACGGGCAACCTTGTTGGCTCTGGACATACGATAGAGGTATACCACAACCATGGTCAGCAGGAACCACAACAGCACCATCAGCCAGAAACGATATTTACCCAACACATCGAACCAGTCTTCCACATCAGGGTAATAGACCTGTGCCAGCGATGGTTCCCGGCTGTTAAGGGTTTTAATAACACCCATGGAGTCGATAAAGGCTACATCGTCTTCTGTCAGTTCAAGGCGTTCCATTACAGCGATATCGGATGCATCGGACGGGTTGACCCACAGACCGTATGCCGCCGGTGCTTTGACAATCTCTGCAACGGTGATACTGGTCAGTTCGCTGACATCAAAATAGGACGAGCCATTTGGTGAGAGAATTTTCACACGACCGCGATCAAAGCGTACAGGTGCCTGCATATCGTCAGCCAGGGCAAAGTTACCCACTGCCACAAACGGATTCGTCGGACTCAGCACATCACCTGCACCGGCAAACGTCAGTCTGGTGTGATCGATCAACAGCGGGAAATCTGCCGAAAGTCTGGCCAGCAGATGCAGTGCACGTTCGGGATTCTGCAGGAATGACGTTTCAAGATAAGTATCAAAGCCCTGCGAGAAGTAGTTGGTCAGGTCCGAGAACTTGGTCGGTGCAGCATCATCATTCTTTTTCACCACCAGCGCACTGTCCGGCGTAATCTGGATGTAATCGTGAGGCATCACGCCACGGCAGTCGCCCTGCTCCACATCATGCTGCACAACGATACGGATATCATTGTACTGCTTCTGATATTCAGACGGCAAATTGATGGTAAAATTCTTTACCAGACCGCTATTTTCCAGTCGGGCTGACTTCACCATGACGTCATTCAGGAACACGTACATTTCAAAAGTCGGATCATTTTCCCAACGCACCGGCGCAATAATATTCAGGCTCAGGAAGTCAGGTCTGGTTCCAACAGGCAAGGTGAATGGTGGAATCACCATCTGCCAGCTGGCTTCACGCGTAATGTATTTCACACCCGGCTCAAAACCGAGCTTGGACAATGGCAGAGAGTAATAGCCGGCGTCGCCCTGCTCGCCCAACAAACCGAGCTTGATGCGCAGATCATCCGGCCTGTAAACACGGTAACCCTGGCCTGCACTGAGCAATTTCCATTCATTGCTCAGCAGATACATCGGCTGCACATCATAGGGGTCGGTAACAACGATCGCAGTGCGGTGCTGCAGATTAATCAATGCAAGGTTGCTGACATGATCCAGCGCCTTGCCCATATCGGCAACCAATCCATCTTCACCGATGCTCAGACGCTTCTGGTCAATCATCCGTTCCAGTTCGGTTTTTGGTGCAACAACGATATCGCCCACTTCCGGCAGGCGTTTGATGGTAACTTCTTTGCCATCTTCAACCAGCAGCGCCATCAAACCAAGCGTAGAGGCGAACTGGCCCTGACTCAGATTGCCTTCGGAAATACTGATCGCAACATTCTGTGGCAGCATACGCCACGCATCACGAATAGAACGTTCTACCGACTGGTAGGAAATCGTCAGTGATGATTCAGGCAACAGATGCAGGAACGCGCCACTGATGCGGTCATCAAAACAGCGGTCTTCTGTAACCAGCAGTGTGCTGCGGATTTCGACTTTTGCATTTTCACCATGAAATGCGGAGGCCGGCAACATCACATCCAGTTCATGCAAACCACCATCAGGAGATAGGCTTACCTGCTTGTAAGGCTTGCCGTTGACAGTAACACGAAGGTTTGATTTTTCGTGCACATCAGGAGAAGCGCGATACAGCAGTCTGAATTTGCCGCCTGTGATTCTGCTGTCCAGTGGTGAATCAAAGAAGAATGACTGGGCGTGCGTGCCTGCAGTTCCCTCAAACATGATGCCATTCTTGAATCCCTTATCGAGCAGGGAGACCTGTCTGGATGTTGTATTGATATCTGCCTCTTCCACGACGGCTTCGGATTTGACTGTCACTGCCTTGGCTGCAGAGGAAGACGTCTTTTGCACTGTGCTTTTGGCTCTCGGCTTATGAACTTGCGAGGCCTGAATCCAACCCTGGGCACCCGTACTTTTCACTGCTACAAAAACCCAGGAACCCTGTCTCTCCATCTCAACCATTTGATCGCCGCCACGCAGCCCAACGAGTTTCGAAGACGTTGAAGACGGACCGGCATATAACGACGCGTTTGAAGGCGTCACCTGCAAACGATCACCAATTTCGGCCTGTGCAACTGAAACATCAAAAGCCATAATCAGTAACATTGCCATAAATATAGTTTTTATTTTTTTCAATAAGAATACATTCATCTAAACCACCCCAGTTCCTTCCCAGTCACAGTGAAACAAAAAGACACAGCCGCACATTATCTATTATATCAAATAAATCAATCTCGCCGTGTCACACGATTGTCATACTGTCAGTGACACGAATCAAATAATCTTCAACAATATGTGATTGTGTCAGCGTAAATATTCAAATACAGCAAATGAGCGCCATACAGTCAAAAGGCCTTCATACGCACTCATTACACGCATCAGACTGCACTCCTGAGCAATTGATAGCTTGCATATCCCAAGCAGTACCAGAAAATTATTTAAATTCAATGGGTGTAAATCAATCATGTCACATACGACAGCCCGAGCATCCCGTCCCGGTTCATCCCGGAGCGTCTGGCTTAAAAAAACTCAAGCCGGAACGTTTGCGGCAACTCATTAACGGAAATGAAGTATTGCCAGAGAGATGGACACAGCAACGCTGAGATGGAACGGGGCGACTCAATGCGAAATTGAAGCTTGTGGAAGATGGTCGCCGCATTTGCATGCAGCGGTAGCGCAGGACTTCCTTCTTCCAGATGGGGCTTTGTGCAGGAGCGTGCTCGATATTTTGGTGTAAACCGTCAGAAGTATTAACAGGGTCACAAACCAATAAGGAACTGGACAACAGCAGAAGAGTCTACATTACGCCCGCTTGAGCTATAAAAAAGAAAAGGCGGACACTCTTTGAGTATCCGCCTTTTTCTCTGTATGGCTCCCTGAGCAGGACTCGAACCTGCGACATATGGATTAACAGTCCACCGTTCTACCAACTGAACTATCAGGGAATAAGCGCGGCGAACCGTACGGAGCAGACCTACCCATGTCAATATGTCTAAAGGCATTTTTTTTTATTGTTCACTATATAAAAAAGCACCTTCGTCCACAGGCAAGAGTAAATTCACTGCGAGCTATTGCGCCAAAAGCACAATATTGCCAATATGCCTGACTATCTGAACACAGGTATGATCATCACCGCGAAGGAGATTATCCATTGAAGTATGGCGCTATCTGGAAATCAGACTGGTTTATCGGCGCCATCATTTCCTTCCTGTTCATTGCTGCGTATGCCAGTGATTTTTCCCTGCTCAGAAAAGTGGAGTTCGCTTTCTATGATCTGGCCATTCAGGCCAACGACCATCCGTCCCGTGGCGACATCGCACTACTGAACTTTGACAGCGCCGGTAAAGACCAGCCAGAACTGCAGAACCTCATTGCAAAAAGTATTCATAAACTTTCCGATGCAGGTGCCCGTTTTATTGCTGTCGACATACTGTTCAGTGAACCGGCTCAGGCTGGTTCGAATCATCTCAACAAGCTGACTGAGGCAGTCCGGCATTCAGGCAACACATTGATGCCCATATTTTTCGAGCCGGGCGACATTAGCGGCAGCGCTCTGCCCGACTACGTCAAAGCTGCTGCGATCAAACACATCAACAGCGTGGATACCAACAGCTCAGCTGTATCTGCTGCAAGTCTGACCTACCCCTATCGTGAACTGATGAGTGCTGCTGCAGGCCTCGGCCATATGAGCATCAGCAGTGATGGCGATGGTATATTCAGAAGTGAACCACTCATCTTTGCCTATGGCGGCCAATATTTTCCATCCATGGCGCTGGCTTTGGCCGCCAAAGTCCGGAACATCCCTTTAGACGACCTGAGGGTTAATCTGGGGCTGGATATTGAACTGGGGGCAAGCAATATCATGACTGACCCGCAGGGCAGAATATTGTCTTCCTTCTATAGTGCATTTCCCACCTACTCACTCCAGGATCTGCTCAGCGGAAAAGTCCCGGACCAACTGTTTAACAACAAGATTGTGCTGATCAGCTCCAATAGCCAGGCCAACCATTCATTTTCCACGCCTATGGCAAGCGGAGTGTCACGCAGCCTGCTGTGCGCCGATGTACTGGAAAGCATACTCAGCGAACAGTTCGTCAAACGCCCGGGATGGACACTTACCGCCGAGCTTGCCCTGTTGCTACTGATCGCCTGTTATCTGACCTTCCTGTTACCCGGAACAGCCACAAAACCAGCCGCGCTCATGTCACTGGCACTATTCATCCTGATCATGGCCAGCGCCTTCATCCTGCTGACCAGTCAACTACTATGGATTCAGGTCGTCAGCTCCGCACTGTTACTGCTCATCGGCCACGCGGCTTTTGCCTTAAAGCAGTATCTGTGCATCAATGAACATGCGCAGAGTTTTGTTTCCAACCCGGATGAAACCAATAAAATGCTCGGCCTCTCATTCCAGAGCCAGAACATGCTGGAAAAGGCCTTTGAAAAATTCCTCATCTGTCCGCTTGATGATGATATGCTCTCCATACTCTATAATCTTGCCCTGGCCTTTGAACGTAAACGCCAATATGCGGAAGCCGTCAATGTGTATCAGCACATGGCCAAACACGACAGTGCTTATAAAGATATCCAGATGCGCATGATCAGCGCCAATAACAGTAAAGACACGGTTTCCAGCGGCGACTCCAGCATCGGACTGTCCACCATTCTGCGCAGCGGCGACACCATTCCGACACTGGGTCGTTATGAAATCATCTCCGAACTGGGTAAAGGTGCGATGGGCACGGTTTATCTGGGCAGGGATCCGAAAATCAATCGTCAGGTTGCGATCAAAACCATGGCATTGTCGCAGGAGTTTGAGGCCACCGAACTCGAAGAGGTCAAAGAGCGCTTTTTCCACGAAGCTGAAATTGCCGGCATGCTCAATCACCCCAACATCGTCACCATCTTCGATGCCGGTGACGAGCATGATCTGGCCTATATCACCATGGAATATCTCAATGGCATTGATCTGGTGCCCTATACCAAGAAAGGAAAGCTGTTGCCACTGATCACTGTCCTTAAAATAGCCGCCAAGGTGGCCGAGGCCCTGCAGTATGCCCATGACCACGGCGTCATTCACCGCGACATCAAACCTGCGAACATCATGATTCTGAAAAACAAGACGGTAAAGGTGACCGACTTCGGTATCGCACACATCAATGATTCAAGTAAAACCAAAGCCGGTGTTGTACTGGGTACACCCTCGTATATGTCTCCCGAACAACTCTCAGGCAAAACCCTCGATGGCCGCTCCGATCTGTTCTCCTTCGGTGTCATGCTCTACGAACTGGCCAGCGGCGAGCGTCCGTTCCGTGGCGAATCCATTGCTAAACTGATGTATAAAATCGCCAAAGAGCCGCATATCAGCGCCATGAAACATAATCCGGAACTGCCCGTTTCGGTCTCCATACTGATTGACCAGTTGTTGGCCAAAAAGGTGGATCTGCGCATCGCAACGGCCAATGAGGCACTGGCACGCATTCAGCAGTGCCTGCGTGAGCTCGGCAAGCAGGAGATCGGCCAATGAAACAGCTTGAAATGTATGCCATGACCGATGTCGGCAAACGGCGCCAGCACAATGAAGATTACGTCGGCATCTCCGCAGCTCATGGCGTAGCTGTGCTGGCTGATGGCATGGGCGGCTACAATGCCGGTGAAGTGGCCAGCCGCATGGCAGTTGAAATTATCACTGCGGCCATACAGGAAAAAATTCTGCAAATGCCCACCGCCCTGCTCAATGAACACACCGGTTTCACCGAAGAGTCCGTTCTGGTACGCAATGCCATTTTACTAGCCAACAACTCAATTTTCCGCGCCTCCAGCACAAAAGCCGGATGTGCTGGCATGGGCACGACTGTGCTGGTGGCGGCCTTTTACGGCGACCGCATTACTGCAGCACATGTCGGCGACTCACGCATGTACCGACTGCGTGACAATATACTCTCCCATGTCACCGAAGATCACTCACTGATCCATGAGCAGGTTCGCCGCGGTCTGGTCACGGCCGCCAATGCCCGCAATTCAAGCATCAAAAATCTGGTCACGCGCGCTCTGGGCGTGGACGCAGGCGTGGAAGCCGACATTGTCGAAGACATGGTTTTTGAAGGCGATCTCTACCTGATGTGTTCTGATGGTCTGACCGATGTGGTTTCCGATGAAATCATTCACAGCACACTATCGCATCACCACAATAATCTGCCCGCGACAGCCAGTCGCCTGATTGAGCTGGCCAATGAAGCCGGCGGACCCGACAACATCTCGGTTATTCTGATAAAAGCGCCGACAACAACACCAAAAAAAGGTATTTTTTCGCGGCTGTTTAGAAAGTAACTGAGTTACTCTTTCCTGTTCGACTTGCTCAGCCATCGAACTTCTATCTGGTCCCACCCCAAACTTGCCCGCAAGAGAACCTGTTCACAGGCATATCCCCATCGGATTTAACCTCGCGGCAGTTTGATTTATTCAAATTCCTGGTCTATAAACAATCAGTTCAGTTTTACTTCGCCGGCTAATTATTTTCTTTATTAGCTGCAAGCGGCCTGGAGCAGGCATACAACTGAACAACGGTAATCACTCCTGACTTCCGTTCCGGCAAGCAATGATGCGCCATATCAATGTATGAAATCAATTTTGCTAACCAGAATCCATCAGGAGTTTTTTTGTGAAACATCTTAACAATCTCGCCATAACAGCTGCAGTGCTTCTGGCATTTGTGCTTGCAGGGTGCGCTTCCGCCAGGCATGCCCCGCCACCTGCAGAAGACCCTGTTCATAACAAGCTTAACGTCACAGTAAACCACTCTTATGATGTAGCCTGGAAAACCTTGATTGAATATGTCCGTTCATCATTTTTCGTCATCGACAATTTTGACAAGTCAGCCGGAGTCATCACCCTCTCCTTTGGTGGTTCGCATACAGCCGAATACATCGACTGTGGCCCGTTCACAACACGTTCAAAGGAAGTTAAGTATTCCGGCCCCTACAGCAGTTTCCTGGAGCAATATGCCGGCGCAAAATTACAGGGAAAGCTGAATATTTTTGTAACCGAGCTAGGGCCAAAGCAAACGAGGGTTAAAGTGAATGCCCAATATACATTCAAAGCACCGCTCACAAAACCTGCAGAATGGGCCTTTGAATCCGGCTTTTATGCAACGGTGGCGCTCACTCAGGAACATAAAGCAGCTGGCGGCCCACAGACCAGAACCTGTCAACCGACCTACAAAGCGGAAAATGCCGTCATACAGGCCATAAAACCGCTGTTTTAAGAGATGGTTTACAGTACAACATCAAACTCGGGATGAATAATCCGAATATTTAAAGCATCACGTCCCAGAAAAAGCCTTATGTTCGACTGGCGTGTGCCGGTTGCCGCCCGATGCAGAAACTATGGACGGACGTGGACGTTGAACAGGCGTTCGTGTTCTTCCAGTGCATAACGGTCGGTCATACCTGCGATATAGTCGGCAATAATTCTAGCCTGACGATTTTCGCTTAAACCTCCGCCAGCTCTTGCCTGACTCATCTCCAGCTGCTGGTTTTCCGGCAACATGGAGGGCGTCTGCATATACACATTGAAGATTTCGCGGATCACCCGTTCCGCCTTGTTGGCCATGCGGGCCACGCGGTGGTGGCGATACATGTTTTTAAACAGGAATTTCTTCATCTCACCGTTCATGATGCGAACCTGTCTGGAAAACCCAACCAATGGTGACGGGGCCGCACGCACATCAGCGAAACTGTTGATCGACATCTCATTAATGCGGCGATTGGTTTCCTCAATCACATCCACGATAAGGTCATTGATCATGTGGCGAACCGTTTCATTTACCTTCAAACGCTCGGACACATCGGGAAATTCAGCTTCCACTTTTGCATAGTTACTGCCGAACAGCTCCAGACCTTTGAGCTCTTCCACAGAGAGCATACCGGCGCGATAGCCATCATCGATATCGTGATTGTTATAGGCAATTTCATCGGCAAGATTGCCGATCTGCGCTTCCAGCGCCGGTTGTTCATGCAGATGGAAGTGCGCCATATCCACGTTCTTCGGCGTATCGTATGCCGAATGATGTTTAACTATTCCTTCGCGGGTTTCGTAACTGAGATTCAGGCCGTGAAATGCGGCATATTTATGCTCCAGCTCCTCCACAATGCGCAACGACTGGCGATTATGCTCGAATCCGCCATACGGCTTCATCACATCATCGAGCGCATCCTGCCCCGAATGGCCGAAAGGCGTATGACCCAGATCATGTGCCAGCGCCACGGCTTCGGCCAGATCCTCATGCAGACGCATCGAGCGGCAGATTGAGCGGGCAATCTGCGCCACTTCAATCGAATGGGTCAGGCGTGTGCGATAGTGATCCCCTTCATGATTAACGAACACCTGGGTTTTGTACTCCAGCCTGCGAAAGGCGGTGGAGTGGATGATACGGTCGCGGTCGCGTTGAAACGGGTTGCGATGCAGCGATTCAGGTTCCGCATAAACACGGCCGCGCGAATTATCCGAGCGACAGGCAAAGGGCGCCAGTATGGATTCGTAGGCATATTGACCCATCAGGCGGCTACAGACGCCATCATGGCCAGAGCTTCGAGGGCTGCGTCCCGCGGACTGGCTGCATGCAGAATCGGACGCCCCACCACCAGATAGTCGGATCCACCGGCAATAGCAGATGCAGGATCCGCCACCCGCTTCTGATCCTGCGTATCCTGCCCGCCCCAGCGAATACCCGGTGTGACGGTAATAAAATCGGAGCCGCATGCCTGTTTGATTGCAGCCGCTTCATGAACACTGCACACGATACCGGCCAGGCCTGCATCCTGCGCCAGTCTGGCGCGCTCCAGCGCCACAATCCGGGCCTGCTCTTTGGGCATCGGATCACTGGTCAGAACGGTGACAGCAATCAGTTTCATATGCGGGTAGCTGGCTGCGGCCTTTGCTGCAGCTTTTAGCATCTCTTCACCGCCGCCGGCATGCACATTGATCATATCCACACCGAGCCCCCCCGCACTTTCAACAGCCTGTGCCACTGTGTTGGGGATATCATGGAATTTCAGATCGAGAAACAGTTTATGGGACCGGTTCAGATTACGCACCAGATCAGGTCCCTCGGCAACAAACAGGCGCAAACCCACTTTCAGCCAGCCTACTGCATCACCGAGTTGATCCCGCATAGCCAGCGCAGCATCACGATGATCTACATCCAGCGCCACCATCAAGCGGTTTTTCATCAAATCATTCTGCATCATAGCTACCGGCATCAAACCTTCTCCTCGGACTTCGGGTGCAACGTTCCCCATGAATGGCATTGAGGGCACTGCCAGCGCACCTCAACCACCTCAACGCCGCACTGTTCACAGGCATAGTTCTTGGCAGTTTTGCGCCACTGTCTGGAGAAACGGGTATGGGCATCGGCTTCATTGCCGAGCACTGCCTGCAGGCGCAGTGATTCACGCAGTGAATTGGGCACAAAGGCAAGCTCGGCACACAAATCCCGCGCCTCATCAGCCGAGCGATCACGCCCCACGCTCTCCATCCAGGCCAGAGCAAGCTCTGCATCCCGGCTCTGCTGCCAGAATGCATGCAGCAGATTCACACCCTCTTTGGCGTAATAATCATCATATTTAAGCAGCGTCGGAATACTCAGCGGGAAATGTTCGCGGGAATATTCGCGAAGTGCTGAAATTCCGGCCCCGGCTTTGTCAAAATCATGTTCACGCAGTGCCAGTTCGATCTCCACCATACGCGCCGGAGCACACGACCGATCCAGCTCCATCGCCTGAGCGGCATAACCGCTGGCACCGGCAAAATCAGACTGGGCCCGGCACTGTCTGGCCATTTCTGAAAACAGATAGGCACGATGTGAACCGTAGGACTCCCTGCGCACCTGTTCCAGACGCGAGAGCAACTCTTCAGCCGCCAGCCACTCGGAACTCTGTTCTCGAATTCTCAGGCTTGCTTCCAGTGCACCGGCATGATCGGACTGAATTTCCAGTGCTTTCTGGTATTGATTGAGGGCGCGGTCGAGCAGGCCGCCGGTCTGAAAGTCGATAGCCAGAGCAAGGTGAGCCTGCAGATGCATGGATTTGGGCAGATCAGGGCGGGCCAGCAGATTCTGATGAATGCGTACAGCACGGCCGATTTCACCCTTGGAGCGGAACATCTCTCCCAGCGCCATATACACATCAGCGGCTTCCGAGCGCAGACGGGCCACCTGCACCATCTCCTGCAGTGCGAGGTCAGGCTCATCGGACAACAGATAATTGATACCGCGCAACAGTGGCGAGATACGCTCATCCTCTTCCTGTTCAGGCCTGGACTCTTCCTGTAACGGGCGCAACACCAGCGCCAGCAACACCACCAGTGCGATGGCGGTAATGGCCAATAACAGTGTATTCATACGTCGTCTTGCAGTGGAATATTGCGCAAGTTGTCCACTTCCCGCTGCAGTCGTCCGTTCTCATCGCGCAGACGGTTGATCTCCAGCTTGTGCTTGCGTCGGGAAAAGCTCAAGGACAGCACACCACCGAAAAATCCGAGCATAAAGGCCAGGAATACCGGTATAAAAACAGGGGTGGAGGCACTGCTTACACCGAGGAACTGGATATGAACCGGCGTCAGATTAGCCAGTGCAAACATCGTGGCAAACGATGTCAGCACAATGACCAGCAGTACATTGATCCAATTGATTGAGTTCAGGGCATTCATATAAGGCAAGGCTTCAGACCGCGCGATCAACTCTCTCACGCAGATCCTTGCCCGGTTTAAAGTGAGGCACAGCCTTGGCAGGAACCTTGACCGACTCGCCTGTTTTCGGATTACGTCCAAGACGCTCATGACGTTCTTTGGTGGTAAAACTGCCGAAACCGCGCAACTCCACATGTCCACCGGAGGCCATGGCATCTCCGATCACGGAAAAGATCGTGTTGACCACCACCTCTGCCTCGCGTCGGGTAATGCCTTGCTGTTTCTCTGCTATGATGTCTACCAGTTCAGATTTTGTCATAACACCCTCCGAGATTGCCCTGTATTGAAGCACGGATTGTTCAGTGCTGCAATGCAGCCTGTGGACGGGGCTGCCAAAACCGATGGCGCAAGCCATTGATTCTGTACAGCTCTACAGCTTAAGCGATCAGGCCCGAATCGCAAGATGGATTCGGGCCTGATCTGAGAGCTTACTTCTTTTTAGCTGCTTTTTGAGCCGGTTTTTTGGCCTCAGTTGCTTCCAGCATACGCTGAAGCTGCAGTGCCAAAGCAGACGGCGCAGCTTCTGCCGAAGCCTGTTTGGAATAGCTGCGCATCGCATCACGTTCTTCATCACGCAACTGCTGACGAATAGACAGGTCCACCTGTCTGCGTTTGTGATTCACTTCAACGATTTTGGCTTCCACGTCATCGCCGACTTTCAGCTCGGGATGTTCACGCGGCACTTCACGCCTTGGCAAAAATGCCTGCACACCTTCAGCCAGATCAATCACTGCGCCGCCCTGATTCAGTTCAGCCACCTTGCCGTTGACACTGTCACCGCGTTTGATAGAGGACATAAACAGCTCAAATGGATCGCCGGAAAGCTGTTTGATGCCCAGTGCAATACGCTGTTTTTCACCATCAACGCCGAGAACCACACACTCCACTTCCTGACCCTTGCTGTATTGGGCCAGCGCATCTGCGCCCTTCAGGTCCCAAGACAGGTTTTCCATATGAACCAGTCCGTCCATACCTTCAGAAACAGGTACGAAGAAACCGAAGTCGGTTACATTCTTGATTTTACCGGTGATATGCGAAGAGATCGGATGGTTGGCCAACCAGGCCTGCCATGGATTATCGCTTACAGCTTTAAGGCTCAGACGGATACGACGTGCCTCTGCTTCGACTTCCAGCACAGCCACATCAACCACGTCGCCTTCAGCCAGCACAGATGCCGGTTTCACGTCATTCTTTGTCCAGCTCAGTTCAGAGCGATGGATCATGCCTTCGATACCCGGCTCGATCTCTACCACTGCACCGAACTCCAGCAGGCGGCGAACGATACCGGTCAGGCGCATACCCGCTTCATAATTGACAGCAACATTTTCCCACGGATCGGACTGCAGGGCCTTCATCGAGGCAGATACTTTGCCTGTTTCCGCATTCATTTTAACAATTTCCACCGTCACATGCTGACCGAGCGAAAGCATCTCGGACGGGTGTTTGATACGACGCCATGAGATATCGGACACATGCAACAGTGCATCAACACCACCCAGATCAACAAAAGCACCGAAATCAGCCATGCGCTTGATTTCACCGCTTACCTTGTCGCCAACTGCATGGCTGACAAAGAACTGCGTACGCAGACCATCGCGTTCAGCAGACATAGGCTTCTTGCGGGATACGACCACATTTTCAGGTCTGCGACGCGCTTCCAGCACAGCCACTTTACATGGCTTGCCAACCAGTTGATCAGCACTGACATGCATATCTGTATCGGCTTCAGAACGCGGCATAAATGCATTCAGACCGGCCAGGTTTACGCGGAAACCACCTTTCACTTCTGCGGTCACAACAGCATCGATCGCCTCGCCGCTTTCTGCAGCAGCCTCAACCAATGCCCAGGATTCGCGCTGTTTTGCTGCCAGCACGGAGAAAACAACACCTGAACCACCACCAGCCGACTGTACCATCGCATCAATTTCTTCACCCACGACAGGCAGATCCATGCCAGCCTGAGTGAATTCTGCAACAGGGATAGTACCCTCTACCTTGGCGCCTACATCAATGGTCACTGTATCTGCATTGACGCTGACCACCATGCACTTGAGCATTTCGCCACGTTTTACAACCGGCTGCTCCTTCAGCGAAGCTTCAAACAGCTGTTTGAATGACTCCTCTTCTACTGGTGCGTCCTGTACTTCCTGCAAGTTCTTGGCTTCACTCATGGTTCTATCCGTCCTGGTTCAATTCTTGTCGAATTGTTATTCAATTTTGTGTTAATCCGGCAGCACTCATTCACTGCCGGTGTTCGTATCTGTTTCAGGCAGCGGCCTGAATAAGACCGCGTCGCTCTAGCACTCCGAGCATACGATCCACCACATCATCGACGCGCATTGTCGTCGAATCGATGGTAATGGCATCCGCAGCCTGACAGAGCGGCGCATGCTGACGTTCCTGATCTCGTTGGTCACGCATTTTCAACTCATCCACCACAGCTTCCAGTGAGCTGCCACCCTGATCTTTCAGTTGTGCCCAGCGCCGTCGCGCCCTTTCCCGCACCGAAGCGGTGAGGAAAAATTTAGCCGGTGCGTCCGGCAAAACCACCGTGCCGATATCGCGCCCGTCCATGATGCAGCCGGCCTGTGCAATCAGACGCTGTAATCCCAGCAGCTTTTCGCGCACTAACGGTTGCGCAGCCACCCTGGAAGCAGCCTCACCCACCTGCTCACTGCGCAGGCTCGCCGTGATATTTTCACCTTCGAAGAAAATGCCATCCACGGTCCAGTCGATAGAGACCAGCAGCCCGTCCACCAGCCCAGACAGTGATTCGGCA
The DNA here is from genome assembly GCA_001871925.1 of Zetaproteobacteria bacterium CG1_02_53_45. Taxonomy (GTDB): domain Bacteria; phylum Pseudomonadota; class Zetaproteobacteria; order Mariprofundales; family Mariprofundaceae; genus Mariprofundus. The sequence goes on from MNWZ01000167.1 coordinate 30,271, forward strand.
CTGTCGAGTGCAACCGCGCGTGTCAGTGCAACCGAGCCGACCAGTCGATACAGCAAACCGGTGTCCAGCACGGGCAGCCCCACCTCTTTTGCCAGCATTTTTGCCACCGTTCCCTTGCCTGAACCCGAAGGTCCGTCAATGGCAATGGTGAGCCCTTCTTTCGCCTGCCAGTCACTCATATCAGGCTTCATCCGCCCAGCGCACATTCATACCGATGCCCTGAGCCAACGTAACAAAATTGGGAAAACTGGTGGCGATTGCTGCTGCATTATGAATGCGAATCTCACCCTCGGCACGTTGTGCCGCCACAGCCATGGCCATGGCTATGCGGTGATCGCCCAGCGCATCCACATCCGCATCACCCTTGAGGCTGTTCAGACCGCGAATCACTGCGCCATCCGGCTTCTCCATGATATCGGCGCCTGCTGCGCGCAGAGCATTGGCCATTGCCGAAATGCGATCCGACTCTTTCACGCGCAACTCATCAGCCTCTTCAAGCACGAACTCACCATCGGCAAGGGCTGCTGCGGCAAACAAAACCGGAAACTCATCAATGGCATCGGGCACATCATTCGGATCAACGAACATGCCATGCAGGCCACCGGCAGTCACACGCACATCGGCCACCGGCTCTTCACCGACACTACCCTGATTGGCCAGTGTCAACCGTGCCCCCATACCGTTCATGACACGGCGCCAGCCATCACGACGGTCATTGATGCCGATAGATTTCAGCGTGACGTCGGAGCCTTCAACCAGAGCGGCTGCAACGGCAAAGAAACAGGCCGATGAAGGATCAGCGGGAATGACTACACTGTCTGCAGGTGCAGTCAGTTTATCGGTCGGGTGCAGAGAGATGGTGCCATCGGCCGCCACTTCCACAGGCTGCCCGAACAGCGGCAGCATACGCTCAGTATGATCGCGTGTCGGTTTCGGCTCATTTACCCTGGTAACACCATCGGCATAGAGACCGGCCAGCAATACACACGACTTCACCTGCGCACTGGCGACTTCAGAGACATGGTGAATCGCCTTGAGCTTGCCGCCGGTGATGGCGATCGGCAGCAGGTTACCGCCATCTCGCCCCTCAACTTGTGCCCCCATTTTGCGCACCGGATCCACCACCCGTTTCATCGGACGCTTACACAAAGATGCATCGCCGGTCATGCTGGCCGTGAAGCTCTGGCCGGCCAGTACACCGGTCATCAGACGCACACAGGTGCCGGCGTTACCGGCATTGAGCATATCCGCAGGCTGCTTCAGGCCGTGCAGTCCCGCGCCGAATACACGCAGGGATGTTTTTTCTTCATTGAGCCACTCGATAACCACACCCATGTCGATAAACATCTGTGCTGTAGCCAAATTATCTTCGCCGGGCAGAAAACCGTGGATTTCAGTCACACCATCGGCAAGCGAGGCCAGCATCACCGAGCGATGCGACATCGATTTGTCACCGGGCACAACGATATCCCCTTTCAGTGGTCCCTTGGCAGGACCTGCAATCAGTGTTCCACCGATATTCATGTTAAACCTTCCCCATATTGCTCAGCCAGTTTTCGCGAGCATCTCTGGCCGCAGTAAATTCATTTTTCAATCTGTCGCCATCGCCTGCCAGCAGTGCCTCACGCAAACTGTTCAACTCGAACTGGAAGCGCTCGATCTGGTCAAGCAGTGCCTCACGGTTGCACAGGGCAATATCACGCCACATCTCCGGTGACGAGGAGGCGATGCGGGTAAAATCACGAAAGCCGCCGGCAGCAAAACGAAACGGATCATGGCCATCGCTGCGCTGTTTACTGACAGCATTGACCAGCGCAAAGGCAGCCAGATGCGGCAGATGGCTGACTGAGGCGAGAAATTCATCGTGCTCGGTCGCCGCCATCACTTCAACCCGGGCACCGGCCTGCTCCCACATCTGTTTGACGATCGTCAGCGCTGCCGGATTCGAATCGGCTTCAGGCGTCACAATGCAGAGGCGCCCGTCATACAGCTCTGCAAAAGCAGCAGCTGCCCCCGACTGTTCCGTGCCGGCAATCGGATGGGCGGCAATAAACTGTTCAGAGTTGTGCAGATATTTTTTGGCGGCAGCTATGGCCGACTGTTTGGTCGAGCCGGCATCCGTCACAACGGTATGTTCCCCAAGTTGATCGGCCATGGCGGCAAAGACGCCATCATAGGCCTGCATCGGCACCGATAGCAGCACCACATCGGCACTCTGCACGGCCTGAGCAACATCATGTGTCCAGTCATCCACCACGCCGAGATCTTTTGCCAGTTCAAGATTATCCCGATTACGCCCCACACCGGTGACGCGATTGACCATACCGGCTCTTTTCAGGGCAAGACTGAGCGAACCACCGATCAGGCCGGTACCAATCACCACCAGATGTTGAATCGGCTTCACGATGCTGCGTTCTCCTGCTCTGACAGACTTTCAATCACAGACGTAAGTACCGTCAGGAACTCGGCATTCTCCTCAGCCGTCCCTACCGAAATACGCAGGAAGTCGGCCATGCCATAAGGTGCGAGCGGACGCGCGATCATGCCGTGATCTTCAAGACGGCGGACAATTTCACTGCTCTGTGCATGGCGCAGCAGTACAAAGTTGCCATAACAGCGGCCACCGGAGAGCCCCATCTCAGTCAGGGCCGATTCCAGCTTCTCACGTCCGGCATTGGTGTCCGCAACGCGCGCCATCACCCAGTCGCGGTCATCCAGTGCCGCCAAGGCTGCGTGCTGAGCCAGCAGGTTGAGGTTAAACGGCTCACGGTAACGATTCACCAAAGCTGTGATGCGGCTGTCTGCAATCGCATAACCGATACGACAACCCGCCAGTCCATAAGCCTTGGAAAAGGTGCGACTGATCATCAGCCCCGGATGCTTCAGATCATGCACAGAGTCACCCAGTTCATCGGCGACGAATTCGTAGTAAGCCTCATCGATGATCACCACGACATTGCGTGGCAACCGATCCAGAAAGCTCTGAATCACAATATTGCTGTGCAGTGTGCCGGTCGGATTATTCGGGTTGGCGATACAAACCAGCTTGGTTCTCTCATTCACCGCAGCAGCCATGGCATCCAGATCATGGGAGCGGCCATCGGCCTCCGCTACAGGGACACCTGTTGCCCCCGCCGCCTGTGCGGCCAGTGCATAGACGATAAAACCACGCTGCGAATAGACCACCTCATCACCGGCTCCGGCAAAGGTACGGATAATCAGTTCCAGCACCTCGTTGGAACCGTTGCCCAGCAATACCTGATCGCGTGATACGTGGTGCAGGGCCGCCAGCTTCACTTTCAGGGCATTGGCATCGCCATCCGGATAGCGGTGAACACCGGCGGCCGCATTGCACATGGCGGTGATAGCCTTCGGCGATGGCCCGTACGGGTTTTCATTGGAAGCAAGCTTGACCGCACGGCTCAACCCTTTTTCACGCAACAATGTTTCTACCGGTTTACCCGGCACATAGGGATAAAGTCCTGCGGTTTGCGGCACAGCCCGTGCCATCCAGTCAATCGACATCATCGTTTCCTTTTATGTTACAGCGGTTTGGAAACCGGATAGGAACCCAGCACCTTGATAAAGCCACCCGGCTTGGACTGAATTTCACCAATCGCTTCTGCCACAGCAGCGTCATCGCGGTGTCCCTGCACATCGGCGAAAAAGACATACTCCCACAGCTTCTTCTTTGACGGACGTGATTCGATGCGCGTCAACCCGATATTGCGACCGGCAAAGGAGGCAATCAGCTTATGCAGAGCCCCCGGCTCATCCCTGATCGACATCACCAAAGAGGTTTTATCTTCTCCGGATGCCGGCGAATCGTGCTGGCCGATGACAAAGAAACGGGTGGTATTGTCATGATAATCTTCAATATTTCGCTGTACCAATGGCAGGCCGGAGTGATCAACAATCGAGTACGGGCCGATCACAGCGCACTTCTTCCAGTCCAGAGCCCCCGAACCGTTGGTCTTTGCCTCTTCAACGATATGGGCTGCGCGGATGGTCGATGAAGACTCCATCAACTGCGCCCTGGGCAAGTGGGCTGCCAGCCAGTTACGGCACTGCCCCAACGGCTGCGGATGCGAAATAACGAGCTCCACATCATCGAGTGCGTCAGCATACGTAAACAGATGGTGATGAATGGAGAGTTGCACTTCGGCACAGATATAGACATCACGTTCCATATCGGCGAACAGATCCAGCGTCGGGGTGACCGCCCCTTCAAAGGCATTCTCTACCGGCACCACGCCATAAGTGGCCCGCCCTGCTTCCACCTCATCGAAGACCAGCTCCAGTGAACTGCATGGCAGATATTTCGGCGTTGAGCCGAACTGGCGCATCGCAGCGGTATGGCTAAAGGTGCCTTCAGGGCCGAGATAGGCAATGGTCATCGGATGTTCGAGGGCCAGACAGGCGCCGATAATTTCGCGGTAGATGCCATGAATCGACTCATCCGGGATCTTGGTTTCATGATCAGCAGCTGCAGCATCGGCATTGCGTGCCAGCAGCCTGCGAATAATCGATGCCTCGCGGCTGGGCACATAAAACGGCACGTTGCCCTTATTCTGCTTGGCCTCGCCCACCTGTCCGGCAAGGCGTGCGCGCTTGCGGATCAGATCCAGCATTTCATCGTCCACCGCATCAATAGCTGTGCGCAGTTCGTTCAGTCTGACTTCTAAATCACCCATGCCAGCACGCTAGCAGCGAGGCTTTATGCAATCCATTCAGAATTAAAGGCAATGCTTCAGACACCGACCTGTGTACGAGCTTTCACAGGCTGCGACCTGTTCAGGCGTGCCTGCAATCACCACCGTACCGCCCTTATCGCCGCCTTCCGGCCCCATATCAACTATCCAGTCGGCAGTTTTGATCACATCAAGATTATGCTCGATGACAATGACCGTATTACCGCGCTCCACCAGCGCATGCAGCACATCCAGCAGTTTGGCGACATCATGGAAATGCAGACCGGTAGTCGGTTCATCGAGGATATACAGCGTATCGCCGGTGGCGCGCCGTGCCAGCTCCTTGGAAAGCTTCACCCGCTGCGCCTCACCACCGGAAAGGGTTGTCGCCGATTGCCCGAGCTGGATATAACCCAGCCCCACCTGCGATAGTGTATCCAGCCGGTTTTTCAGCGGCGGAATGGCGGCAAAGAAATCCTGTGCCTCCTCCACCGTCATATGCAGCACTTCATCAATCGTTTTACCTTTATAACGGATATCGAGGGTTTCGCGGTTGTAGCGTTTACCCTGACATGATTCGCAGTGCACATAGACATCGGGCAGGAAGTGCATCTCCACCTTGATAATGCCGTCGCCCTGACAGGCCTCGCAGCGACCGCCTTTAACATTAAACGAGAAACGCCCTGCCTGATAACCGCGCGCCCGTGACTCAGGCACCTGCGCAAACAACTCGCGGATCGGCGTAAAAATACCGGTATAGGTGGCCGGATTGGAACGCGGTGTGCGCCCGATCGGCCCCTGATCAATATCGATAATTTTATCGATCAGATCGGCACCCAGCAGTGTGGCATGGGTTCCCACACGTTCGGTTTTCAGACCCTTGGCACGCGCCAGCGCGCGAAACAGGGTGTCATTGGTCAGGGTCGATTTACCGGAACCGGATACGCCGGTCACACAGGAAAAGCGGGCCAGAGGAAACTCAACCTTCACCTGCTGCAGATTATGCTCACAAGCTCCTTCGACACCGATCATGGCATGTTTTTTCGGCACCTTGCGCCGCTTCGGCACATTGATCTTCTTGCGTCCGGAGAGGTAGTCGGAGGTCAGGGTTTTTGCCTTCAGGATATCCGCAAGTTTGCCCTGAGCGACAACTTCACCGCCGTGTTCGCCGGCCAGAGGCCCCATATCAATCACCCAGTCGGCCGTACGAATCGCATCTTCATCATGCTCAACGACAATCACCGAATTGCCCAGATCACGCAGCCGCCGGAGCGTAGCCAGCAGACGGTCATTATCGCGCTGATGCAGGCCGATGGAAGGTTCATCCAGGATATACAATACGCCGACCAGTGCCGAGCCGATCTGGGTAGCGAGTCTGATGCGCTGTGCTTCTCCACCGGAAAGTGTGCCCGAGGTGCGCTCCAGACTCAGATAGTCCAACCCCACTTCAATCATAAAACCGAGGCGCGCGGAGATCTCCTCCACCACCTTGTCGGCAATGGTGCGCTGCTGCGCACTTAACTGCAGATTATTCACCCACACCTGTCCTTCACGCAGCGGCATACTGACAATTTCGGGCAGCGACTTGTCGTTAATGCGCACAAAACGGGCCGCTGTCGTCAGTCTTGAGCCTGCACAGGTCGGACAGGCAATGGTGTTGATATATTTGGACAGTGCCTCGCGCACATCATCGGAAGAGGTTTCACGCCAGCGCCGATCCAGATTGGGAATAACCCCTTCGAACGGGCGTTCAACCGTGCGGTTCTGCCCCGGTGTTTCATAAACAAACTGAACCTTCTGTCGGCCGGTTCCGTAGAGAAAAGCCTTTACCGCTTCGGCTGAGAGTTCGTTGAATGGTGTATCGATATCAGCGCCGACAAAAGCCGCAACAGCCTCCAGTGTCTGGCGGTACATAAACGTTTCGCGTCCGGCCCACGGTTCAATCGCACCATCGGCAATGGAGAGTGAGCCATCGGGCACCACCAGTGACGGATCGAACACGGTTTTGCTGCCGAGCCCGTCGCAGCTGCCGCAGGCTCCGACCGGAGAGTTAAACGAAAACAGGCGCGGCTCGATATCGGGGTAGGAGATCCCGCAATCGGCACAGGCAAATCGTTCGGAAAAGACCTGCTCTTCATCCCCGACCAGCGCCAGCATTACCCCCTCACCATAACGCAGCGCAGTCTCCACCGAATCGGCCAGACGGGTACGGATACCGTCGCGAATGACCAGCCGGTCCACTACCAGCTCGATATTGTGTTTGATGTTTTTCTGCAAAGCCGGTGCCTCTTCAAGCCCCATCACGTCGCCATCAATGCGCACGCGCACAAAGCCGTCCTTGCCCGCCTTTTCCAGCTCCTTGCGGAACTCGCCCTTCTTTCCGCGCGCAATCGGTGCCAGCAGTTGCAGTTTCGTTCCCTCGTCGAGTGACTCCAGTTGATCGATAATGACAGAGGCCGGTTGTGAAGTGATCGGTTTGCCGCAACCATAACAGTAAGGCTGGCCGATACGCGCGAAAAGCAGACGCAGGTAGTCATACACCTCGGTGATCGTACCTACGGTGGAGCGCGGATTGCGGCTGGTGGTTTTCTGCTCAATGGAAATCGCCGGTGACAGCCCTTCGATGGCATCGACATCGGGGCGCTCCATCATGCCGAGGAACTGACGCGCATAAGCCGAAAGCGACTCGACGTATCTCCGTTGACCTTCGGCATAGAGCGTATCAAAAGCCAGTGAGGATTTGCCGGACCCGGAAACGCCGGTGATCACCACAAGCTGGTCGCGCGGAATATCCAGACTGACATTTTTCAGGTTATGTACCCGCGCGCCCTGCACACGGATGATATCATTGCTCATTGCTACTCCGGAAAGTTATTCGGCCATCACCACGATTCAAAACATAATCATTCACCGCAGAGTACGCAAAGTTAGACATAGTAAAAACCATAACGGTAATAGATCAGTACCACCGACCAACTCCTGTAACAGCCAGCTAATTCAGATGCACCCAAGCCAAATCTGAAAGGTGTAGCTACTCGATGCAGTACATCACAATCCGGCAGGACAGCCGGATTGGACGTGCTTTAGCACGCCCGTAGGGTGTAGGTACAGGATGTACCTACATCACAAATCAGCAGGATAGCTGATTTGGACGCGCCACAGGCGCGCCTGTAGCCCCACGATGGGGCTACATCATATCCTGCGGATCAACATCGACTCGAATTCGCACATCGTTCGGCATGTTCATCGCGGCAATCAGCGGCTCCAGCTTCCACGGCAACAGCTTGCGCGAAGCATCGCGCAGCAGCACCTCAATGCGATATTTTCCGGCCACACGTTCCATCGGGCACGGCATTGGCCCACTGACATTCAAGCCTTCAATTTTTTTACACTGTCCGGCAATAGAGGCTGCCACCTGTGTCGCACGCTCCACCTTGGCGGATGAACAGACGATACGTACCCAGCGGGCAAAGGGAGGGAAGGTCAGCATCTCTCTTAACTGCAACTCATCGGTCAATGTGGCTTCCGCCTGTGTCTCGCTGATGCGGCTCAACCAGCCTGCCTCGGGCATGCGTGTCTGGATCAGCACACGGCCGGGTTTATCACCGCGACCGGCGCGCCCCGTTACCTGGGTCATCTGCTGCCACCAGCGCTCGGATGCACGGAAGTCGGGCAGATTGACTCCGAGATCGGCATTGATCACGCCGACCAGCGTAACATTGGGAAAATCGTGTCCCTTGACCAGCATCTGGGTGCCGATCAGACAATCGAGTTTTCCCGATTCAAACTGTTCCAGTGTTTCTTCCAGGCGGGAGTGACTGGTAATCACATCGCGATCGAAACGGGCAAAACGCAGGTCAGGGAGCTGTTCGTGCAGCCACTCTTCCAGTTTTTCGGTCCCCTCCCCCAGCGGCATAAAAGCAGCCTCGCCACAGGATTCGCAGGTTTTGGGCACCCTGCGCCGAAAGCCGCAGGTATGGCAGCGCAGCGAGGCCGCCCGGCGATGCAGTGTTAATCGCATCGAGCAGTCAGGACACTCCGGTACATCACCACAAGCCGTACACTGCAGGGCAGGTGCATAACCACGGCGATTGAGAAACAGGATGGATTGATCACCATCGGCAAGGGTTTGTTGCAGGGCGGCCAGCAAAGCATCCGATACCGGCGACTCAATGCCACGCATATCCACCGTTTGCGGTTCAATCTGTAAGTTGCCGACGATAATGCGATCCGGCAGATCAAGGCGCTGATAAAAACCGGCCAGCACCTGGCGCCAGCTCTCCAGACTCGGTGTCGCTGAGCCCAGCACAATCGGCACATTCAGCTCCTGCGCCAGCAGTACGCCCATATCACGCGCCGAGTAGCTCATACCCTCCTGCTGTTTGAAGCTGGCATCATGCTCCTCATCGACCACGATCAGAGCCAGTCTCGGCAGCGGCAAAAACAGGGCTGAACGCGTACCGATAAGAATTTCTGTCTGCTCAAGATGCTGGCGCACAACCAGACGCTCTTTGGCGGACATCGCCGAATGCCAGAGTGCTACTTTCTCAAAGCGCTGTTTCAAACGTGCCAGCCACATGGGTGTCAGGCCGATTTCCGGCACCAGCACCAGCACCTGCCCGCCATTCTGAATCACTGATTCGGCAGCTCTCAGATAAACCTCGGTTTTACCCGAGCCTGTACGACCAAAGAGCAGGAACGGCTGAAACGTTTGCAGAGCCCCGATGATTTCTGTGATGGCCAGCTGCTGAGCCTTGTTAGGTCTGAACCCTGCAGATTTATCAAATCCGGCACCCTGAGAATCCCACATCGGCTCGGGGCAAGCTTCCTCAATCAAACCATCGGCACAGGCGCGGTTCACAGCATGGCGGACACCTGCCACCTGAGTCGCGCGTTCAATCATGGTTTTCAGTGCAATCGCTGCGCGTGTGCGGAACAGGCCAGCCAGTTCCGGTCTCGACCGGTCCAGCAATTCGGAGTCCAGACAGCGGAAGCGGCGGATATCGTCCTGCGATGCCCACCCCAGTGCACTGCTCCACAGATCGCCTGGTTGCGCCAGATAATAGCGCCGTACACGTTCCAGCCACTGCAATCGCCGGTCATCAAACAGCGGCTGATCATCGAGCCGGTCCAGCACAGGTTTATACCTGATAGCAGGATCAGCAACTGCGTCGGTCGCCATCAGCAAGCCCAGTCGCCTGCCTCTGCCAAAAGGCACCTGCACACGGATGCCCTTTAGCGCCTGACCAAGCCCTTCCGGCCAGCTATAGGTAAACGTGCCGGGCAGCGGTGAAAACACTGCGACCTCAACATACATATCCTGCTCCGGTGTCGATGGCATCCCGTCAGCTGATTTTGCTTGAGACAGCTTTTTCGCAACTCTCCGGAGCTGGGGCTGAAACAAATTCCGGCACCAGCACTCTCAGCTCCTGATACAGGCTCTGCACATCACGGGCGCCACAGGCCTGACGCAGGTTGACCAGCACCTGCTGAATCTCCTGCCAATCTACTTCCCGGCTGCCGGAAAGCAGGATTTTCGGGTGTGATGTCGGCTGCAGCGTTTCGGACTCGTGGAAAAGCTCCTCGTACAGCTTCTCGCCCGGACGCAGGCCGGTGAACTTAATCTCGATATCGCGCCCCGGCTCCAGCCCCGTGAGGCGAATCATCTGTTCAGCCAGATCAACAATTTTTACCGGCTCGCCCATATCGAGTACAAATATCTCACCACCGCACCCCATCGTGGCCGCCTGCAGAATCAGGCTGACTGCCTCAGGTATGGTCATAAAATAACGGGTAATATCCGGGTGCGTGACTGTAATCGGTCCACCAGCCTCGATCTGACTGCGGAACAGCGGCACCACAGAACCGGCCGAGCCCAGCACATTGCCGAAGCGGGTAGTCACAAAGGCGGTAGTTTCGCTGCGCAGATTCAGATTCTGGCAATAGATCTCGGCGCAACGCTTGGTTGTCCCCATCACATTGGTCGGGTTCACCGCTTTATCCGTAGAAACCTGCAGGAATTTCTTCACCCCGAATTCAACGGCGAGATCGGCGATCTGGCATGTGCCCAGCACATTGGTTTTGACACCTTCAGCCGGGTTATCCTCAACCAGCGGTACATGTTTATAAGCTGCCGCATTAAACACCACATCCGGTCTGAAATGCTCAAAGAGCCAGCGCATGCGCGGCTCATCCCTGATATCACCGAGCACAGCATGCAACCCCGGCTTGTCAGCCGGATTCAACGCGGCAAGTTCCTTGTCGATTGTGTATAAATTGAACTCACCATGATCGAGCAGGATAAGGTCAGTTGGATTATAACGCAGCACCTGACGGCAGAGCTCTGAACCGATTGAACCACCTGCTCCGGTCACCAGCACAACCCGGCCGGCCAGCAACTCGTGAATGCCTGACTGATCCAGTTCAACCGTTTCACGCCCGAGCAGATCTTCAATCTGCACCTTACGCAGGCGCGACACTTCAACCTTGCCATCCGCCAGATCGGCAACCGACGGCAGTGTCCGGCATGGAACAGCGTGGGTTTGGCACTGCTTAACAACCTGTTGTATCAACTGATGAGAAGCTGATGGCAGTGACAGCAACACCACCTCGATGCCAAGCCTGTCAATTGTCGGTCCAAGTTCAGCCAGCGTGCCGATCACCCGTACGCCGTGAATCTCCTGACCCTGTCTGCGTATGGAATCATCAAGAAATCCGACCGGCTCGTAAGGGCCTGACTTGAGCAGATCGCGAACCAGCAATTCCCCCGCCTGACCGGCACCGACAAGAAGGGCCCGTTTGCGGGCCAATGTATAAATATTCAGATTCCTATCCTTGAACCAGCGGTAAAATAGTCTGGGCGTGGCAAGACCAATGGTGAGCAAGGCAGGAAAGAGCACAAGAACCGAGCGGGGCAACCCTTCCAGCCGTTGCAACACAAACATCACGACAAAGCTGATTAATGTTGCAAAAACCACTGCTTTAACAATGCGCATCAGATCGGGAATGGAGGCAAATCGCCATATGCCCCGATACAGCCCAAAAAACCAGAATGTCAGCGCATGCACAGGTAACGATATTAAAACCATGAGTTGCAGCGGCCTGATGAATTCAACAGGAATTGATTCCAGATTAAACCGGAGCCAGAAGGCAAGCCAGACAGCCAGTGGAATCCAGACAAGATCATGGACCATGACCAGAAGCGGGTTCCGCAATGATTTAAGCGTATTCATGGCAGCCATGCTTCATAAAAAAGATGGCGCGGCAATCTCTATCCTGATCATTACCGCGCCACTGATTTTCCGATTTATCTGTTAATGTTAATCGTCCTGATTCACAACCATCAGGGAATCCCTGAATTTTGCTAAGCTTTTCTCACCGATACCTTTGACATGGAGCAAATCTTCTACATCCTTGAATGCACCATGTTCACTCCGATATGCAACGATTGCCATGGCAGTTTTGTCCCCAATGCCTTTGACTTCCTGAAGTTGTTCAACAGTTGCAGTATTGATATCTACCATATTTCCACCGGCAAAAACCGGCGTGGTTATCATCATGATGGCAAGAAAAAATGAAGCTATGATATGCTTAAGTTTCATTTTTTCCCCCTGTGCTTTTAATTTTGCTGCTACAAATCAGTACTGTGATTTAATAACAACAGTTTTATTATAGCATCTAAAAATCACTTTGAAGAAAAAATGGACAATCCCTGCTCAGGTGCGCCCTGATAAGGATTCGGATAAACCGGCCGCGGTTAAAACAAGCGCAAAAATAGTCGAAAAGTGTTCTTCAAAACTTGCAGATGACAATCCATGTACAAGCAGGGCTGCACCTGTCAGGGCAACCAGCGGCATCGCCACTGATTCATGCCAGCGTATCGCTATACCAGCCCGAATCCAGAAAAAGAGCAGCGTTAGTAGTGATAGCAAACCAACCGCGCCCCATCGTACCATGGTAAGCAGGTACTGATTATGAGGGTGTGACAGATATCGATCAGCAAACTCCTGCTTCTCGACCTGCCCTGCCTGCCAATCAGCTGCTGCTTTCGGGAAACTTCCAGTGCCAGCTCCGAGAACCGGCTGAGCCAACCATATATCGTAGCTCATTTTCCACCACTCCAGCCGCGCAGTAACAGAAGAAACTGCCATCTTCTGACTGATATCCACGCTCTGAACATCATCTGTAAATGCATACCATACGCCCAGCATGCGATCTTTACCCGGCCCAAGCCCCAAAAACAGCCCGATCAGCAACACAATCAGTACAAACGCACCAAAAACCCTTCTATTCCCCGATTCCTGCAACCACTTTATTGCCACAACCAACAGGGACACCATAGTCACGATATAACCGCTTTTCCCCTGTGCCATAAAAACCATCACCAGTGCCCATAAAGCAAGTCCCCACAACAGCCAGCGATAGTTATTTCGCCACAGCAGTCCGACATGCACCAGCCAGGCTGCCCAGATGCCATAAATAAAGCCGAAGCTGGTATGTCCGATATGGCCGGTAGGATTGTCTGCTGTTGAACCGGCTGCTGCACCACTCTCCACCAATCCGTTAGCCTGCAGAACACAATAGGCCAGATTAACCGTCAGGCCAAAACTCACCGATGCCAAAAATGCATTTCTATGCCGCTGAGATGAGACAACCACAACAACAACCGGCAGTAGCAGCCAGAACCAGTGTCTGCCAAGTATCTTAACACCCCAGGTCGGGTCGATACTCCAACTCAGGCCAACAGGAACCAGCAACAGATAAGCTGCCAATGCGAGGCTCAATATTTTGTGATGGCGCAATAATGCAGTCACCCCCTGCCACCAGATGCCTCCCAGCAACCCAAGAGCCAGTGTAAGTCCCAGCATGATATTGGTAACCGCTACTGAAAATGGAAAGCAGATCATAGCCAGGCATAAAAGAATAAGGATTACAGACTGTTTACCTTGCCAATCAGGAGCATGCTCAGACCACTGCACGTTTCAGCACCACCCTTACTGCCTGTATAGTTTTTTCAATATGCTCAACTTTTTGCGTAGGGTGCAGCAGCAGCGCCATACTGCTGCGGCCGGAAAGCTCGGCATTCGGCAGCGGATACCGATCTTGTTTCAAGTGGTCAAAAGCTTTTTCCCGGTATATTTCGCTGCAACTGCCATGAAAACAGGGAACGCCTTCAGCTACGACCTCACTAATAATTCGATCCTGATTCCAATCCGCATGTAGTAACTTCGTGTCGATCGTCGCATAGAATCTGTAATAGGCATGCTGAATACCGGCTGCCGGCACATGGATATCCAGCCCGGCAATACCTGATAATCCATCAATCATCATGGCCGCATGTGAGCGCCGGATCGCAAGCCACTCCGGCAGTTTTTTCAGTTGAATCAGGCCAATAGCCGACTGCATTTCAGTCAGCCGCCAGTTGCTGCCAAATGTAGTGCAAAGCCAGCGATGGCCCGGCCCATGTTCACGATGGAACACCTGATCGTAGTCACGACCATGGTCCTTTAACGCCCATACTTTACGCCAGACATCCTGATCATCCGTCACCAGCATGCCGCCTTCGCCACCGGTAGAGATGATTTTGTCCTGACAGAACGAAAAGGCTGATGCATGCCCGAATGAGCCCACTTTGCGCCCGTTGATTTCAGCACCATGTGCCTGCGCGCAATCTTCGATCACTTTCAAACCATGCAGTTCGGCATAAGCCATAATTGCAGGCATATCACAGGGCCATCCGCCAAGGTGTACAACAATGATTGCCTTTGTTTTGCCTGTGCGCGCCGCATCAATACTTTCCACAGTTATGTTTCCGCTGCAGAGATCGATATCCGCCACAACAGGGATAGCACCGCGCATCACCGCGCTGCTGGCTGTGGCTATAAAGGTTCTGGCAGGCACAATCACTTCATCACCGTCACCGATATCCAGCGCATAGAGTGCTGCTTCCAATGCCAGTGTACCGTTCGCCAGTGCAATCGCATAAGTCGTACCGGTATAGGCAGCGAACTCTTTTTCAAAGCAAGTGCCCTGTTCACCACTCCAGTAATTTACTTTGCCTGATCGCAAAACGGCTTCCACAGCTGCAATCTCATCTTCAGCATATTCAGGCCAAACGGGAAAACTCATTGTCACTCCATTCCTCTGGAGGTGCCTCTTGCCGGCACCCCGACTACCGTCAAACAGTCTCCAATATCACTGATCACAGCAGCACCCGCACCGACTGTCACATGCCCGCCGATACGAATACCCTGAATCACCGAGCAGCCGATGCCCAGCCAACTGCCGTTGCCCACAGTCACTTCACCGCCAATACTTGCACCCGGGCAAATATGCACCCCTTCGCCAAGTCTGCAATCGTGGTCGACACTGGCACCGGTGTTGACAATACAGCCGCGACCAAGGCGGGCATCAGCCTGCACCGTGGCATTGGCCATAACTACACAACCTTCTGCCAGCGATGCCGATGGACTCACCCAGGCTTTTGGATGAATCAGTGCCGGAATTTTAAAACCGTGGCTGGCAAGTATACCCAGCCACTCCAGCCTCTTTCTGCTATCACCCACTGCCACGGTTGCATGCGAAAACCCGGAAACAAATTGTCCGGCATGCTCGATTTTCCCCAATACAGGCCAGCGCAGAGAGCCGTCGAGCATGGCATACCTGTCATCAAGAAACGCGATGTTATCCCATACACCCTTGGCTTCAGCGGCTTCCGCCATCACCTTGCCGTGCCCGCCAGCTCCGAGAATAAGTAACTGATTCATTTGGCACTCCCCCGAAATTTTTCCATCGTTACATGACCGGCCTGCGCCACACCCTCTGAACGCACCACTTTCAACAGCGTCATCCAGAGTATCTTCAAATCCAGCAAGAAGGAGTGGTGATCCACATACCATACATCATGGGCAAATTTCTCTTCCCAGCTGATGGCATTGCGCCCGTTCACCTGTGCCCAGCCGGTGATGCCCGGCCTGACATCATGGCGCCGCGCCTGAACAGTGTCATACAACGGCAGATACTCCATTAACAGCGCTCTAGGTCCAACCAGACTGATATCGCCCTTGATGACATTAAATAGCTGCGGCAACTCATCCAGACTGGACCTGCGCAAAAAAATGCCAAAGGGAGGCAGTCGCTCTACATCCGGCAGCAGTTGGCCGTTCACATCCCTTGCATCGGTCATACTGCGGAATTTGTATATATAAAAAGGTTTTCCATGCAACCCCGGCCTCTTTTGTCTGAACAGAACCGGAGAACCTAATTTAATTCTTACCAGCAGCGCCAGCAGCAGCAGTAGCGGCCACAGCACACACAGGCCGCTGATCGCGGCTATAAGGTCAAACAAGCGTTTCATTGCAGCCCATCATAGTAATCCAGCCATGCCTGAACCAGTCGTTTTACTGAAAAGTCATTACGAGCCCGCACCAATGCATTGTCCCCCATGACACGCATGGACTCAGGGTTGCTAACAACCTGCACTAAAGCCTGCCCCAGTGCTGACACATCTCCCGGAGGAAACATCAAACCTGTTTCAGGCTCTTTTATCGCATCTGAAATGCCATAGATTCTCGATCCAATCGCAGGCACAGCACATGCAGCAGCTTCAATAATAACGCTGCCGAACCCTTCGCGGTAACTGGGCAGACAAAACAGGTCAGCTGCTGCAAAATAGGATTCGGGTTTATCGGTATAGTCGATAAAGTGAAGCCTGTCTGAAAACTCGCCGGTGGCTCGCTTAATCGACGATTTCAGGTCGCCTTCATCCGGCCCGACCAGCAGCAGTTCAAGTTGTCCGAGTGCAGGTGCAACATTGCCAAAGGCTGCTGCCAGATCGAGGACACCCTTGTCTCTATTCATCCGGCCCAGAAATAACAGCAATACCTTATCATCAGAAATGCCGAGCTGTTTTCTGATTGTCCTGCGAGCAACGTCGTCCGGTTTGAATTTATTGACATCGACCCCACTGATCGAACCATCCGCAAGAACAGATAACTTCTCTGCCATGCATATGCCCTGTTCAATCAGAAACTGCCGCTGCGAAAAGCTGTCTGTCAGCAGATGTGTCGCCGAGGCAGCAAGCAAACGATCCATACTTTTCAGCAGAAACCTTGAAAACCCATGCCGGGTTGCCCAAACCTGACCGGTGAAGGTGTGAATGCGAAAGCGCACGCCAGCTATCTTTCCTGCCAGCATGGCAAGCAACCCGGCCTTCGGAGTCACTGAGTGGACCAGATCAAATTGATGCTTCCGAAACAAGCCAGCCAATCGATAAAGCGCCCATATATCCGCAACCGGATTAATAGCCCTCTCAATGGCAAGTGGAATCACTTTTACAGGCAAACCGTTCTGCACAGCAAAATCAGCCTGCTGCGTATTCAGCACAAGCGTCACATCAAAACGTTCACTTAACGCGATGATCTGCTGTTCAAGAAATGCCTTCACGGTCATCTCGCTTGCAACCACAATACAGATGCGCTTTATCACCCACTCACCCTGATACAATTTTTAGTGTTCTGAACAGGCCCTGAAGAACCTCTTATCCAGATACAGCTCGCTGCCGGATCACCGACGCCTTTTCGTAGTTCAATATAAAGATAGCCAGCAACATAGCAATGACAGAGACAACCACTCCCGAATAACTCTGAAAATGGATACACAGCATCATGGTCAAAAACAGGATCCAGACCAGGCCGGAGAGCAGCACATCCAGCCAAGACATATTGCCCTGAAGATGAACCATCCATAACAACACTGCTGCACTGCAGAACATGGAGAGTGTCGTCGCCGCAGCAATACCGCTAACTCCCATGTGCTGCATTAGCACATAATTCAGGCCAATGTTTACAATCATGCCAATTACAGAAGAAACCAGAATCGACCGGTTATCATGCATCGCTGTCGCATATTTCATCAGAATCAGCTGACAGGCAAAAAATGGCACCTGCAGGATGCCCATGTGAATCACCCGTATCACCGCATCAATGCCTTCAGCATCCACATTTCCGCCTGCGAACAATAACTGTACAACAGGAGGAGCCACATAATAGACAATCAGGCTAGTTACGATACCTAGCAAAGTCGCCAGTGACATTAGTAACGAGAGCTCCCGATTTGCCGAAACCACATCCCGTTTGACGATAAAACTGATAAAATAGGGCAACAGCACCATGGAGATACCGGTGCCAATAACACCTGTAACGAAAAACACGACTTTATAGCCCAAACCGAGTGATGCGACACTGCCGGCCTCCAGACTTGATGCCATGCCGTTATCCACCAGCAGTGATATCTGCAGGAATATCGCCGCCAGAACCAGCGACATGAATTGCTTTTTACTCCCCTTAGGCAGAGAAATATCACTACCCCTTTTCGGCATCACGCTTAAATCATCCCGTCTCAGGTATAACTGCACCAGAATCAGATTCACCAGCTGCCCAAGCACCATGCCGATCAGCACGGCAGCAACGCCCAGCTGCTTGCCTGCGACCAGCAGTGCGGCAATGGCGAATACCGGCACAACCGCCTGCGACCAGGCCGGCACTGCAAAGTGCATGCGCGCACTCAGTATCGCATTCCCCAGCACAACCATGCCGCTGAACAGCAACAGCGGCAGCGCGCCATATAAAAGGTGCCGGGATAAGTCAATGGTTTCGGAAGTAAAGCTCCAGCCCAGCATGGGCAAAAACACAGGTGCAAACAGTGTCAGCAACAAACTCAGAGCAAGCAGAGATATCGTGATGATGTACGACAGGTGGCGCACGACATTCGCACCGTGTCGCTCCCCCTGTAGTCGCTCACGCATATACAGCGATACACTCGTAGAGCCAAAGGACTGGCCGAACACATTAACCATGAACATCGGAATCAGCATGGCCACAAAGAAAGCATCCATCTGCTCAGCGATACCGAACTCTTGCGCCATCAGCACATCGCGGAAAAAGAACCCGAGAAATGATAACATCGTAATCGCGGAAACAAGTATCCCTCCGCCCACAGACCTCTTTCTAAGCGAAGAGTCAGTTTCGCTTCTGTCTCCCTCGCCGGCGGAGATCAATACTTTTCCAATCGAAATAGTACTGACCGGAACATTGGCAAACCAGCGTTTAACCTTCTCCTGATAAAATCGGCTTTTCGCAATCAGCCCGGTCCACCCCAACACTCCAACCGCCATAAACAGTAACAGGAACGGGTAGCGCACCCTGTGCAGCGTCCCCAAATTACCTATGGTAAAGCCGTATATGGCAAGATATGTGAGCGCAAAGAGCAAACAGAGTGCCATCCCTTTTGAGCCGTAATACCTGATGGCCAGAAACAGTCCCGGAACAAGAAGATACCAGATCAGTATCTCCAGCGTACCTACCACTCGCGTCGCACTCGTTGGAAACCACATATCAGGGAAAGGACCAAACAGGGAGAGAGCAAACACACGCGGCATATATCCGATGATACCTGTGACACTGTTCGGCAAGCGCTCCCGGTCAATATTGGAAGGGGCGTCAAAATTTGCACAGATTAGTCCGGCGCGTGTTCTGGCAGCAGTCTCAGCATATTTTTCTATCGAATCCGGCAGCCATGAACTCTCCTGCCACTGCCACTGTTTACACACTTCGGTTTCAGTCTGGGGGGCCCCGTTCCAATTATTGTAGGCATTGGAATCCTGCGCTGCGCTGCGACCGAAGCTGACAGCTAGCATTGCAAACAGCAGCCATACGCAGGCCGAAACAATCAAATATGTCTTCTGCTTTCTCCACGCGGATCGAAACAGGGCAGGTACGGTAATAGCGACAAGCCACAAAGCAGTTGTCAGAGCAAGAAAAAGAGCGTTGTAAGGACGCACGAACAGGATCAATCCAACACCTGCTATGCTTGCCAAAACAAAGACAGCAACAGATCGCATACCTGTATGATGATAGAAAAAGCGGATCCATGCATAAAGCACCAGCAATGTGCCTGCTATGGCATAACCATCCTTATGCACCTGTGCATACCAGTTCAGGCCTGAAGGCAACACCACAAACAGAATCGCAGCTACGATACCGGCAACCCGGCCGACTTTGCCCGGACAGAGAAGCTGCACAATAAGCAGCACAAGGATGCCTGAAGTGGCATGCAGAGCTGCATTCACCGGCAGTATCAGAGAAGGGTCGGCTCCGAACAGTGCGTACAGTACAGCCAGCACGGCCACATTACCTGTTGCACCCATTGCATCAGGCCATGTGGCATGCCACGACCACCCTGTCGCCAGAATTTTAGCCGCCATATCAGCAGCAACCTGGTGGAAATAGATAGCATCGTTATTCATCAGGCCAAGGCCTGCATGCATGGAGGGAATACTCGGGAGAATCAGCTTCTGGAAAAGCAGCCCCAGGACTGTAGCGAAACAGAACAGGGCGACCCACAACGGTAATATAACCGACACAGAGTGCCTGGCTGCTTTAATATTCATAAGTTTTTTTTCTTTATAACCCTTTAAAAATCAAATTCAGATAGCGTTTTTCTTCATCCTGAAGCGGCAGCAGTGTTCTTTGAAAGCCAAATACCTTGAACCATATATTGACGATATCCCCAAGACCTTTGGCCAACTGTACGATAAATATCTTAACCGCCATGTGATTGGCATCACGAAGCCCAAAGGAGATAAATGCTGATTTAACATACCTGAACCTGGCTCGCAGAACTTTCTTCAGCGGGCGCGCATTTTGCCTGTAGCCCAGCAACACCTCATCGAGACAGGCAAAGCGGCTCTGGGTAAAACTACGCAAGAGAAGATTCTGATCTTCCGCACCATCTGCATAGCTTTGATATCGATGACTTTGAAACCAACTCACCTTCCCCATCCAGGTCGGATGCGGCAAATAAAACCCGCTCCATGGCTTTCGACAAATCTCAAGATGCTGTTGTGACACTGACAACTTGCCCAACCACTCCAGACTGTCATTAAACACGGCATAATTGGTCGCCAGAAGATCTACTTCGGGATGCGCCTGCAGATAACCCAGTTGCTTTTCAATGCGCTGCGGCAAACTTACATCATCCTGATCCATACGGGCAAAATACTGACCACGGGCCATATCCACAGCCATATTCAGGCGTGCCGACAGCCCCATGTTCTTTTCACCCTCGACCAGGCGAATGCGCGGATCATCAAAAGAACGCATCACCTCCAGACTGTTATCCGTAGAGGCATCATTAAGAATGATCAGCTCCCAATCTGTGAAGCTCTGCTGCAAAATTGAGCGGACTGCGACTTTCAGTGTGGCTGCGCCGTTATATACGGGCAGGGCAATTGTTACGAAAGGCTGCATAGTCAGAATAATACTCCGATCTGCTTACACACCATCATCACAGCGTTCTCAACCATTGCAGTTGATCGCTGATGCCATCGGCCAGGGACACCTTGGGCTGCCAACCGAATGCTGCTTTGGCGCGGCTGATATCGAGCACAACCTCTTTCACATCAAAGGCCCTGCTCTCCCGATAATTTACCTGCAGTTGTTGATCTATGGCATCTCGAATCAGGGTAATAATCTCATTAATGGAGTGGCCCTGTCCGCTACCCGCATTATATACGCCGCAGCTATCGCTCTCCAGCGCTGTAACACACAGGCGGGCGAGATCGCTGACATGCATATAATCCCGAACAACCGAGCCATCGCCCCAGACTTCCAGTGCTTCTCCAGCCAGCGTTCTGGCAAGCAGGGTGCCGATCAAGCCCTGCACGCCGGAGTGCCCCTGTCTGGAGCCGTAAGGGTTGGATGGGCGCAAAATGACCGGTTCAAGTCCATACAACTGCTGATACATGTTCAGGTACTTTTCGATCGCCACCTTGACGACGCCGTATGAACTGATTGGATTGAGCGGGTGATCCTCCCTGATGGGGGAGCTCTCGGGATTGCCGTATACAGTGCCACCGGATGAGAGATAGAGTATCCGTTTCATCCCTTTTTTCCTCATCTGCTCAAGTAGCAACAATGTATTGATCAGATTGCTCTGCACATCAGCAACAGGGTCGAGATTGGAGGTGCCCGGAACCGTTGTGCTGATCAGGTGACAGACAGCATCCATGCCCTGCAGCGCCTCTGCAACCTGAAATGTGTCGTCAAAACCACCTAGCCGGTATTCAACCCGCTTTAGCGGCTCCCGATAACGCTCCGGTGCACGGTCAAACACGCGCACTTTATGACCGCCCGCAAGCAGGTGATCCACCACATGCGAACCGATAAAGCCGTTACCACCCATTACCAGAACTTTCATATCAACTCCCGCCTAGTTGTACGGCTAACAGACTAAACATTTAACTCTCTTTGTAAAAAATTCGCCCGGCCCAGTTGCTTGCAGAATAAGTCTTTTTACCCAGATAACGCCAGCTGAACTCGAACAGGAAACGTCTGGCAGCGCGGGGTCCGCGCTGTTTCCCCCATATAAGAAGGCACGGCACCAGAATCAGAACTTTCAGCAGGTAAAGCAGAAGACTCGGTTGGTGCGACTTTGCGATGCTTTCAAAACGCCTAAAATCAATTCCCTGCTTAGCTGCAGCAGGACGAATCACCATTCGATCAGCAGCCTGTTTAATAAGAGGTTCAAAACGAACCTCGTAGCTATGCTCGGCTTGGGTTCTGGCATATCCGGCCCGGGCAATGGCATCCCGTTTGTCAGGGTGGGCAAGCAGGTACTCAATTTTTTCAGCCAGATCATCGACGTCGTCAAAAACGATAATCTCCTCACCCGACACATAATATTCATCCAAGTGTTCGGCTTTTTCCGTGGCCAACAGGCCACCCGCTCCGGGCACTTCAAAGACACGCGCCTTGATCTGCCTGCTGCGCACCGGCTTGCCATCTTCGATCACCACACCCGAGTCCCCGAAATTCAGGCTGACCTGAGACTCCCGCATAATTCCGGCAATCTCCCCTGCTTCCACCGGCCCACCGGGCCAGCCATAACCGAATGTATCCACATGGATACCACGCTGCATTAAATCCTCGACCCACTGTTTCCGATTACCGTAAGTAGAACCGACAAAGCTGACCTGATAACGACACTGATCTGCCGGAATTGGAGGTGCCATACGGGATGAGTCCGCAGCCCACTGGCTAAGCACAACGTTATTCAGCCCGTCTTTTTCTGCTTTTTTCATCGCAGAGAGGTAAGTCGTGACATGCAGATCGAACATCGGTGCAAGAAATCTTGATGCCTGCTCATATTTCCACGAGTCATCAGTAGCCCAGTGAATCAACGCCGCATGACTTCCCTCTCGAATAAGCTGAAGTGTCTCCAGCCATATTTCATAGGTCATCAGTACACAGAAAACAATATCAGGTTTTTCTCTCTCGACTGTCTGCAAAAGACTTCGATTTAAATCTGCATAGTCCGAATAATCCAATTTAGCCAGGCTTTCGAAAAAGAGAACCTCATGGCCTAGATTTCTCAATGCCGGAATAAAATTCGTATATTCGTAACCCAGACCGCGCTCGGCATCACCATAATTGTACTGCCCAAAAACACATAAAACCTTCAACTATACCCTTCTCCAAGATCAGCTTTCTCAATCACGCGCGGATTCAACTCCCAAGTGCAACTCCAGTGAGTTGAGTTTTGGTGTTGAAGAACACTTCATGGGGTGTTCTATAGCCCAGCGTCTTTCTCGGTCGATGATTGAGTCGATGCATAATGAAGTCAACCTCCTCATCCGTGACCGTATTGAACCTCCGGCTCTTGGGAATGTACTGCCGCACTAGGCCGTTGGTGTTTTCGTTCAAACCTCTTTCCCACGATACATAAGGATGCGCGA
>MNWZ01000155.1 GCA_001871925.1 Zetaproteobacteria bacterium CG1_02_53_45
GGGCCTGTTGAATCGATTGCTCAATCTCTATGTTACTCATGGGGGAATCATAACACAGCTTTTCAACCCCGATTTTTTCGCCACATAATGGCAGCAGATCAATCTGAATATTTTACCGGCAGCCAATCGGGAAAAACCACATGAAAACAAGGTGGCGGCCATTGCAATGCCTTATGGCAGCACTCCCGGAGAAATAACTGCCGGAACCAAAAACAACAACTTTCCCCCGAAAAACCTGTCAAGATTTATTTTGCTGAATAGTTACAAAAATAACAGATTAAGCTCAAGCACATGGGTGACAAGGATCATCTTCGCAGGCCAGCAAATTGAACATTTCCGCAATTCCGCGATGAGGCATAAAAAAAGGCCCGCAGATGACTGCGGGCCTTTTTATTCCTCAACGGGGCTACTCTCAGACGTAAGAGAGCCAATCCTTGTGCGCTTCACTGCGGCCATGGACCACATCGAAGTATTTCTTCTGCAGCACTTCGGTAATCGGGCCGCGGGAACCACTACCAATCGTGCGACCGTCCAGTTCGCGAATCGGCGTCACCTCGGCTGCGGTACCGGTAAAGAACGCTTCGTCGGCCACATAGACTTCGTCACGGGTGATACGTTTTACTTCCACCTCATAACCGGCTTCACTGGCCAGCTGCATCACGGTCTGGCGGGTGATACCGTCGAGCGCACTGGTCAGCTCAGGTGTATAAATCACACCATCATAGACCATAAAGAAGTTCTCGCCGCTGCCCTCAGCCACGAAACCGTCCACATCCAGCAACAGCGCTTCGTCATAACCGTCACGCAGGGCATCGGAGAGTGCCAGCATCGAGTTGATGTACTGACCGTTGGCCTTGGCCTTGCACATGGAGATATTCACATGATGGCGCGTAAAGGAAGAGGTGCGGATACGAATGCCTTTCTCCAGCGCATCCTGCCCCAGATATGCGCCCCAGCTCCATGCCGCCACAATCACATGCGACTTCAGGTTGTCGGCACGCAGCCCCATGCCTTCTGAACCGTAAAACACCATCGGGCGCAGATAGGCCGAATCCAGCTTGTTTTCACGTACGGCAGCCAGCTGCGCCGCATTCAGCTCCTCTTTGGAAAAAGGCATATCCATATTCATGATCTTGGCTGAACGGAACAGACGATCCGTGTGCGCCTGCAAACGGAAAATCGCCGTACCGCCTTCGGCGTGATAGGCGCGCACACCTTCGAATACACCCATGCCATAATGCAGGGTGTGCGTCAGCACGTGTACCTTGGCCTCTCGCCAGTCCACCATCTGACCGTCAAACCAGATTAATCCATCACGATCTGCAAAATTCATCGAAGCAACTCCAGTCCAGCAGCAAATATAAAAAAGTCGGCGTAATGTAGCGTGTCTCCGCGAGCCATGCCATCCTTGAACATCCCTGAACTAGCAAAGTACATTCGCTGTGCTAGCTTGTGCCCATGATCCGCGGAGAAAAATTAAGTAAACGTTATGGCGATGTTGATGCGGTTGCATCCACCGACATCCAGATCAAGGCCGGTGCCATTACCGCCATCATGGGTGGCTCAGGTTCCGGCAAAACAACTTTGCTGCGCCTGCTTGCAGGCCTTGATGCACCGACCACCGGCCATGTCTGGTACGGTGACGAGGACATTTGCAGCCTGAATGCAAAAAGGCTGTATGAACTGCGTGAAAGCATGGGCATGCTGTTCCAGTACTCCGCCCTGCTCAACTCGCTCGATGTCTATGACAACGTGGCCTTCCCGCTGCACGAACACACTGATCTGGATGAAGCGGTGATTCGCACCATGGTGACGATGAAGCTCGAACAGGTTGGACTGCGCGGCTTTGAATCCATGATGCCATCAGAACTCTCCGGCGGCATGGCCAAACGCGTGGCTTTTGCGCGCGCCATCGCAATGGATCCGAAAATCGTCTTCTTCGATGAACCGACATCGGGGCTGGATCCCATCTCGGCAGGCGTGATCAGTACACTGATCCTCAACACATCGAAAATGAACCACATGACCTCGGTGGTTGTCACCCACGATGTATCCGCAGGCCTTGCCATCGCCGACCGTGTCATACTGATGTGGCAGGGCAGAATTATCGCCGAAGGCACACCGACGGAGATTCGTGAAAGCGACGATGACCGCGTCTGTCAGTTCCTCGAAGGCCGCCCCGATGGTCCGATCCCTTTTTCGCGCAGCACAACATCCTACATTGATGATCTGACGCACAGACCGGGCACGGTAAGGATGGCATCATGAGCGATAATTTAATCAGCCAACAATCCTCTGCAGCAGAGTTTTTCGGACGTTTGGGCCGCTACGCCATGCACGGTATCGAGCAGATGGGCGATGTCACCCGCCTGGGACTGCACGCGCTGTCACTGATTTTTGCGCGCCCTTGGCAGGGCAAGCATTTCATCCTGCAGCTCTACGCACTAGGTGTCGGGTCACTGATTATCATCATCATTACCGGCGCCTTCACGGGCATGGTTCTGGCCCTGCAGGGCTATTACACACTGGCGAAGTTCGGTTCGGAATCGCTGCTCGGAGCCGGTGTCGGCATGTCCATCATCCGGGAGCTCGGCCCCGTACTGGGCGCCTTTATGATTATCGGCCGCGCCGGCTCCAGCATCACGGCTGAAATCGGCATTATGCGCGTCACCGAGCAGACCGATGCACTGGAAATGATGGCGGTCAATCCGAAACAGCGTATTCTGTTGCCACGTATTGTTGCCACCACCATTGCCGTACCGCTGCTGGTATCCATCTTTGATGTCGTGGGAATCGCCACCGGCTATGTCGTCGGCGTTGAAATGCTGGGCGTAAATGCCGGCTCATACATGGCCGAACTGATCTCCAAGATGGAAATGATCGACCTTAACGGCGGCTGGGTGAAAGCGGTCGTATTCGGATTCATGATCGGCATGATCTGCACCTATATGGGCTACCGTGCCACGCCCACTACGGAAGGTGTAGCCAAGGCGACGACCCAGGCTGTGGTGATCGCGTCAGTAGGTGTACTGATCATGGACTATATTCTCACCTCGTTTTACCTGTAAGGAGTTTAATGATGCAACAGTATCGACGTATTGAAATGACTGTCGGCGTATTTGTTTTTCTGGGCCTTGTTGCCATTGCATGGCTGGCCCTGAAAGTCGGCCAGGTCGGCGGCATCGGTGAGTCCGGTTACACAGTCATTGCCAACTTCAAGGATGTCGGCGGTGTGCGCAAAGGCAGCGACATCATGATGGCAGGCGTCATCATCGGCCGCGTTGATGAAGTAAGGCTGACCGATAACGACCATGCCACAATCACCCTGCGTATCCATGAAGATGTGGCCATCACTGAAGACGCCTTCGCATCGATACGTACCAAGGGCATCATCGGCGACCGCTATATCCGCATTTCACAGGGTATGGACGAGACCCCGCTCAAGCAAGGTGGTGAAATCGTGGAAACCGAAGATGCCATCAATATCGAAGATCTGATCAGCAAGTATATTTTCAGCGGTAAGGAGTAATCATTCCGCCTCGTCCTGGCGACGAACCGTCCTAATATAACATGTATCAAGTGTAAGGAGTCCATAGCATGAAATTAATGAAACACGCCATTACCGCATTGTTCGCCCTGTTGTTATCCATGCCTGCATGGGCTGCAGACAGCGGTCCAAAGGCAGCCATCGAAAGCACAGTCACTGAAATTATCCATGTGCTGGATGTACGCGCTGACAAAACCAGACTGACACCGGCTGACCGTGAGGTCATCAGCAAAACGGTTGAGGGCAAGTTTGGCTATGCAGCCATGGCCAAACGCAGCCTTGGTAAACCGTGGAATGATCTGAAAAAAGATGAACAGGTCCACTTTACCGCAGTGTTCCGTGAGCATCTCGAGCGCTCTTACGGCGACCAGTTGAGTAAATACAAGGGACAAACTGTGACCTTTGCCGATGCGGAAATGAAGGGTGACAAGGCGCGTGTGATGTCCAAGGTCATTGACGGCAGCCGTGAAACACCGGTGGAGTACAGCCTGTATCAGACGGCTACCGGCTGGCAGGTCTACGACATCCGTATCGAGGGCAGCAGTATGGTGCGCACCTTCTATCAGGACTTTCAGTCCACCCTGGACAAGGGCGGTTATCCTGAATTGCTGAAAACGCTGGAAGAGAAAATCGCCAAACATAAAGAGAAGGACTAAGAGCTGACTTATAAGAGCGCCAGCCATATATGCAGGGCAACATGATTAAGCGCGCGCTGGCATCTTGCCGGCGCGTTCTCCTTTTACTGCTGCTGGCAGGCTCAATCGCCGGCAGCTGGATTTACTGGCATGCCCCCAGTCTGGACTCACTTCGTCCAACGATTGAAAACTACCTGTCGCAGAACCTGGCACTCAAAGAGGTGCATCTGGGGCGCCTGTCATGGTACTGGGCAGGTTTTTTGTGGTTACGTTCAGACAACCTCGACTTCATCAGCAATCAGGGCGACATCGCCTTTCACGATGGCGGCGTTGCCGTGCGCCTGCCATTCTCATCCCTGCTCACTGGTAGCATCCAGCCCGATCGCATCCGCCTCAATGGTGGCACACTGGAGTTGCAGCATAACGAACAGTCCGGCGCTCCAATGCCGGCCGAACAGATTATTCTGGAGGATGTCACCCTCAACTGGTCCTACCGGCAGATGCAGGGGTCGCTGCCGGGGCTACGCCTGACACTGGATGGTTTCAATCAGAAGATTGATGCCGTTTCATCTGCGCTGACACTGCACGCGCAACTGGGGAAAGACGGTCTGCCCGAACAGCTAAGCCTGAGCTGCAACCATATCAACTGGCTGCCGCAGGAGCTGCGCCAACAGCTCAAGGGTGACCCAGCTGTTGAAGTGGCGCTACAAAGAAAAGACCGGCAAAACTGGCAGCTCAAAATGACTGCACAATCAGCGCAGCCAGTCACCCTGTTTCCAGAAACCATTTACACCTACAGCCTGAACAGCATTGAAACTGAGCTGACTATCACAACCCGGATTGATGAGCCCCTGGCACTTGAACGCATAGCCATCAGCAAAGCCTCGTGGGCGCTGGGTAACAACAGCATCACGGCCAGCGGCAGCTGGCATGCCGGTCTGCTGTCGGCTTCGGCCAGCTCTGACAGCCTTGCCATGCCGCTGATCTGGTCCTGGCTGCGCCCGCTGGGCACGGAAGTTTGGCAGAACTGGCTTTCCCTGATGCAGGCGGGCACTGCCAAGCAGATCAAAGGGCAGCTCTCACTGGTCTGGGAAGATCCGCTCGCCGCCAGACCCTCAGCAGAAGCATGGAAAGCCATGCAGTACCAGCTGACAGCAGACATTGAGCAGGCGGATATCGCGCTCGGCCTGTCCGAGGACTTTCTTTTACAGACCCACGCCAGGGTGTCGCTCAATCAGGACGGCCTGCATGCCGAAATTCTTGATGCGGAGCTGCCCCGCCAGCTCGGCCGTTCCATCGGCAAATTGTATATTCCATGGCAGACACTTGATTTACATGTATCCGGACAATCCAGGGTTGATGTGGCTTCCCTGCTGCGCTGGCTCGGCCCCAGTCAGATCCATGACTGGCAATGGCATCAGGCAGAGGCCGACAGCGACTTTGAACTGATCTGGCATCCGAGCCAGGCAGAACCGGCGCAGGCAACAGCCTCGCTCAAGCCGATCGGCACATGGGATATCTCCATTCTCGATGCCGCGCTGAAACTTTCCAACGGCACTGCGCACTGGGATCAGCAAAAAGGATTGAGCATTTCCAACATGCAATTCCAGACCGAACATATCGATGGCAACCTCTCCCTCGCCACCGCAGCCGACACTGAAGGCAACTGGCGTATCACCAGAGTGGATGCCAGCGGCGACAGCGACTTTGCCGCCATGGCCGCCCACTTTCAGCTGCCCGTATCGCATGCGTCCGGCACAATCAGAACAGAGCTGCATTTTGATCAAACCTGGTCCGGCAATATCGATATGACGACTGCAGGCTGGCAGCAACTGCTGGGCTCAAGCAAAAAAAAGGGTGAGAGCTATCGCATCGCATATGCCGGCAACGTGGAGTTGAACGACACACTGCCAACCATCCATCTGACCGATCTGACCAGTGAAGGCCAGGCCCTGCTCATTCGCAGCGGCGAAGTGAAAATCAACCGCAAAGCATTCACCCTGAAAATGGATGACCTGCACACGCCGTCATTCAGCGGCTCGCTGAATATCAATATTCCATTTGACGATACCCCCTGGCTGCTGGCAACCAAGGCCCGCTACCTCAACCGCAACGCCCTGCCTGATGCGCTCGACCACCCGGATCAACTGATCGACAAGTCCTGGCTGCTGGTTGCCGACATTCAGCGATTCGACTGGAATGACGCCGAGATGGACGGCGTCCATATCAATCTGGCCTCGGCCAAAAACAGTGTCGGCCTGTTCGAAGCAAGAAAAATCAGTACGGCACAAGTGAATATGACTGATGTCGATGCCCGCTTCTCTCTGCCCGGCAACGGTAAAGTGGACCTGCGCAAACTTTCCGCCCATGTTGAAAAGCAGTTCCTGACCATGTCCGCCACGCTGACGCCGGAAGTCGAAGGCGGCATGCGCTGGAGCGGATTTGCCGAGCTTGGCGGTGACTTCGGCCACCTGATGAGATTCGGCAGCCTCTCCAGGCGATTCAGTGATGGTGACGGTCACCTGCTGTTTTCCGGCCAGGGTATCATACTGCGCAATCAGCCCTGGTGGCAGGGCATTGACGGGCGCCTGCGGCTGCGTGTGGATAACGGCAGAATTCTCGAAGGCGGCACCCTGACCACACTGCTGGCTGCTTTTAACCTCAATGAGCTGTTTAAGCTGCTGCTGGGACAACGCAAAGACCTGAGCGGCCCCGGCATTATGTATGAGCGCCTGCAGATGGAGGCCATCATGCAGAATCAGGACATTCAGATACGCAATGTTGCCCTGCGCTCAACTGCATTCGATCTGGCCGGCAAGGGATCCATGGATATCAATCAGGCACAGATAGATCTCTACCTGATTGCACAGCCACTGCAGAATCTGGATGCTTTACTGGCAAAAATACCGTTATTGCGTGATCTGCTCGGCGGCAAGTCACACAGTCTGATGCGCAAGATTTATCACATGCACGGACCATTCACCGATGCGAAGGTCGAAGCGGTCAGTGCAAAACAAGCAGGTCTGGACGCTCCGGGCATTATCGATCAGCTATTCAATATTCCCACGGAGTGGTTCGGTGCCGGAGATAAAAAATCTGCTGCGCAAACTGCCCCGGTCCTGTGACCCTCTGCCATCTGTGATGAAACTCACTTGTCTTTCCTGACAATCGGCATATAAAGTCAGCATGGCGATGAGGGGACAGATGATGATGCAGCTTCACAGTCGGGCTGACCGGCTCGGCAGCCTCGGCATACACCTGTTCTCTGAAATCCGGCGCATGCTTCAGATGACGGCAGCCGTTCTGGCCGTTGGGCTGCGCATGAAATGGCTATCCAAGCCAGCCGTCACCCATGTTGTGTACAGGCAGATCTATTTCACCGGTGTGCAGGGACTGCCATGGGTCATACTGGTTGCGTTCGGTGTGGGCGTACTGGCCGTATACAATATCGTTGATTTTGCCAGAAGCATTCAGGACATGTCTCTGATCGGACGCCTGATTTCCAACCTGCTGGTGCAGGAAGTTGCTCCTCTGATCGTCACCATCCTGTTGCTCTCCCGATCCGGTGTCGCCATGGTGACCGAACTCGGAACCATGCATGTGCGCGGAGAAGACCTGATACTGCGCAGCATGGGCATCAGCGTGCAGGAGTACCTGTTGTGGCCGCGTCTGATGGCATTCACCCTGTGCGGCCTTATCCTGACATTCCTGTTTGTCATTGTGTCCATCTGGCTCGGAGGCCTGCTGGTTTCACTCAGTTATGAAATCAACTTCATAGATTTTCTTGTCGAGGTGAAGCGAGGCACCAGCTTCAACGAAGTCTTCACGCTCGTCCTGAAAGGCGCCATGTTTCCGATGCTTAGCGCCATGATGCTGCTTAACCGGGGTTGCCATGTGGGGCGTGAGCCCAACCTGATTCCGGTGCATGCCACGCAGGGCGTACTGGGAGCATTGATGCTGACGCTGATGAGCGATGCCGCCATCGCCCTCACCCGGGCGCTGGCATGAGCAACGCACTGCACTGGCATAAACTGCAGTTTGGCCTCACCGACATTCCCTCATCGCATGTGGAGTATGGCGAATATGTACGACTGGTCATGAACTTCCCCTGCCAGTATGCCTTTATGCAGCATATGTTTTCTCCCTGTGATGTCTCATCCGCAGAAAACTGGAAAATGTGGCTGCAGACAGAAGAGTCAGGGCAACACATGTCTGGCAGCCGCAAATTCAGCATGTCTGTCGGCAGCATGATCCGCCATCGAGGCCTCATCGCCAACTTAAGCCTGCGCGAGAACCTGCTGTTGCCATTTCTTTACCATGAAGATCAACAGCGCATTGAACAGGCCATGGATGAACTGGCCGAGGTGGCAGAGGTCATCGGTATCACTACCGCCCTGGATGAAAAAGCCGGCGAGCGCACAACCGTCACCCATGCTCTGGTCAGCCTGGGGCGCTGCCTGCTGATAAAACCGTCTGTCATCGTGGCTCAGGAGGTACATATCGGCATGCCTCCCGAACATCTGCAACAGTTCACAGAGATTAGCATGCTCGCACTGCAACGATTGGGCTCAGGTCTGCTTTATTTAACAGCCAGACCGGATGAGGGATCTGGCCTGAATTTTGCTCGTACGCTAACGGTCATGACCGATTACCCGACCTTTCAGAGCGAAAAAGGAGAATAAGTGGGCGAATTTGTTGCTAATGTCAGGCGTCAGGTGGGCTGGTTTCTCTTGCTTGGCATGGGCGCCATTGTCCTGATTCTTCTTGCCGTCGGCCTGCAGAGCGATCTCTTTGCCAGCAAGTTCAAACTCTATTTTTCCCCGCCCTCAGCCACATCGTTTTACGACGGACAGGCTGTCAAATTTCAGGGATTCATTATTGGCCGTATCAAAGAGCGGGAACTGCAACAGGATGGCAGGGTACGCATCACCCTGAGTCTGCTTGAGCGCTATCACCCCATGCTGCACCAGGAAGCTGTCATCCATCTGGTCAGGGATGGTCTGATCGGGGAACAGACGCTGGAGATCACCGCGGGCAACACTGAAAAACAGGTCATAGCGGCCGAACAGAGCCTGACATACGAAACTGCCGCCAGTATTGAACAACTGCTGCAGGACATCAAACCGGCTGTCGAAAATGCCAATCACCTGTTGCGTGAGTTGGCCGTGCTGGCCACATGGCTGAATGATCCGAGCAGCGATTTCCGCCAGATGGGGACACGTTTCAATGCGCTCAGCCAGGACCTGACCCGCGAAAATGTCGGCAAACTGGTCATCAATTTAGCTGAAATTCTGGAGAATCTGCAGGGCCTGACCCAGGGGTTGAAAGAGAGTCATGTCGGTGAGCAACTGGCCAAATCCCTGCAATATACCACGGACATATTAGCCGACCTCAGGCCGCTGACTCAGCAGCTTTCCCGCGAGGGCCCGGAAAGCCTGAAACGCATCAACAGTCTGATCAGCCATGTCGATCTGTTGTCCAAATCACTGGATACTGTTGCTTCCGATCTTTCCGAACTCACGCCTGAACTGCCTGGACTGGCGCGAGAATCACGCGTCACGATCGCCGAGATGCAGCAACTGTTGAAATCATTGCAAAATAACTGGCTGTTCGGTGGCCAGAGTAAACCGGTTGGGGATGATGAGCAGTCCGTGGCTCCGCCCGTACTGGAGATGCAGCCTTGAAACACCATATCCCACACGTTTTCCGGGCCGGTTTACTGCCAGCGCTGCTGCTGGTTTCGCTGCTCGGCGCCTGTGGCGGCAGCCATAAGCTGAGTGAGCCTGAAAACCCTTACAGGATACAAGCCAGCAACCATATCCACAACGGGCTGACCGCCATACAATATGAGCGCTGGCAATCTGCCGAGCGCTCTTTTGAACGCGCCTTAACATCGGCCCAGCTGGCCGATGATCTCAGGCTGGTTTGCCAATCCTGGTATAATCTGGCCATTGTGCGGAGTGCGCAAAGGAATACAGAGGGCGCCATAACAGCCTATCTGCACGCCACTGAACTGGCCGAGCTACGGCACGACACGCTCATGCAGATGCGGGCCCGTCTTGCTCTTGCCCTGCTACAGCAGCGTGAAGCGCGGCTGCCTGATACATTCAAGCTGCATCAACTGCCGGCCAACCTGTTTCAGACCGGCAGCTGGCCAGCAGACATTCACCTGCAGGCGGCCCGCCTGGCACAACTGCTACAACAAAAATCGCTGGCACAACAGGCATACCTGGCTGTGACTGCGAACAAGGGCAGTGACCGCAACCTGCTGAAAATGAAGGCAGAAGCTCATATGGGCTTTGCCCTGCTGGCCAGATCCGACAACAGTGAAACGCTCGCATGGTCTGAAGCGGAACTGACGCTGGAGCTGTGCCGCAAAATCGGCGCCCCGCGCCTCACGGCTCACGCCCTGCTGCTGCAAGGGCAACTGGCTGTCGGCACGGATAGCGAGCGCAAACAGAGGCTTGAACGTGCCCTCGACATCTATACGGCGCTGAAAGACGGGTCGGGGCAGAAACAGGCGCTGACTGAACTCATCCGGCTCAGTTTGCCCGCACAAACGCCTGCACTACAGTTGCGTTTGCAGCAACTCGAGGACAAGCTTGGCAAACAAGCGGAAAAGGCTAAAACTCTTCCGCTCACAGATGGGGATCATTGATGGGCAAACCCTGCATACAGGATGTGAGCTTTCACGGGCATGAAAGCAGCCACGTCGGCAAATTATGTCTGCAACTGAACTGCAACAGCGACTGCATTCACGTATTGCGTTCCATGGTTGCGGTGATGACTGCGCGCGCCGGTATGGATGAGTTGCGCAGCAACAGGGTTGCCATTGCCGTCGATGAGCTGTTTGCCAATATCGCCGCCCACGCCTATGGCGGCAAAGCAGGCCGCGTTGAACTGGAAACCAGCATCTGCAATGCGTCAGAACACGGGCGGGCACTGCTCTTTGACTTCCGGGATTTTGCCTCCGTGGGCTGGGCAGGTAATCTCAAAGAGATTGCCGACCATATCCCGGACATTGAGAACCTGACGCCGGGCGGCCTCGGCTTGAGGCTGATCTGCAAGGTGTCTGATCATTGTGAGCATGAAGCCCTAGCCGACGGCAATCACTGGCGCCTGATATTTAACATCAACGATGGAGAGAAGCATGCACAAAACGCTTAAGTTTGAACGCGATGACCAGGATGAAACCCATGTTTTACTGCGTGTTACAGGTGACGTCACTATTCATTCTTCAACGCGATTGAGAGAACAGCTCAAACCGCTGTTTACGACGAAAATGCAAGAAGTCCGCGTTGGCCTTAATCATGTCGACTTTATGGACTCATCCGGCATTGCCACGCTGGTGGAAGGATTACAGTGGTCACGCCTGACCGGCGGCCGCTTTGTGCTCTCAGGCCTCAGCGACAACGTCAAGGATGTCTTCTCCCTGGCCAAACTGGATACCGTATTTGATATCGAGGGCGGCGACACAGCGGCATGAGTTTTTCCGATATGCGCAGTTTTATCGCTGAACTGGAGAAGCGTGGCCTGCTCAAACGCATTCAGACTGAAGTCAGCACAAAACTG
This sequence comes from Zetaproteobacteria bacterium CG1_02_53_45, assembly GCA_001871925.1. GTDB lineage: Bacteria > Pseudomonadota > Zetaproteobacteria > Mariprofundales > Mariprofundaceae > Mariprofundus. The sequence goes on from MNWZ01000155.1 coordinate 11,755, forward strand.
GAAATGACCGAGATTTCCGACCGTGTGCTGCGGGCCGGCGGGCCGGCATTGCTGTTTGAAAACGTTTCCGGCTCCGACATGCCGGTACTGACCAATCTGTTCGGCACAGCCGAACGCATTGCGCTGGGCATGGGCCGCGATTCTGCCGATGAACTGCGCGAGATCGGTGAGCTGCTGGCCTATCTGAAAGAGCCGGAACCGCCGAAAGGCTTGCGTGATGCCTGGGATAAATTTCCGATCCTGAAAAAAGTCATGCATATGCAGCCGAAAACAGTGAAGTCTGCACCGTGGCAGGAAGTGGTCATGCAGGGCGACGATGTCGATCTGTATCAACTGCCTATCCAGAGTTGCTGGCCTGAAGATGCCGCACCGCTGCTCACCTGGGGGCTGGTTGTCACCAAAGGCCCCAACAAGGAGCGCCAGAATCTCGGCATTTACCGCCAGCAGCTGATCGGTAAAAACAAGCTGATCATGCGCTGGCTCAAACATCGCGGCGGAGCCCAGGATCACCTGGAAGCCAAAAAAGCCGGCGCGACAACGTTCCCCTGTGCCGTAGTGATCGGCGCGGATCCGGCCACCATTCTGGCCGCAGTGACACCGATTCCGGACACCCTGTCCGAATACCAGTTTGCCGGGCTGCTGCGCGGCAAAAAAACCGTACTCACAAGCTGCCGCAATATTGACCTGCAGGTGCCCGCTTCCGCCGAGATTGTGCTCGAAGGTTATGTCTCTCTCGATGAATATGCCGAAGAGGGGCCGTTTGGCGACCATACCGGCTATTACAATGAGACCGAGATGTTCCCGGTGTTTACCGTGGAATCGATCAGCATGCGCAGCGATGCCATCTACCACTCCACGCACACAGGCAAGCCGCCGGATGAGCCGGCCATTCTCGGGCTGGCCTTCAATGAAGTGTTTGTGCCGATTCTGAAAAAACAGTTCCCTGAAATTGTCGACTTTTACCTGCCCATGGAGGGCTGCTCCTATCGCATGGCGATTGTGTCGATCAACAAGGGCTATGCGGGACATGCCAAACGGGTGATGTTCGGCATCTGGTCCTATCTGCGCCAGTTTATGTATACCAAGTTCATCATCGTCGTGGATGCGGATATCGATTGCCGGGACTGGCATGAGGTGATCTGGGCCATCACCACCCGTTGCGACCCGGTGCGCGACTTCACCATGGCCGAACACACGCCGATCGATTATCTCGATTTTGCCTCGCCGGTGGCTGGACTCGGCTCCAAAGTCGGCATTGATGCCACCAACAAGTGGGAAGGTGAAACAAACCGTGAATGGGGACGCCCGATTGTCATGGATGCGGATGTCAAAAAACGCATTGATGACATCTGGCCGGAACTGGGTCTCTGATCCGGGCATGAACAGATCAGACAGGCAGGATTAAAGCCATGATTCCGAAACTCAAAGGTCTGATGTTCATGGCTGCCCTGACCGCCATTGCCGGCCTCTCCTACCTGCTGCTGACCTATACCGACTACAATGATCCGAATGCCGACGGACTGGCACGCGGAGAGGCCGCTTTCACGCAAGGCGATTTCGATGAAGCGGCAGCATGGTTCCATCAGGCTGCAAAGCTGGACAATCAGCAGGCTCAATTCCGTTATGCCATGCTCTACCGTGATGGCAAAGGAGTTGCGCGTGATGATACACAGGCAGTGGAGTGGCTGAAGCTGGCTGCGGCCCGAGGGCACCTGCAAGCGCAATATGAGCTGGCCAAGATGCAGGAGTCCGGACGCGGCATGGACAGCGCTGACCCTGTCGCTGCTGCAGGCTGGTATCGCAAGGCGGCCGAAAAAGATTTAAGCCCGGCCCAACTGCGTCTGGCCATGCTCTATGCCGATGGCCGGGGCGTGAAAAAGAGTGAGTCAACGGCACTCGACTGGGCGATCAAAGCCGCAAAATCAAACAACACGGATGCAGAATCCTTTATGCAGCAGCTGCTCAACAGGGTTGCCGCTAAAGCCGCCCATGGTGATGCAAAAGCCCAGTTTGTACTGGCAAGGCTTTACCAGCGTGGCGAAGGTATCAATGCCGATGTGAAGTCGGCTGAACAATGGTTAAGAGCCAGTGCCGTCAGCGGCAATGCCGAAGCACAATTTCATCTGGCCAACCTGCTGGTCAAACAACCGGCGCAGGCAAGTGAAGCGGCACGCTGGTATCTGGCCGCCGCCAAACAAAAGCATATGCTGGCAGCATCCGCCATCGGCACCATGTCCGCCACAGGCTTTGGCACAGCACAAAACAGTGCGGATGCCCTGCACTGGCTACGTTTAGCGGCCGATGCAGGCGTTGCCGAAGCCCAGGCCAATCTGGGCATCGTTTACGGCGAGACCAAAGGTTTCAATCATGATGACAAACAGGCTCTGCTCTGGCTGCAAAAAGCCGCCGATCAGCAGCATGTCAAAGCCATGAATAATCTCGCGGCCATGTATCTGCTGGGCAGAGGCGTACAAAGCGACCAGCAACAGGCCTATGCCTGGCTCAAGAAAGCCGCCAAAGAAGATGCCAAAGCCCAGTATAATCTTGGACTGTTATATCTGCGCGGCATCCATGTGATGAACAATGACGAGGTTGCCACCGACTGGCTGCAACAGGCAGAAGCCAACGGCAACCCGCGAGCCCGGCTCCTGCTGGGGTTGCTGTATCAACTTGGTCGCGGTGTGCTGCACAATGAAAAAGCTGCGACAGCGTGGTATGAAAAAGCAGTATCTCTGGGTGATGCCGATGCCATGTATAATCTCGCCATCCTGCATTACAAGTCGGGCGAGTTTAAAAAGGCCTATGCGCTGTTTAAGCAGGCCGCAGATGCCGGGGATGCTGAAGCGCGCAACATGATCGCCCTGATGTATCAGCAGGGGCACGGCGTGGATTACGACCTGAGTATGGCCGCCGTATGGTTTGAAAAAGCTGCCCGACAGGGTTATGCCCCGTCCCAGTTCAACCTGGCCAATCTCTACCGCAAGGGTGAAGGTGTGGAGCAACTCGATAAGCAGGCCTTGCACTGGTACAGCGCGGCTGCGGCACAGGGTTATGCCCAGGCAGAGAATTCGCTGGCCTATATGTACGCTCTGGGGCGTGGTGTCGCTGCCGATCATGATATGGCCGAATCCTGGTTTAAAAAAGCGGCAGATCAGGGGCTTTCGATTGCCCAGCAGAACCTTTCCCTGCACAGGCAAAAAAAGAGCAGCTTCACACTCTCCAGTCAGGCCACCGATATTCAGCTGCGCGCCTCGATTCTCGAAGAGCAGCCGCTCAATCTGGCACAGCGGCTGGATATCTACCAAACCCCTGAGTTACAAAGCCACAATTGATCCTCGCGCAATAAATGTTTATTGTAACTTTATTACACTACGTCCTACCTTGTGAAGTCTAAAAAGGAGACCGATATGCATAAACTTTTTTCAGGCGGGCTGTTTATAGCAGCCATCTTACTGTCGCCTCTTTCCGTATGGTCAGGCGAAGCCAATGCGCTGCTGCAGGAGGCCGAGGCAGTTCGTGCGCAGGAGCTATCACCTGCCGCTTATAATGCGGCCAAAGACGCCTATGCTCAAAACTGGACAGACAAAGCGGATATTCAGGCCCAGCAGGCCATCACCAACAGCTTGATCATGAGCCGCACATTCCCGAAACTCATTGAATCGCGCGACCGCATGCATGCTTCGGGCGCTATTGATGTGCGTAAAGATCTGGCTGAACGTGCGGAAGAGGCGTTCAGCAGTGTGGTTGCATCTGTTGAAGCCGGTGATATACGCCGTGCAAAAAAGGAGTCTGAGAATGCCGAACTACTGACCTATCAGGCTGAAGTTGTGGCTGCACGCGAACAATTGACCCGTCCGATCGCCAAAGCGCTGTCTGAGGCCCGCAAGGAAGATGGCAACCGCTATGCACCGAAAAGCTTTGCCAGGGCCACTGAAGGCATGAAAAAAGTCGAGCGGCTGGTAAGCAGTAATCCGGCTGCACGCGGACAACTCTATAACGAGAGCAGAAACAGCCTGGAAATGGCTCAGGCTTCACAGGAGATCGGCCGTTTCGGCAAACAGATCAGGAGTAAACCTGAAACTGCCGAAGTATGGTTCCAGAGCCGTGATGACGACATGAGCACTATCGCCAAACACCTGAACCTGAATCTGGGCGGTGCCAAGTCCCATGATGAACGTGTTAAACTGATTACCGATGCGATTGATCAGATGCGCGCCGGCTACGAAGAGCAGCTTGCCGATGCTCGCAAAGAGATCAACAAACTGCAGGGTAACCTTGCTGAACTGGATGATACACGCACCAGCCTTGGCATGGCACGCTACAAACTGCAGTTGAAGCGTGAAGCCGAAGCGAAGATTGCTCAGCTTGCAAGCCTGTTCGACCCTTCACAGGTAGAGCTGTTCCTGACCACCGATGCTGATGTGATCATCCGCATGAAAGCCATGAACTTCCCGAGCGGCAGCGCCATTGTACCGGCACAGTCCTATGACCTGCTCGAGCTGGCCAGCAAAGCCGTTGATCTGTTTGGTGATCGGGTTGTACGCGTAGAGGGTCACACCGACTCAGTGGGTAATGACGAATACAATCAGGCCCTGTCCGAGCGTCGTGCCGTCACCGTGAAGGAGTATCTCGATGCCCGTTTTGCTGAAAACAACCGTACCATTACCTCGGTCGGCTTCGGCGAAGCGCGTCCGATCGCCAACAACGAGAAATCGGAAGGTCGCGCCCAGAACAGGCGTATTGATATCGTGCTGATTGCACCGCCAATCCCGATGCAACCCTGAGTAAGCACTCAGCCATCATCCTGCTGTTAACCGAAAAGGGGGGCGCGAGAAATCGCACCCCCTTTTTTTTCATATGAAGCTATATTTTTTTACAGCAGGGCAATTGAAACCCCCGAATGCCAGCGCTGTTCCGCTAAACATGCATGCCGTCGCGTGTTTCATGATTCATCCAGCGGATGCTGCAGACTTACTGACCGGAATCTTCCGCCCCGGGTTGAGGGGATACCGCGATGTCAGCAAGTATCGATGCTGCGGCAGTTGCCAAACCATTACCGATCATGCTGCCGTTGTCGGCAACTGAAGGACTCAAGACAAACTGGTCTTCAACTGCAGCCTGATAGGTGCGCGTGGTGCTGGAACTGTTCATTTTTGCATCCAGCACAACTTTCACTTCCACCTTGCTTTTGATCATCTCTCTTGAGGCGGTGTAAGCAATAGACCGGATGCGCACCAGCATACCGTTCGCCAGTTCGCTGCCATATGGAACTACCTGATAGCCGGCGGCTTTCAGGGAAGTGACCATGTAAGCATAAAGTGAAGCTGCAAGATCGGAGCCCGGCACAATGTACTCCCCGTCAACAGCACGACCGAACACCTTGTTCTCCCGTGTGTCTTCAACCCACAGTGCAACATTGCCTTTGCCTGCTGCGACCGCTGTCGCATTTTTCGGGTAGATGATGTCTGTTCTTATTTCACCGGCCTGAGCAAGAACAGGCATGCACAGCAGCATCAGAATAACCATCATATCTCTCTTCCATGTAAGCATCTCATTCCCCTTAAAAAGCATGTCGTTATGTTTGCAAAAGTCAGACGGCCGTCGCACCCGAAAAGTCACAGATTATAACAGAAACGGGAAATGCCCGTAGTTATTGTTTGCCTGTATCGATGCGAATGTGCTGCCTGAAAACAGCATATTGTTGTTCAGCGTCCAAAATTGACCCCCTAGAGGGGCAAAACAGCGTCCAAAATTGACCCCCCTGTATGATCCCCGTCCATTGACTTGGCCGGAGGTAAAAACAGGAGTGACTACAGTGGAAACGAAAGCAAAAGTGAGGCGAGATTTTTTCGTCGAAAAGAAGAGCATCAAGCAGATTGTTCGAGAGCGTCAACTATCGAGAAATACAGTACGCAAGATATTGCGCGATGAGGATACAAGCTCGAAGTATCAGCGCACGGTTCAGCCGCGCCCTATGTTGATTG
>MNWZ01000032.1 GCA_001871925.1 Zetaproteobacteria bacterium CG1_02_53_45
GCCATAGTAATCATTCAGATGCTCTTCAATCCGGATAAGCTCAAGAATCATCACAAACTGCTGCTGCTTCTCAGTCAGCGGTCCAAGCTCTTCCTGTAGCCAGGGAAACAGCGATCCTTGAATTATTAGCCAGCTCTGTGATAATCCCTCTCGAAGATGATTCATCTTTGATCTCCTTTCTGGTTTGGTTGTCGTCGATGACTTACCCTACCAGAAGGGAGTTTTTTCGCCTCTTCTCAGAGGCTTAATTCAGCAGGTTTGAAGACTTTCGCAAGAGGCTCTGTAGTCTAATGTTTATAGATTCGCTTGTAGCAACTTGGCAGGGGAGTGAAGCAGGAGGTGGTTTTGTTGAAAGTCAGTTGCTCTGTCTGTAAGTGATGATGTTGGAGCGAATGAATATTTTTTCATGAGCGGTTAACAGGCGTCTAATCCGACAACCATAATGTGTGATCTGTCCGGAGCGGCTTCCTCCCCTCCCTCCTGCCTCTCCGGACTTAAGGTTCCACTCTCGAAAGTGTAATGAAAAAAGGCCCCGACCCTCCTCGGGGCCTTTTTTTATGCTCAGACAGTGTGTTTTTAAAAGGCCGGATAGGGAAGCGTTATTCGTCCTGTGTGAAGCTCTTGATGATGTAACCACCGGATTTTTCGTCCAGTTCGAGTTCAAGCAGGCCGCGCGCCTGTGCCTCATCGAGTAGTTGGCCGAAGCTGCGGAAGCCGTGGTAACCTTCAGAAAAACCGGGCTGGCGTCGTTTCAGCGTCTGTTTGACCATTGAGCCCCAGACCTTCTCTTCCTCTCCGCGCTCCTTGAAAAGGTCCTCTACTGTTGCCATGACCAGATCGATGCCCTCCTGCTTGAGTGAGTCCGCATCTTCGGCTGTCTCTTCAGCAGCAGCAGCCTTGGCCTTTGGCTTGGCGGTGGAGCGCTTGCGTTTGGCTTTGCCCTTGGTTTCGGAATCACGAACCAGATCGTCGTAATAGATGAACTCGTCACAGTTGGATGTGAGCAGGTCGGCGGTGGAGTTTTTGACGCCGACACCGATCACCACTTTGTCGTTCTCACGTAATTTGGAGACCAGTGGAGAGAAATCGGAGTCGCCGGAGATGATAACGAAAGTATCGACATGGGCTTTGGTGTAGCAGAGGTCGAGCGCATCAACGACCATACGGATGTCGGCTGAGTTCTTGCCGGACTGGCGCACATGCGGGATCTCGATCAGTTCAAACGAGGCCTCATGCATCGGGGCTTTGAACTTTTTATAACGTTCCCAGTCGCAATACGCCTTTTTAACGACGATATTGCCTTTGAGCAGCAGTCGCTCCATCACTTTCTGGATATCGAACGCGGCATACTTTGCATCCTGCACGCCGAGTGCGACATTTTCGAAATCGCAGAACAGCGCCATGCTGCGGGTTTTGTTTTTGTCGCTCATATAACCTCCGAAAGGGGAACTCTTTTTTTGACTATAGCACTGCTAAAGAAAACGTGGTGGTCAGGCCTTCTGACAACCCGCATTAGTTATCGTTGCTTTTCGTGCCCCAGCCCTTGAGCAGGCGGAGGCCGTTGGACTCGATGGCGATGGTTTTGCTTCTGTACAATGCACCCACCGCCTTTTTGTACATCTTTTTGCTGATGCCGAATATGTCACTGATCTCTTCGGGTGAAGCTTTGTCGGTAACAGCCAGGAAACCATCGTTTTTTCTCAGCTCAGTGAGAATCAGCTGTGATACATCATCGGTTTTCTCGCTGGGTTTCAGGTGCAGACAGACATCGATGCGTCCGTCCTCGCGAACATGCTTGATAAAACCTGTCAGGATTTCGCCGCGTTTGAGCTCGCGGGTTACCTCTGTATGGTGCAGCAGCGCCCAGTGGGTGTTATCAACGATGACCTGATAACCGAGATCGGAGCGGTTGGCGATGAACAGCGAGACTGCCTCGCCTGCTTCAAATTCATTATCAGACTCACGGTGCAGGAAATCATCAAGCAGGGCAGAGCCGACTATGCGATTGCTGCTCTCATCGATATAGATGCGTACAACATACAGTTTGCCCTCCTCCATGCGCGGTTTCTGTTCCGAGTAGGGGACCAGTAGATCTTTCATCAAACCCCAGTTAAGGAAGGCGCCTGTCTGGTTGACTGCGACCACCTTGAGCAGGGCAAATTCACCCACCATGGCAAACGGTTTTTCGGTTGTGGCAACCAGACGATCTTCCGAGTCGCGATATATGAATGCTTCCAGTTCATCGCCGATATCGCACTGCACCGGCACATAACGGATGGGCATAAGAATCTCGCCGAGTTCACCGCCATCGAGATAGACACCAAAATCCAGTTGTTTGACTACGCGCAGTTTGTTCAGTCGTCCGATTTCAGTCATACATCTCTACCTCTTTGCTTCAATCGGGCAATCATAGGCTGAGTTAAAAACATTTGCACATGAACCGGACAAACTCTGCTGGCACAAAGCGAACGAGGACGTAATCTTCGCAGATGCCGGGATTACTGCTTGCGATTGTCAGTTGGGGGGTGTGGTACCTTTCACCTGACCGGATCGAACTGCTCGCCTATAACAGGCAGGTCATTCTGCATGGTGAATGGTGGCGTCTGTGGAGTGTCTATCTGACCCATTCCAGTCAGCTTCAGTTGATGATCGAATCTTCCGCCATCGCGCTGCTGGGACTGATGTTGCATTTTTATGTGCGTAGCTGGAACCTGATACTCGGTTTGCTCCTGGCCATGCCTGCAATGAGCTGGTTGCTGCTGACGCTGGAGCCGTCTCTGGTCTATTATCGCGGTGCCGCGTCACTGGTCGCCCTGATGTGGATGCTGGTGACCTGGTTTCTGATTGTTGAATACAGACGCTTCTCCTTCCACTATCTGCTGGGCCAGTTGTTGCTGTTGATTGCCATGGCCAAGGTCGGTTTTGAAAGCTGGTTGCTGTTCTTTTCACATCGCCCTGTTACCGAGAGCTTGCGCATAGCGTGGGAGCTGGATGTGTGTGGCCTGCTGTTCGGTGTTGCCCTGTTCAATGCTTTTCACCAGCTCTATAAGGGGCGGCTTGAACAACGCAAACGTCCGCCTGTTGATCAGTATGGCAAGCCGGTGCCTGTGCCGCTGAATCAGTATCCGATTCCACCGGCCAGGCGTCAGCCGGGGAAACGGAGGTGATGCGCGGTGATTGTTTTCCCGCCAGATGCGAAACGATAGGGTGCCGCCATGTCTGATTCCACATCCCAAATCGCTGTCGCGCTGGTGCATCATCCCGTTCTCAACCGTAGTGGGGAAACCTCAACCACGGCCATCACCTCGATGGATGTGCATGATTTTGCCAGAAGCTGCGCTTTTTACGGTGTGTCGCCGGTATATATTGTGCATCCGGCCGACGGCATGCATGCCCTGATTCAGGATATGACCGATTACTATCTGCATGGCAAAGGCGGTGAGCGGAATCCTGCCCGTCGCGAGGTGCTTGGCGCTGTCCGGGTGGTGAAATCGTTGCAGGAAGTTGTTGAAAAGGAGCAGTATCAGCTCTGGTACACTTCCGCCACACCTCCGGGTCAGCAGTGCACTGAAGCCTCGGAACTCAAGTATATCAACGGAAAACACCTGATTGTGTTCGGCACAGGCTGGGGTCTGGACGAAAAAAATATGCCGAATGCAAATGGATGGTTGTCACCAATCAAAGGTGCCGGTAAAGTGCGCCACCTTTCTGTCAGGGCTGCCTTGGCCATTTATCTGGATCGGCTTGGTATATAACGAGAAACAGACCCTGACTGGTTTGTGTTTGGAGGCAAAACAAAATGCGTGCACTGGATGATGTAACAAAAGATCAGCTGCGTGAAGACATTCCGTCATTCCGCGAGGGCGATACCGTCCGCGTGAATGTACGTCTTATCGATTTCAAAGACACCAAGCAGGGTGTAGTCAGAACTGAACGTCTGCAGGCGTATGAGGGTATTGTGATTGCCCGTCATAACAACGGTATTTCAAGTTCTTTTACTGTACGTAAAATTTCCAACAACGTCGGTGTTGAGCGTGTATTCCCGCTGCACTCACCAATGCTGGAAAGCATCACGGTTGTTCGTCATGGCCGCGTTCGTCGCGCCAAGCTGTACTACCTGCGTGCACTGCGTGGTAAGGCTGCCCGTATCCGCGAGCGTCGTTTCTAAATCGAGAGAGTCCGGCTGTTTCAGGCAACATGGATTACAAAAAGGGGAGCTTCGGCTCCCCTTTTTTATTGAATTCAGAACTCGTCCGCAGGATGCCCTTCAACTGTCCGGTTTCGCTATCCTGAGGGATTGAGGTAGCCCGTTTATGGACTGCAGGAAAACAGTGAATAAATCAGCATTTTCCTGGCAGGTGTTTCCGGATTGATCTGTAATTCAGGCTGATCGCTTGGTTTTCAGTCAGGTCTAATAAAACAGGAGTGAGGGCGGCTTGTTCCCTGCTGAAATTATTCTTGGTTTCCGGCCGTGACTTCTTAGGATGCGCTTATGACTGATCCGATCTCTCCTACCCAAATCATTACTCTCAAAGGACAGAACGCGCTGTCCGATTTTCGTCGTGAAAAACTCAACGCTGCATTTGCCGCTGCCGGTATCACTGCCGAATCGATAGTCGCGGATTTCCTGCATATTGCCGAGGTGGGGGAAGGCTGGAGCTCTGAAGATAGCGGGCGTCTGGCCGAGTTGCTCAATCACGAACCTGATCTGTTTGTTTCTCATGCTGCCGACGACCTGTTTGTTGTGGTGCCGCGCATCGGCACGATCAGTCCCTGGTCATCAAAAGCCACCGATATTGCAGGACTATGCGGTCTCTCCGGTCTGCTCAGGCTGGAGCGCGGTATCGCCTACCATATTTCAGGCCTCGCGCATGAGCAGCATGGCGCTGCTGCAGCACTGTTGCATGATCGCATGACCGAGTCGGTCCTGTCCGATGTGGATCAGTTGCAGCAGTTGTTTGCCCATCATGCGCCAAAACCGCTGGTGACCATTGATGTGCTCGCAGGTGGCCGTGCTGCACTTGAAACAGCCAATCGCGAGCTGGGTCTGGCGCTGGCGGATGATGAGATCGATTATCTGCTGGAAAACTTCAAGCAACTGGAGCGCAACCCGTCTGATGCCGAACTGATGATGTTTGCCCAGGCCAACTCCGAGCACTGCCGCCACAAGATTTTTAATGCCGACTGGGTGATAGATGGCGTGAAACAGGAACACTCGCTCTTCGCCATGATTCGTAATACCCATCAGCTGCATCCTGAAGGCACACTGGTGGCCTACAGTGACAACTCTTCGGTGATCGAGGGTTCAAAAGCCCGGCGTTTTTATCCCGGTGTCGATGGTCAATATGCCGCCCATGATGATGATACCCATATCCTGATGAAGGTGGAGACGCACAATCACCCGACCGCCATCTCCCCGTTTGCCGGTGCTGCGACCGGTTCCGGTGGTGAAATTCGCGATGAAGGTGCCACCGGCATCGGCTCCAAACCGAAGGCAGGGTTGTGCGGGTTTTCGGTGTCCAACCTGCGCATTCCGGGTTTTGAACAGCCGTGGGAAGTTGATTTCGGTAAGCCTGACCGCATCGTTTCCGCACTCGATATTATGATCGACGGTCCGATCGGTGCAGCAGCATTCAATAATGAGTTCGGTCGTCCGAATCTTTGCGGCTATTTCCGTACCTATGAGCAGAACGTGGCTCCATCCGGCGAAGCCATGCAGCTGCGTGGTTACCACAAGCCGATTATGATTGCCGGTGGTGTGGGTAATATCGATGCGCGCCATGTGTATAAAAAGGATGTGCCCGAAGGCAGTCTGATTATTCAGCTCGGAGGACCTGCCATGCTGATCGGTCTCGGCGGCGGTGCGGCATCAAGCATGGATACCGGCGCCAATGCTGAATCACTCGATTTCGATTCGGTGCAGCGCGGTAATCCGGAGATGGAGCGTCGTTGTCAGGAGGTGCTGGATCGCTGCTGGCAGATGGGTGAAGCCAATCCGATTCTGTTTATCCATGATATCGGTGCCGGTGGTCTGTCCAATGCCGTACCTGAACTGATCAACGATGCCGGTCGCGGTGGCTGGGTGGATCTGCGCGCCGTACATAATATGGAGCCGGGCATGAGTCCGATGCAGATCTGGTGCAACGAGGCGCAGGAACGTTATATGCTGGCCATTGCGCCGGAATCGCGTGCACTGTTTACCGAGCTCTGCGAACGTGAACGCTGTCTGTTTGCTGTGTTGGGCGAAGCCAAAGAGCAGCGTGATCTGGTGGTCAATGACCCTGAATTCGGCAATCAGCCGGTGAATCTGTCGCTGCATATGCTGCTCGGCAAACCGCCGAAAATGACCCGCGATGTAGTCCATAAAAAGGCAGTCGCTGTGAAGCTGGATCTGGCCTCAATTGATCTGAAAGAGGCGGTCAGACGCGTATTGAGTCTGCCTGCTGTGGCCAGTAAAGAGTTTCTGATCACCATTGGCGACCGTTCAGTAACCGGGCTTGTGGCACGCGACCAGATGGTTGGGCCGTGGCAGGTGCCGGTGGCGGATGTGGCAGTCACGGCAACCGATTACACGAACTATACCGGTGAAGCGATGTGCATGGGCGAGCGCACGCCGATTGCTGTACTTGATGCTGCGGCATCCGGGCGCATGGCTGTCGGTGAGGCGCTGACCAATGTTGCGGCGGCAGCCATTGCCAAAATCGGAGATGTGAAGCTCTCCGCCAACTGGATGGCGGCATGTGGCCATGACGGTGAAGATGCCCGTCTGTATGACACGGTTAAAGCTGTCGGCATGGAGTTGTGCCCTGAATTGGGTATCTCTATTCCGGTGGGCAAGGATTCACTCTCCATGAAATCGGTCTGGCAGGTTGCAGGTGGACAGCAGGGCAGTGAAAAGCGTGAAATGATTTCACCGCTTTCCCTGATTGTATCGGCTTTTGCCCCTGTTAGCGATATCCGTAAAACCCTGACGCCTGAGTTGCAACTCGATCAGGGTGCTACAGACCTGATTCTGATCGATCTGGGTGAGGGTAAGAATCGCATGGGTGGCTCTGCGTTGGCGCAGGTTTATGGTGCAACCGGCGAAGCGGTGGCCGATGTGAATTCACCTGCTCTGCTCAAGGCGTTCTTCGAGGCCGTGCAGAAGCTCAATCAAAAGGGCTTGGTGCTGGCCTATCATGATCGTTCTGACGGCGGCCTGCTGGCTACCTTGAGTGAAATGGCTTTTGCGGCGCGCACGGGCCTGAAAATTCATCTCGAAACAGTGGCAGGTGATGCACTTTCCGCCCTGTTTAATGAAGAGCTGGGCGCAGTGATTCAGATTTGCAGGAGCAGCCGGAAGGCCGTGTTGGCTGAGTTGGCCAAGGCAGGGCTGCTGCATACTGCGCAGGTGATCGGACATCCGCGTACCGACGGTCAGATTGTGATACAACAGGATGAGAAAGCCCTGTTTGTCGCCCATGTTCAGGAGCTTCAGCAGGTTTGGGCCGAAACCAGTTTCCGTATGCAGTCGTTGCGCGATAATCCGGATTGTGCGAAAGAGGCCTTTGACGGGGTCACGGATCACAGTGCCAGAGGACTGTTTGCCGAACTGAGTTTCGATCCGTCTGAAAATATCTGTGCGCCGTTTATCAATAGTGTGCGGCCGAAAATGGCCGTGCTGCGCGAGCAGGGCGTGAACGGTCAGGTTGAGATGGCGGCGGCGTTTGATCGCGCCGGTTTTGACTGCACCGATGTGCATATGTCCGACATCATTGCAGGGCGTGTATCCCTGGATGTTTTCCAGGGTCTGGTTGCCTGTGGCGGCTTCTCCTTCGGTGACGTGCTGGGGGCCGGTCGCGGCTGGGCCAATTCTGTGATGTTTAATGCCCGTGCGCGCGATCAGTTCGATGCCTTTTTCCATCGTGATGATACCTTTGCACTCGGTGTCTGTAACGGCTGCCAGATGATGAGTGGCCTGAAAACCATTATTCCGGGTGCGCACAACTGGCCGGGTTTTGAGCGTAACCGCTCCGAACAGTTTGAAGCGCGCCTGCTGCAGGTGGAGGTGCTCGATTCACCGTCGCTGTTCCTCTCCGGCATGGCCGGATCAAAGCTGCCGCTGGTTGTGGCGCATGGCGAAGGGCGTGCCGAGTTTGCGAGCGCTGATCAGCGCTCCAATGTGCTGGCGGCCCTGCGTTTTCTGGGGCCGGACGGGCAGCCTGCAAATGTTTATCCGCATAACCCGAACGGCTCTGTGGATGGTCAGACCGGCTTTACCACGGCAGATGGTCGTTTCACCATTATGATGCCGCATCCCGAGCGCCTGTTCAGAACAGCCCAGTATTCATGGGCGCCGGATAGCTGGGGCGATGATGGCCCATGGTTACGTATGTTCCGCAATGCCCGTAAATGGGTAGGTTAAAAGGTTTTAACTGGCGCGGCTCAAGGCATTCTGCTACCTTGCCGCCCCGTCATGACTAATAATACTCGATTTGTTTTTGTAACCGGCGGGGTGGTCTCATCACTCGGCAAAGGTATCGCCGCTGCAAGCCTTGCAGCCCTATTTGAAGCGCGTGGCCTAAGGGTCACGATGCAGAAGCTCGACCCCTACATTAATGTGGATCCCGGAACCATGAGCCCGTTCCAGCATGGCGAAGTCTATGTGACCGATGACGGGGCGGAAACCGACCTCGATCTGGGCCACTATGAACGATTTACCCACGCCGTTATGTCCAGACGTTCGAACTTTACCACAGGCCGTATTTACGAGGCTGTGATTCGTCGCGAGCGCCGTGGAGATTATCTCGGCGCCACCGTTCAGGTGATTCCGCATATCACCGATGCCATCAAAAATGCCATTCTCTCACTGCGTTCCGAGGATGTGGATATCGCGCTGATTGAGATCGGCGGCACGGTCGGTGATATTGAGTCACAACCGTTCCTCGAAGCGATTCGCCAGCTGCGTTTCGATATTGGTCGTAAAAATACCGCCTATATTCACCTGACGCTGGTGCCATATATTGCTTCGGCAGGTGAGATGAAATCCAAACCGACCCAGCATTCGGTCAAGCAGTTGCGTGAAATCGGCATTCAGCCGGATGTTCTGCTCTGTCGCTCCGAACACCCGATTCCAAAGGGACAGAAAGATAAAATCGCCCTGTTCTGTAATGTGGAACGCGATTCCGTCATTGATGCGCCGGATGTGGATACCATTTACGGTGTGCCGCTGAAGCTGCGTGAGGGCGGACTGGGTTCTGTTGTGCTGAAACATTTCGGCATGGATGATACCGACGCTGATCTTTCACTCTGGGAAGAGATCTGCCGTAAAATCCGCGAGCCTGAGCAGGTCATCACCATTGCCATGGTGGGTAAATATGTTGAGCTGGCCGATGCCTACAAGTCGGTTAATGAATCACTGATTCATGGTGGCATGGCCAATAACGTGCGAGTCAAAATTTCATATTTTGATGCGGAAGCGCTGGAAAAAACCGGTACTGCATGCCTTGCCGGCATGGACGGTATTCTGGTTCCCGGCGGTTTTGGTGAGCGCGGCACCGAAGGCAAGATTGCCGCAATCAAGTATGCACGTGAAAACAAGGTGCCGTTTCTGGGCATCTGCCTGGGTATGCAGCTGGCAGTCATTGAGTTTGCCCGCAATGTGGCAGGTATTACCGGTGCCATCAGTAGTGAGTTCAATGAAGTTGCCGAGCATCCGGTCATTGCACTGATGACCGAGTGGGATCAGGAAGGCGGGCGCGTTCAGCGCAGTGCCGAGAGCGATCTGGGCGGCACCATGCGGCTCGGTGGCTATCCCTGCAAGGTGATTGAAGGGACGAAAGCATTTGCCGCTTATGGGCAGCCTGAAATCCGTGAGCGTCATCGCCATCGTTATGAGTTTAACAATACCTATCGTGCACAGCTCGAAGAGGCCGGGCTGATTGTCTCGGGGACGCTGCCGGATAACTCTCTGGTGGAGATGATTGAGGTGGGTGATCATCCCTGGTTTGTCGCATGCCAGTTCCATCCCGAGTTCCTGTCACGCCCCTATGCGCCGCATCCGCTGTTTGCAGCTTTTGTTGAGGCCAGTAAGGAAAAGGCGACACTATGACAGAAACGTGTGTAAACATTGGCGATATCGGCATTGCCAATCACCGCCCATTGGTGCTGTTTGCCGGCCCTTGTGTCATCGAAGGCGAAGACTTCACCCTGCAGGTTGCAGAACAGATTGCTGCTATTGCCAAAACCTGCGGTGTACCACTGGTATTCAAATCCAGCTTTGATAAGGCGAACCGTACCAGTAAGGACGGTTTTCGCGGCCCGGGGCTGGATGAAGGGCTGCGTATTCTGCAGCGCGTAAAGGATGAGCTGGGATTGCCGGTGATTACCGATGTGCATGAAGTGGACCAGATCAAGGCCGTAGCCGAGGTGGCGGATATTCTGCAGACGCCTGCATTTTTGTGCCGCCAGACCGATTTTATTGATGCGGTGGCGCGCTCGGGTAAACCGGTGAATATCAAAAAAGGTCAGTTCCTTGCCCCCTGGGATATGAAACATGTGCTGGAAAAGGCAAAAGCCACCGGCAATGAACAGATCATGCTGTGCGAGCGCGGGGCCAGTTTCGGTTACAATAATCTTGTTTCCGATATGCGCTCGCTGCTGGTGATGAAAGAGTTCGGTGCGCCCGTCGTCTTTGATGCAACGCATTCAGTGCAGCAACCAGGCGGTCTCGGTGGTGCAACCGGAGGCAATCGCGAGTTTGTGCCCGGTCTGTCGCAGGCTGCAGTAGCCGTTGGTGTGGCAGCTCTGTTTATGGAAGTGCATCCCGATCCGGACAAAGCTATGTCCGACGGACCCAATTCGCTGGCACTGGCTGATTTGCAGGGCCTGCTGACACGTTTGAAACGACTCGATGAGGTCGTGAAAGAAAATTAAACCTGCCAATCCGGAGTGGATGGCACAGGTCAACGTTATATAAATGAAATGAAGATGTCCGGCATGGGGTCGGACACAGGAGAACATAGTGAGTGAAATTGTAAAGATCCAGGGACGAGAAATTTTTGATTCGCGCGGCAATCCGACTGTTGAAGTTGATGTGAAGCTGGCCAGCGGTGCATTTGCGCGTGCGGCCGTACCAAGCGGTGCTTCCACCGGTTCCCGTGAAGCCGTGGAATTGCGTGATGGCGGCAAACGTCTGGGCGGCAAAGGTGTTAAACAGGCCGTCGCCAATGTGAACGATGAGATTACCGTTGCCATTCAGGGCATGGATGCAGCAGATCAGGAAGCTGTCGACAAGCGTTTGATTGAGCTTGACGGCACAGCGAACAAGGGACGTCTGGGCGCCAATGCCATTCTGGGTGTCTCTCTGGCTGTAGCCAAGGCGCAGGCCGTGGAGAATGGCCAGTCACTGTTCCGTTATCTGGGTGGCAATGACGCAACGCTGATGCCTGTGCCATGCATGAATGTGATCAATGGCGGCTCACACGCTGATAACAGCATCGATTTTCAGGAGTATATGATTGCTCCAGCAGGTGCCTCGAGCTTTGCCGAAGCGCTCGATATGGGTGCGGAAGTATTCCATGCGCTGAAGTCTGTACTGAAGAAGGGTGGTCATGTAACCGCTGTTGGCGACGAAGGCGGTTTTGCACCGAATCTCGGCTCCAACGAAGAGGGCATCACCGTTATTCTCGAGGCGATCGAGCAGGTTGGTCTGAAAGCCGGCCGTGATATTGTAATCTGCTCTGATATGGCTGCTTCCGAGTTCTGTTTTGACGGCACTTATATCCTGGCCGGTGAAGGCAACCGCAAGCTGAGCTCGGCCGGCATGGTTGATCTGATCGATTCACTCTGCCGTCAGTATCCGATCGTATCGGTGGAAGACGGGCTTGATGAGAGTGACTGGGACGGCTGGAAATTGCTCACCGAGCAGATTGGCGATCGCGTACAGCTGGTCGGTGACGACCTGTTTGTGACCAACCCTGCCATCCTCAAAGAGGGTATCGAAAAGGGTGTGGCCAATGCACTGTTGGTGAAGGTCAACCAGATCGGTACACTGACTGAAACGATTGCTGCTGTGAATATGGCGCAGGATGCCGGTTACCGTTGCATGATGAGTCACCGTTCCGGTGAAACCGAGGATGCTACCATTGCCGATCTGGCTGTCGCACTCTCTACCGGACAGATTAAAACCGGCTCTGCATCCCGTTCTGATCGTATGGCTAAATACAACCAGCTGCTACGCATCGAAGAAGAGCTGGGAAGTGCTGCCCGTTATGCGGGTATTAACACTTTTTTGCGCAAATCCTGATCCGGCAGCAGGTTGCTGCCGTGAGTCTGTGAGATGGTCCGCTCTGTAGGCCGGTGGCTCTATTGGGCTGCCGGCGCAGCAGTGCTGGCCTATATGAGCTGGAACCTGATTTTTTCCGACCATGGGTATCTGGTTTATCGGGAAGAAGCAGCACAGCTGCAGGCATTGAAGGCCGAGCTGGTGACGTTGAAAGCGGACAGAGAGCGGCTGGCGCAGGAAATTCTGCGTTTGCGCGACGACCCTAAAGCGCTGGAGCAGTTGATTCACCGTGAGCTGGGTTATGTCTATCCGGACGAGTTTATGGTGATAATGCCGGAGGACACAGGGGAGAAGGCAAACAGTGAATAATCAGGTTGTAACCCGCTTTGCACCATCACCAACCGGTTTGCTGCATCTGGGCAATGTGCGTACTGCACTGCTCAACTGGCTGTATGCCAAAAAGTTTGACGGCCGTTTCCTGCTGCGTTTTGAAGATACCGATCAGGATCGCTCACAAGTCGAGTATATCGAGGCTATCAAGGCCGATCTGCACTGGCTGGGGCTGGAGTGGAACGGTGATATCCTGTTTCAGTCCAAACATGCAGCACAGCATACAAAAGCGCTGCACAGCCTCGCAGAAAAGGGGCAGGCATACCGCTGCTTCTGTTCCGAATCACAGCTGGGTATTGATCGTAAACTGGCTACCTCGCGTGGGCTTCCTCCGCGTTATACGGGGCGCTGTCGTGCATTAAGCAGTGCTGAATCAGAAAAAAAAGCTGAAGCAGAACCGTTTGTCTGGCGTCTGGCCATTCACGCAAGTGAAGGCGAGGTCACGGTGCCCGATCTGTTGCATGGCCATGTGAACTTTGCCCGGCGTGATCTGGATGATCCGGTGGTTGTCCGTTCTGACGGCAGCTTCACATTCCTGCTGCCCAATGCCGTGGATGATGCGGTGGACGGCATCACGCATGTATTGCGTGGTGACGATCATCTGACCAACTCGGCCTATCAGGTCTGGTTGATCGAACATCTGGGTTATCATGCGCCGATGTATCTGCACCACGGTCTGCTATTGGGGCCGGACGGTAGCAAACTGTCCAAGCGCAGTGGTAGCCATAGCGTGGCTGAACTGCGTGAGGAAGGACTGCTGCCCGGAGCGCTGATTCAGGCTATGGGACGCTTGGGGCATCCGAATATGCCGGAAGAGGCGCATACCGCGCTGCAACTGGCTGAGTTTCTTGATGCGGAACATGTCTCCACCAGTTCCGTACGCTGGTCGGATGAAGAGATGTGGCGCTGGCATACACGACTGTTACATGAACTTGATTGCGAAACAGTGATGCCGATGATTCAGCCCTTTGTCGGTGACGTTCAGCATGAGCGACTGGCTGCATTTGCGGCATTGATTGGAAAAAATATTGAACGGGCCTCTGATGCGGCGCTGTTCCTGCGTCTGCTGGATGTGAATGCACCACTGCAGGCCGAAGCGCTGCCGGTAGTGCGTGAAGCAGGGGCCCTGTTTTATCAGCATGCCCTGGATGCCTGGCATGCCAATCCGGAGTGGAAGGGCTGGACTGCGGCTGTAAAAGAGAAAACCGGATGCAAGGGCAAGGCACTGTTTATGCCGCTGCGTGTGGCGCTCTCAGGCGCTTTACATGGCCCGGAGATGTCTGATGTGGTGGCCTTTCTGGGACACGATGCCATTATAGCCAGAATTGAAAGCGCTATCATGAAATGCAGTGAAGGGCAGGCCACAGCATGAGTTTGTTTGTTTATAATACATTGCAACGTCAGAAAGAGCTGTTTGAACCGATGCAACCGGGCAAGGTGGGCATGTATGTCTGCGGCGTTACCGTCTATGACTACTGCCATGTCGGTCACGCCCGCGTGATGGTGGTGTTCGATGTCATCAGCCGCTGGCTTAAACAACTCGGTTTTGATGTGAATTATGTCCGCAACTTCACCGATGTGGATGACAAGATTATCAACCGTGCCGCTGAGCGTGGCATTGAGATTCAAACCCTGACCAACGAGATGATTGCGGCCTTCCACGAGGATGCCGATGCGCTGGGATGTCTGCGTCCAACGCATGAGCCGCGTGCCACGGCTCACATGGGCGAGATGATTACCATGATCGAATCACTCGTAGATAAGGGTTTTGCCTATGTCTCCGGGTCCGGCGATGTGCTGTATGCCGTGCGCCAGTTTGACGGTTACGGCCTGCTTTCGGGCAAGAATATTGATGAGCTGGAATCGGGCAGTCGTGTTGGCGTGGATGAGAAGAAACGCGACCCGCTGGATTTTGTACTGTGGAAAATGGCCAAGGCGGATGAACCGGCCTGGGAGTCGCCCTGGGGCCGTGGACGCCCCGGCTGGCATATCGAATGCTCAGCCATGAGTTGCTCGCATCTGGGGGAGACCTTCGATATTCACGGCGGCGGTATGGATTTGAAATTCCCGCACCACGAGAACGAGATTGCGCAGGCCAAAGCTGCCAACAATGGCGGTTTTGCCCGTTACTGGCTGCATAACGGTTTTGTGAACATCAACTCGGAGAAGATGTCCAAATCTCTGGGTAACTTTTTCACCATTCGCGAGGTGCTGAAATCCTATCACCCTGAAGTATTGCGTATGTTTATGCTCGGCACGCACTACCGTTCGGCGCTGGATTTTTCGGATTCGGCGCTGGATGAAGCCAAAACGGCACTCGACAGGCTTTATGAGACAAAGAAACGCTGCGAGACATCAGCTAACGGGACTCCGGTTGAACAATCAGCTGATTCCCTGACGCTTACTCCCGACTTTATCACTGCCATGAATGATGACTTTAATACTCCTGAAGCCTTGGCGGCGCTGTTTGATCTCAGTCGTCTGCTGAACAAGGCCATGGATCAGGGCGATGATATCGCTCTGCTGGCCGCTCAGTTTCATGCCATGACAGCTCTGCTCGGCATTGCGAGCCACGATGTGCACGAGTGGTTCCAGGGTGGTGATGCTGACAGTGATGCTATTGAAACGTTGATTGTCGAGCGCAGTGAGGCAAAAAAAGCACGCGATTTTGCCCGTGCCGATGCCATCCGCAATGAACTGGCTGCTCAGGGTATTGTGCTCGAAGATACGGCCGGTGGCACAACCTGGAAGAAGGCATGAGCGCTCCTGTGCTGGTGACCGGAGCTGCCGGATTTATCGGTATGCATGTCTGCCAACAGTTGCTGGCCCGGGGGCTGAATGTCATCGGGATAGATAATCTCAATGATTATTACGAAGTCAGCCTCAAACATGCCCGTCTTGAGCGCTTGCAGGGGCTCGACGGTTTTGCATTTATCGGGATGGATATTGCTGATCGTGAGGCTATGGCCGAACTGTTTGCACTGCACAAACCATCACGCGTGATTCACCTGGCAGCTCAGGCTGGTGTGCGCTATTCGCTGGAGAACCCGCTGGCTTATGCCGACAGTAATCTGACCGGTTTTGTGAATATCCTGGAAGGCTGTAGGGCCGTTAAAGTCGGGCATCTGGTGTTTGCCTCTTCGAGTTCTGTTTACGGCTCCAACAAGAAGTTACCGTATAGCGAATCCGATGCCGTGGATCATCCGATCTCCCTGTATGCCGCCAGCAAAAAGGCCAATGAACTGATGGCGCACGCCTATGCTCATCTCTACGGTTTCCCCTGCACCGGTTTACGTTTCTTCACGGTTTACGGCCCGTGGGGCAGGCCGGATATGGCTTACTTCGGTTTTACCAAAGCCATCCTTGCCGGTGAGACCATCAAAATATTCAACCACGGCGATATGCAGCGCGACTTCACCTATATCGATGATATCGTTGATGGTGTGTTGAAGGTATTCGACGGCCCGCCGAAAGCGGATGAAAACGGCCCGGCTTACCGCATCTACAATATCGGTAACGATCAGCCGGGACGTCTGGGTCACTTTGTTGAAACACTGGAGAAAGCGCTCGGCGTGGAAGCGAAAAAAGAGATGTATCCGATGCAGCCGGGCGATGTGCAGTCCACCCATGCCGATCTCACCAATATCCGCCGCGACTTCAATTTTAAGCCCACCACCTCCATTGAAGAGGGATTGAGCAAGTTCGTCATCTGGTACAACTCCTACTACGGTCAATAAACCTATCGATTATGTACGCTGAATTTGTCGCATTCACTGGTTTCAATAATCTTAACGTTTGCCGGCCGATGGCTGCGGCCATTGATAGCCACGGTTCAAGAGGCACACTACGTATCGATCGGATGCACCTTCTGGAACTGTGGTCCAGATAAGCTTTTCCCAGCCGAGTTGCGTTGGGCGCCAAAAGAAGTCATGTCTTGGATCATGCACAATATCTATAAACAGGGATGTGTCTCGTCCTGCGATCAGCGAGGCTTCATCTTCCGATAAGGGCTGATGTTGAAGCGTAGCTGATTCGGCAGCGCACTCCTCAATGTTGCGGACACGAATCTTGAACGTAGTGTCTGGAGGAGGCAGCAGCGTAGTACCAGGCGTTGGGATGTCATCATTGATCTGCTGTTGGTAGCCTTTTGTTCGCCAAATCTCAGCATCCAAATGCCAAACGACGTGATTGAGTGTGTCCCTCGGCCTTATCACGACGATATCAGCTTCGTTGCGAAAAGCATCATCCTTCGCCATCCACTCAATTGTCTCAAGTGAACGAAAAAGAATACCAATGTTCCAACTTTTAATCGTCACCAGGTCTGCTGTGTCGGAAAGGTTCGGTACCGCATCCGGCGATGCATAGGCATAGTGGCCGTGCTCGCCCGATGCGGTTTTATCTGAGTGAATGACCTGCACGTGAACCGGAATAAACGGAAGAAGCGGGTCACTAAAAGTAGCGCAACAGGATAACCCGACAATGAGCAAGAGTGCCGAAAGACAGTTCCTCATGATTTGATATGCACCTCCTTACTGAAGCAAGTAAACTAAATTTATCCGGGATTACCTGAGGGAGATACAATCGCTTCTTTTTGACTAAGGCGCTCTATGGCTTTTCCTGCTCTTCATTTGTCTGTCTCGATTCCAGATTGGCCGGTTCTGTGATCGTGGTTTTGGCCTGCCAGCGCTCCTGCAGGGCCGGGATGTTTTTGCTGTGCGTAAGAGCCACTTGCAAAAGTCTGAGATAGATTGAAGGGCAACATCTCAGCAGTTGGATTTACTGTTTCAACTTTTGTTTCACCCGCATATTTCTTTCAGGAGTAGTCGTTTCCCAGCGTTTTTCGGTTTTCAGGGCGAGCAATGCGATGGCATTCATATCATGATGCCTTTTGACGCTTCGGGTTTGGTGTATAGGCAGGTCATTGAATCATGCGCATAAACTGATCTGCCGTAAGAGCCAGAATGCCGAACATCAAATGACACATCG
>MNWZ01000099.1 GCA_001871925.1 Zetaproteobacteria bacterium CG1_02_53_45
CCGTGGAGATCTCCCGGGGTAAGACACACGTTCTTCGTACGGGCCACGCCGAATTTACCAGACAGCACCCCGATCGATTATCGGGCATCGCAGTCCATTGCCTGCTTACCCGGCGCTGTCCGGCCTTATATCCGGTTTCTGTACGTCGCGTCCGTACTGTCGTCATTTGCTTCCTTCAGATTCCACCTCACGGTGGACACCCTTGCATAGACGGTTGCTTCCCATCGACTGGGCGCAAAGAGGGACTTCCACCCTCCTGAACGTGCGCCATGCCCGGCGCACAACATCGAAAAAGCGGGCCATCGGCCCGCTTTTTTATTGTTTTGGCAATACAGATTGGATCTATCTTCAATCCAGCAACATGGACTTTCTGTTTTTCAGATGCTCAACAATCACATCGGCAGCAACCGCCGGACTGGAAAGATAACCAAGCATACCATCGGATTCATGCTCACGCAGAAACTGTAACTGATAGTTGGTTTCCACACCTTCAGCAACCACCTGATGATTGAGAATATGCCCCATACTGATGATGGCATTGGTAATCTGGCCGCTGTCGCCATCCAGACCTATCTGGTTCACCAGTGCACGGTTGATCTTCAGTTCATGGACTGGCATTGATTTGAGCGATTGAAGTGAGAACATACCGGCACCAAAATTATCAATGGTGATTTTTATGCCCATCTCATTTAACTCGTTCAAGCTTTGCAATACTGCACTCCCGTGTTGCATCAGATCACATTCACTGATTTCAAGCTGCAGCATCGATGCATCAAGATTGTAATCGCCAAGCACTTGCCGCACGCGCATGCTGAAACCGGAAAGCCTTAGTTGCTCAGAAGTGATATTTACTGATATCGGTACGATAGGTAGCCCTGCCTCTTGCCATGCCCTGTTCTGCATACAGGCATTGCTCAGTACCCATTCGCCAATTGCTACAATCAGGCCGGTTTTAATAGCCAGAGGTAGAAATTGATCGGGCAACACTATGCCTGCTTCACCTTTGTCCCAGCGCAGCAGTGCATGCATGCCGATAATCAAACCGTCCTTGAGATCAACCTTGGGCTGGTAGTGGATGACCAACTCATTTTGGCCAATGGCCTGTCGCAACTCTTTCTCGAGATGGAGCGAACAGCTAAGCTCCTCTGAAATGCCATGCTCTGAACCGCGGTGAATACAGTATCGGTTGCGTCCCGTTTCTTTGGCATGATACATCGCATCATCAGCCAGCCGCATAAAAGTTTCAGCATCGCTGAACTCTTCCGATTCCAGATAGATGCCGATGCTGATGCCAAGCACATAGGGGTTGCCTTTCAGTGTCAGGGGTTTTTTGATGCATGCGATGACCTTGTCGGCCACATGACAGGCAGCCTCTTCCGATGAGATGTCCCTGAGTATGATACTGAATTCATCGCCGCCGATTCGGGCCACGGTATCGGCTTCCCGGATGCAGCCTTGTAACCGGCTGCCGACTTCGATCAGCGCTTTGTCACCCCATTCATGCCCCAGTTCATCATTGATCGGTTTGAAGAAGTCGAGATCCATAAACAGTACGGCCATTGTCGCCTGGTTACGCCTGGATTGGACTATGGCCTGCTTCAGGCGGTCATAGTAGAGGCTGCGATTGGGCAGTCCGGTCAACAGATCGCTATAGGCCATTTGCCTGATTTTTTCTTCATCCTGCTTGTTGCGTGTAATATCCGACATGAAGCCCAGGAGTTCGAGCTCTCCTTTTCCGTTTGTTTCTACCCTGATTTCATCCCCTACCCAGAAATAGTGACCATCGCGATGTTGAAAACGGTACTCGAAACGATTGCGCCCTTGTTCAAGCCCGCGTTGCAGTTCATTTTGCACCAGTTCGATATCGTCCGGGTGTACACAGTCCATGCGGAAACCGGGCTCGTTTGTGAATGTTGCAGCGTCATAACCGCACAGACGTTCAATATTGTCGCTGATAAACGTGGTATTAAAACCAGTCGAAACTTCTGATGCATATATGACAGCCGCAGTGGATGTGAGCAGAAAGTTCAGCCGTTCATTGACCATGCGGATCTGGTTTTCATTGTGTTGCAGTTTTTCATGCATGGCCCGAAAATCCTGCAGTCGCTGCTTTTCCTGCTGCAGGGCTTTGAACATCAGCCAGTGCCTGACACTATGAACCAGTTCATGCGGATGGATCGGTTTTTCGAGGTATTCAACTGCGCCCTCTCGCAGCGCTTTGATGGTATTTTCCTTATCGGCAAAACCGGACATCATGATGACCGGGCAAGAAGGTTGCTCTTTTCTGATGTATGAGAGAATTTCAAGGCCTGATTGACCTACCAGATTGATATCGAGCAAGGCCAGGTCAATGGAAGCATCCATCAATCCGATGGCCTGAGTATAGTTGGCAGCAGCGCATACTGTGTAACCGGCCTGCTGCAAAAACTGGCTATAGATATCCCTTAGAGATGACTGGTCTTCAACAATAAGGATGTTTGATCCACTCAAATCAGACTCCAGAATTCAATCGATTAAACAGCTCCATCAGCGGATGGCTTATGCGCAGCACTGGACAGTGTAGAAGCCCCCCTGTTTTGTCGATGGGTGTCACGCATCGCTATTGCGCGGAAAAATCAGTGAACGGCACTTCGATCTCGCCATTCACACTGATACTGAGTTTGCCCTCTCCGGCCGAAAGCGATGGCGGGCTACTCTCTACACTTGCTCTGGCGGCCATGGCCATTTCAGCCCGATACAGCACCGGTTGTGGCGCATGCGAACTGCTATTGAGGCTGATAATACGGAAGCTTCTGGCACTCAGCCCGCGGGTGATTTCTTTGGCCTTATCGCGAAATTCGGCAATTGCACCAAGGCGTAAACGCTCCTGTTCTTGCCTGGAAGTGTTATCATTGATACGAAATTGCAGGCTGGAAAGGTGTGCTCCTTCAGCTTCAATGGCATCAAGCCATTTCGGCAAGCCATCCAGATCCATGCTGGTGACCTGCTCACTCTGCACCATACGCCAGCCGGTACGCGCGCGCGGGCTGTTTTTCGGGTATTTCCACACCGGCTGCATGTTCCGGCTCAGCGTTTTCAGTTTTACGCCTTTCTCCATGCTCAGGCGCTTGTGGATAGCTGCACTTACCTTGTTGATATGCTGGCGCACAGCATTGGCATCAGCAGCCTCTTTGTCGACCTGAAAGTAGATCACCACCTCGTCGTTGGCCAATTCTGTTTCTGCCGTTGCAGACAGATTGATGCGGGTGCCTTGAGGCAGGACACCCTCGGCATGGGCTTGAAGTGGCAACAAAACCAGCATGGTGATGAGGAACAGGAATCGCATGACCCCAGTATGGAACTGAGCAATTCGATCTGCAAGGTTTGGTATTTTGAGAGAATGTGGAAATGAGGAACAATATGAATGGGATCTTGAGCTTATGATGGAAGCAATGGCAGATGAGTGGGTCAGGTCACTGGGGTTACAGAAGCACCCTGAAGGCGGCTGGTACAAGGAGATATACCGTTCGGCTGAAAGCATCCCTGTTTCAGCATTGCCGGAGCGTTTTACCAGTGCACGTTCGTTTTGCACCAGTATCTATTTTCTGCTCAGCGATAATGAATTCTCGGCTTTTCACCGCATCAAGCAGGATGAATTATGGCACTTTTACGATGGTGACGGGCTGAGTGTGCATGTGATCGACAGGGACGGAAACTATGTCGAGAAGCTGCTGGGCAGGAAGCCGCAAGAAGGGGAATCATTTCAGCATGTGGTTCGGGCCGGCGACTGGTTTGGTGCCAGTGTAGCGCCCGGTGGTTACGCACTGGTTGGCTGCACAGTTGCGCCCGGATTCGATTTTTCCGATTTTGAAATGGCTGCGCGTGATGAACTGCTTGAGTTGTTCCCTCAACACCGGGATCTCATCACCCGGCTGACGCGCTAGATGGACAGCATCGCATCACCGTTTTCTACAGTTGAGCGCTTTGTTTTTCGCGGCCGCGATTTTTTTATCAAACGCGATGAGCTGATCGACCCGCTACTTTCCGGCAATAAATACCGCAAACTGTATACCCTGATCCGGGCAGATACGGAGCAGTACAACAGCATAGTCTCCTGCGGCGGCATGCAGTCCAATGCCATGCTCTCTATTGCCGCGCTCTGCCGGCAAAAAGGCTGGGCCTTTCACTACACGTCGAAGCCGGTCCCACCGCGCCTGAAAAGCCTGCCGACCGGCAATCTGAAAGTGGCGCTGGAGCTTGGCATGCAACTGCATGAAGTGGCGGCTGAAGATTACCCACAGCTTACCCGGGCCCTGAAGTCACAGACGGATGCTTCAACCCTGTTCGTGCCACAGGGGGGTGCTGATCCGTTGGCACAGGCGGGCATTGAAATACTGGCGCAGGAGATTCGCCGTTGGCAGCTGGAAACAGGCATTGAAAACCTTCATGTGGTCACACCCTCAGGCACCGGCACTACGGCCTTTTACCTTGCCACATCCCTGCCCGATGCTCAGCTGCTGACAACGGCTACAGTCGGCGACACAGCTTACCTGCTCAAACAAATGCAAGTCCTGGGAGCTGTGCCGGAAAACCTGCGTATTCTGGAAAACGCAAAAAAGCACCACTTTGCCAAACCGTATGCGGAGCTTCTGGAGATATACAACGAGCTCAAGGATGCGGGCATAACCTTTGACCTGATCTATGGCGCAAACATGTGGTTTACCCTGCTACAGCATATACATGCTATCGACGGCCCTGTTCTTTATGTCCACAGCGGCGGTTTAATCGGCAATGAAACGATGCTCGACCGCTATCGCCACAAGAGTCTGTGCTGATACGATCAATCAGCTAGGATGTGCACAATTTGTCATCAGGAGTCCGGTTTGAAATATGTTGGAGCACACACCAGTGCCGCCGGTGGCGTAGAACAGGCGCCACTCAGGGCCATGGAGATCGGAGCACGGGCTTTTGCCCTGTTCACCAAGAATCAGCGTCAGTGGAACGCCAGAGCGCTGACTGAAGAGAGTATCGAAGCCTTTAAAACCAACCTGAAGAAGGCGGATATCAAGGCCGAGCATGTACTGCCGCACGACAGTTACCTGATCAATCTCGGTCACCCCGAAGAGGAAGCCTTAAACAAATCCCGCGAGGCCTTTCTCGATGAGATGCAACGCTGTGAGCAGCTGGGGCTGAAACTGCTGAACTTCCATCCGGGCTCGCACCTGAAGAAGATCGATGAATCCGACTGTCTGAAACGGGTTGCCGAATCGATCAATCTGGCGCTGGATCAGACAGAGGGCGTAACCGCCGTAATCGAGAACACCAGTGGTCAGGGCAGCAACCTGGGTTACCGTTTTGAACATCTGGCGGCGATTATTGACGCGGTGGAAGACAAGTCGCGCATCGGCGTTTGCCTTGATACCTGCCACACTTTTACTGCCGGTTACGACCTGCGCAGCCCTGCCGACTGCGCAGCCACCTTCGGCGAGTTCGATGCACTGGTCGGCTTCCGCTACCTGCGCGCCATGCACCTGAACGGCTCCAAGGCGGCCTTCGCCTCGCGCGTGGATCGTCACCATTCACTGACGCAGGGAGAGCTCGGGCTGGATGTATTCCGCTTTATTATGAACCATGATGCCTTCAACGATATTCCGATGGTGCTGGAGACAATTGATGAAACGATCTGGCCTGAGGAAATTCAATTGTTATATAGCCTGATTGAAAGTTAGATTCGCGGCATGAACGATCTCACACCCACCACACAAACAGTTACTATTATCGGCGCGGGACTGGCTGGCTCCGAAGCTGCCTGGCAGCTGGCCAAACGCGGCATTCCGGTGCGCCTGCATGAGATGCGCCCGCTCAGGATGACGCCCGCCCACAATACGGGCAAATGCGCCGAGCTGGTCTGCTCAAACACCTTCCGTGCCGATCATCTGGAAAATGCGGTGGGTCTGTTGCATGAAGAGATGCGACGCATGGATTCACTGATTATGGCCTGTGGCGATCAGGCGCGCATTCCGGCCGGCACCGCACTGGCTGTGGATCGCGAACAGTTTGCCGAACTGGTTACGGCGGCGCTTAAGGCAGAACCGCTGATCGAGTTTATCGAAGGCGAAGTGACTGCAATCCCGGCAGAGGGGCTGGTGCTGATTGCTTCAGGCCCGCTGACCTCCGATGCGCTGTATACGCAGATTCAGCAACTGACCGGTGAAGACAGACTCTGCTTCTTTGATGCCATTGCCCCGGTGCTGGATGCCGAATCGATCAATATGGATGTCTGCTACTGGAAAAACCGCTACGACAAAAATGTCGAAGAGGGAGAGGCCGGCGACTATCTGAACTGCCCGATGGACGCCGAACAGTACAAGGCCTTTATCAAGGAGCTGGTGACTGCCGAAAAGGTGGCATTCAAGGATTTCGAGGATATCCCGTTCTTTGAAGGCTGCATGCCGATCGAAGAGATGGCTGAACGCGGCGAAGACACACCGCGTTTCGGACCGATGAAACCTGTCGGCCTGGATCATCCGGTCACCGGTGCAAAGGCTTATGCCGTGGTGCAGCTGCGCCGCGACAATCGTATGGGCAGCCTGTTGAACATGGTCGGTTTCCAGACCAAGATGACCTATGGCGAACAGAAGCGCGTATTCAGCATGATTCCGGGGCTGGAAAATGCCGAGTTTTTCCGCCTTGGCTCCCTGCACCGCAACACCTTTATCAAATCACCCGACCTGCTCGATGGCACGCTGCGCTTGAAATCCAATCCGCGCATCCTGTTTGCCGGCCAGATCACCGGCGTGGAAGGTTATGTCGAGTCAGCCTCCATGGGGCTGATGGCCGGGCGTTTCCTTGCTGCTCTGGCACAGGGTGAAGAGCCTCAGGCGCCGCCTGAAATCACCGCCCACGGCGCCCTGCTGGCGCATATTTCGCAGACCAGAACAGCAGACTTCCAGCCGATGAATATCAATTTCGGACTGTTGCCTGCAGGCAAGAAATGCGAAGGTAAACGCCGTTTTTCAAGGGCAGAGCGTCGTCGTTCTGTTTCAGACCGGGCCCTGGAAGTATTGGATGAATGGTTAAAGGGGTGAACCTTGTTCCGGCGCGACTGGCCTCAGCCGTGCCGATTCAGGCACAGCGCTTTTACATGGTTCATCGCGGAAGTCCGGGAATGCTACTTTAGGCATAGAAGGAAAAAGGCGACTGTGACGTGATAGATAAGCCAGCCATTAGGTAAAGAGTATCCCCTGGGGGACGAATACACACGGATTTTCACGAATGACAAGACTATTCATTCCTTCATTTTCATCGCTATGACACAAACATCAGTCGTCAGGTGAAATAGTAAGTCGGAGAAAGCAGGCCGGGGGCAACGATTTCACAAATGTTCACTGATTTTCATTCGTGTTCATTCGTGTAATTCGTGGCTGTTTTTTTTCATTGAGTAACGCTGAACAGTTGCCACAAGTTGATGTTTCCCCGCTAATCCGCCATGAGACTTTTAAATCAACCGGGGCTGCAATTCACCGGCAATACGGGTCAACTGCTGTTTGACCCAGGCGGCCCCCGGTTTATGTTTCTGCTCAAAAGAGAGTCGTTCCAGCTCCTTGAGCGCAGGCATCAGGATATCCAGTTCCCGCGGCAGATAGGTCAACATCGACTGCAACACCTGCTCACGGATATCCCATTGCAGGGTGCTCACGCCGCTACCCAGAATCAGCAGTAACTCATCGTCTCTGGCCGGGGTATGCAACAGTACCTGATCCATGGCGCGCAGCCGGGATGAGAGTTCGGGCGGCAGTGTTTCGATATCACCGCGCCAGGCAATAGCCACAGGCCGCTGCAAATCGCGTGCACGCTCGAGCGTGTGAAACAGGGCGTGAGCCACGGGCAGAGGTATGGGACCGGCCGGCAGATCAAGCATCCACATGGCCTGTTTTTCCAGTTGCAGCATCCACTGCTGCACCAGTTGCCCGCTTGAGCCGGTCGCATCTGCGAGCTGAACATCGAGCAGGGCAATCGCAAACTGTTCACTGGCCAGGCTGCGCAACAGATGTGTTTTGCCTGCTGCGCTGTCAGAACTCAGCCACAGATTGCCGCCATGTACCGACCACAGAGCCAGTCGGTTACAGGCCGATTCAACACCGGCATGGCGCACCCATGTGCCGTAATCATAGGTTACAGGCAGATCCATCTGCAGTCTCAACTGGTTGCGCATCAGTTCTCTTCAGCCGTGACCGCTTTACGCATCCAGACAATCATATACTGGGCACCGGAGATACAGGTAAGCGCAAAGGTTGTCCATATCATGGATTGCATCAACAGGTCGGGAATGCCCCAGGCCATATCGGCCAGCACAACCAGTACCAGCATGATCTGCAGGAAAGTGGTGATTTTTGAGGAGATCGTCGGGGTCATCTCAAGCTTGCGCGTGACCAGTTCATAGGCCAGAGCGCCGACCAGGATCACCAGGTCGCGAAAGACAACGGCGAGAAACACAAATGCCGGAATCTCTTGAATAAAATAGAGTGTGACGATGGTGCTGAGCAGCATCAGCTTGTCTGCCAGCGGGTCCATAAAGGCGCCGACTCTGCTGCGCTGGTTGAAGTAGCGCGCAATGGCACCATCGAGCATATCCGTCAGTCCGGCAATGCCCATCAAAATCAGCGCCAGCACCGCCTGATGTTCGATAATGGCATAGACAATGAACGGCGTAATAAAAATACGCGCCAGTGTCAGAATATTGGGAATACTGAGGATACGGTCGTTCATGTCAGGGCTAGCGTGCTACCCAGCCTTCGATAGTCGGAGACAGCGTCATGCCACGCCGTTTGAACCACTGCACCAGCCACTGGTCGTCCGTGCCGTTAAGGCGCAGGCGATACTGCTGACCGTCACGGCTTACCTGCCTGAGCGAGAGATCGAGAATACGTGATTCGCGGCGCAGATCTTCTTCAAACAGCACCTGTTCGGGCAGCGATGCCCGGTGTTCAATTCTCAGCAGCAGATAGGCACCTGCTGATGCTGCCGACTGAACCGGGGCAGAGGCAGCAGGAAAGCTCGAAACGGCAGGCTGTTCTCCGATGCGGGGGATATTATTGGCTTTCAACCAGGCAAATACCCGGCTCTCCTGAAACGTGATGGTAACGCCTTGCGCTGTTGGCGTAGCCCGCTGCAGAAAACTGATGGCATTCACACTGCGTGGGATTTTATGCTGTGCCGAAGCCGGAACAACATGATTCCAGAGCTGTGGCAAGGCCATGTTGGCAGCAAGACGCACATCGCTATGCAGCTGCTGCACCGTCATGCCTGAGCTCGGAGTAACATTGAACACCAGCGGGTCATCTTGCGCATGGACTGCAGTGACCGGGAGGCACAGCAGCACAAGCAGCATGGAGAGACTCCGGAACAGTTGGGCGAGCATTATTTCACCACCCGCAGATGGCTGGTTTTGCGCGGCGCAGCGTCAGCCTCTTGCTTGTCTTTATTACCACCGCCGTTAATCACAGTGATTGGGGAAACAACCGCCGCATCGTTTTCTACCGGCTCTTTGGCCGCGCTTATATCAGGCAGCTCTTCGGTCTCTTCATCGCTTACATTGCTGCGCACAGCCTGCACAATCGCCTTGATCATCTCCGGCACGCTGTCATCCCAGATAATGCCCTGCTCCAGTTCGCCTTCCGGCAGATAGGCAGCCCAGATGGTATGCATGGGAATCTGGCAGGGATAAATCCGGCCTGAAAATGAAAAATCGGAATCGATACGGTCATCCGCAATATGAATACGTTGCGGCATACGCACATTGAGCACCAGGCGCAGGGCCGGGTCACCCTTGAGGTTGTCGGGCAACTGCACATCATCACTGGTTGCATCAATAACAATATAAATGCGTCCGTGACGGTTAAAATATTCCCGCAGCTTTTTGGCTTTGGCCGCATTCGTGAAACTCAAGCTCATGCATATCCCCCAAGTGTCACCCAAGGCTAACGGTAAACAGGACAGGATGAAATACGGAGTGGCCCTGTAAGCCGGGTTCTGTATCCCCGAAGGGATGATGGTCATTCATCTAGGCCTGCCGTTACCAGCAGGCTCGAGCAGCCTACCCGGAAGCAAACGTGGACCACGCTTGGCGCTTCCCTATTTGGCCTTGCTGCAGACGGGGTTTACCTAGCCCCGGTCTGTTACCAGGCCGGTCGGTGCGCTCTTACCGCACCTTTTCACCCTTACCAGCGGCCTCAAAAGAGTCGGCTGGCGGTTATTCTCTGTGGCACTTTCCCAGGGTCACCCCTACCGGCCGTTAGCCGGCGTCTTGTCCTGTGCAGCCCGGACTTTCCTCGGCAGACAATAAAGTCTGACGCGACCACCCGGACCACTCCGCGCGGCGTAGTGTAACCGTGAAGCCCATATAGTCACGAAACCTGCTATTTTGGGATAGATCTGTCCTCCGCTTGCGGGGAACATACTGCCATAACAGAAGGATATAACCTGCGTTGCGGCAGCTGATGAAGCCTGAGAGACAAGATCAAGCCAGGTATGCCCCCATTGCTTTTCACTGATTTGATTGACCTGAAATCACTCTGCTTAACAAGCTACGGATAAGCTGGCTTTACTCACTGAGCATCCTTGGGCTTGCGTCTGGGGTAGCCTGATTTAGCTTGTGGCTATGACTGAGACAACTTCCCTACTCGACAACCCCATTCTTGAAGGCACGACAACACCCTTGCCGCTGTTTGACCGAATCAAACCGGAGCATGTGCTGCCGGCGATTGATGCTGAGGTAAAGCGCGCCCGTAAAGTTGTGGCCAGACTGACCGAATTGCCCGATCCCGACTGGAATTCGCTGATGATTCCGCTCGAAGAGATTGATGAACGCATCGGGCGCGCCTGGGGACCGGTGGGTCACCTGAACTCGGTCTGCGATTCCGAAGCACTGCGGCCTGTTTATCAGCAGGGTGTGGCGAAGATGACCGAGTGGTCGAGCGAGTTGGGGCAGAATGAAGCGCTCTATGCTGCGATCAGAAAAGTCTCCGAGCGCGATGACTTCGCCAACCTTTCCGACCAGCGCAAAAAGGTCATTGAACATGCACTGCGCGACTTCAAACTTTCCGGTGCAGAACTGGAAGGGCCTGCGAAAAAGCGTTTCACGGCCATCAACATGCGCCTTTCCGAGTTATCGACGGCTTTCGGTGAGCATGTGCTCGATGCCACACACGCTTTTGAACTGCACCTGGTACATGCGAGTGATGTGGCGGGTTTGCCTGCATCGGTGCTGGCATCTGCCCAGCAGCGCGCCAGTCAGTCCGACAAAGAGGGCGGCTGGTTGATTACCCTTGATGCCCCCTCCTATGTACCGTTTATGCAGTTTGCCGATAACCGGGGTTTGCGCGAAACCATGTACCGTAAACATGTGACCCGCGCTTCAACAGGCACGTTGGATAACGGGCCGGTGATTGATGAAATCCTGGCTCTGCGCACAGAGGCAGCGGCACTGCTCGGATTCGCGCATTACGCGGCTTCATCGCTGGCCAGTAAAATGGCCAACGATGTGACTGAAGTGACCGGATTCCTGCGTGAGTTGGCGGCAAAAAGTAAACCGCAGGCACAGGAAGAGTTCGCCGAACTGCAAAGCTTTGCCGCAAACGAGCTGGGCATTGATGAACTGCAGGCCTGGGATGTGGCATATGCCGCCGAAAAACTGCGTCTGAAAACCTATGCCATCTCCCAGGAAGAACTGAAGCCCTACTTCCCTGAGAAGAGTGTCGTAAGCGGTATGTTCGGGCTGGTGGAGAAACTCTACGCCATCACCATCAAAGAGCATGAAGATGTGCCGAAATGGCATGAAAGCGTACGTTTCTTTGAGGTTTTCAACAGTAGTGGCCAGCAGATCGCCGCCTTTTATCTCGATCCGTATGCGCGCGCCCATAAACGCGGCGGCGCCTGGATGGACGAGTGCATTGTGCGCTGGCAGCGACCCGATGGCCGGTTGCAACTGCCGGTGGCTTATCTGGTCTGCAATTTCGATGCGCCTGTCGGCGATCGCCCTGCCTTGTGGACACATGATGAAGTAACGACCCTGTTCCACGAATTCGGCCACGGCCTGCACCATATGCTGACAACGGTAGACGAGTTGAGTGTGTCCGGTATCCGCGGCGTGCCATGGGATGCTGTGGAGTTGCCCAGCCAGTTTATGGAAAATTTCTGTTGGGAACGTCAGGTGGTTGATCTGTTTGCCCGTCACTTTGAAACCGGAGAAACATTACCGGACAGCCTGTTTGACAAGATGCTGGCAGCAAAAAATTTCCAGTCGGCGATGATTATGTTACGCCAGATCGAATTTTCCCTGTTCGATACGCTGTTGCACAGCGAATATAAACCCGACGAGTCAGTCCAGCAGATGCTGGATCAGGTTCGGGACGAGGTCTCTGTGCTCAAGCCACCTGCCTTTAACCGTTTCCAGAACAGTTTCTCGCATATTTTTGCCGGCGGTTATGCGGCGGGCTACTACTCCTACAAATGGGCCGAAGTGCTATCGGCTGATGTTTATGCCACCTTTGAAGAGGAGGGCATATTGAATGCAGTGACTGCCAACCGCCTGCGTGAAGAGCTGCTCTCCATCGGCGGCAGCAAAGAGATTATGGATGCCTTCGTGGCTTTCCGTGGCCGCAAGCCAAGCGTGGATGCACTGTTGCGCCATTCCGGCCTGAGTGCTGAACAGGGAGTTAAAAATGAGTGACCAGGTAACGATAGTTGATATCAAGATGCCGTTCATGTCGATGGTCATATTTATGGTGAAGATGGCCATCGCATCAATTCCGGCATTTATTATCCTCTCCATTATCGGGTCGATTACCTTTGCCCTGCTGGGCGCAACATTCGGTTCCGTGCAGACATATTTTGGTCCAACACAATACTAGTGTCCTGAACCACCACAGGAGCTGCACTGTGCAGTTAACTTCCCAGCCTTCAACACTCAGGTGTAATGATGATTGATTTTGATATGGAGCTGCAAAACCTGATCCTGACCATTCGGCCAGGCGGCCCTTTATCCGAACATGATATCAAGCTGGTCTCCGGACGGGTAAATGCAGTCATTGAAAAGAAGGGGGAATTGCCCGGCCTTATTATTTATACCGAATCGTTCTCAGGCTGGGCCAATCTTGCTTCCATATTCAGCCATTTCCGCTTTGTCCGCGATCATCACCGCTGCATCAAAAAAATCGCCGTTGTATCCGATACCGCAGTCCTGAACATTTTTTCCCGGATCATAGCCCGCTTCATCCGTGCCAAGCTCAAGCACTTCCACTATAGTGACTATGATGCAGCAGTGGAGTGGATCAGGAAAAGTGAGGTGAGCCATGGGTGACAGTCGGGAATCGTATCGCGAGCAGGCATTAAAGCTTTTCCCCTGGGTGTGCGGCCGCTGCGGGCGCGACTTCGCAGGCAAACAGTTACGCGAGTTGACCGTGCATCACAAAGATCACAATCACAGCAACAACCCCCCGGATGGCAGCAACTGGGAACTGCTCTGCATCTACTGTCACGACAATGAACACCAGCGTTATCTGGAGGCCGATGCGCATGGCGACATCAAACGCCCCGGAGACACCGGCACAACCTTCAAGGGTTTTGCCGGTCTGGATAAGCTCTTGAACGGAAAAGAGTAAGCATTCACCGCAGAGGACGCGGCGTTACACAAAGCAGAGCGATAGCGTGCTGTGCATTCTGACGGAGGCTCAACTGTAACACCCTTGCATTTTATAATATTGGTTTTCCTCTGTGTAACTCTGCGCCCTCTGCGGTGAATGCTTTAAGGTTTCTCCGCTTCGATGTCGGGGCCCAAGAGAACAGCAATCCACTTTGTGCCTTGCCGCTCTTCCAGCGCCAGCTTTACCACCATCGTCAACGGCACGGACAGAAGCATCCCGACCGGCCCGAGAATCCAGCCCCAGAATACCAGTGACAGGAATACCACCAGCGTGGAGAGACCAACACCTTTGCCCATAAAACGCGGTTCGACCACATTACCCATCACGATATTCACCACCACAAAACCCAGCGCCGTCAGCAGGGCATCACCAACGCCGAGTTGCACCAGTGCCAGCAATACGGCCGGAATGGCGGCGATGATCGAACCGATATTGGGGACGAAGTTGAACAGAAATGCTACCAGTCCCCAGAGCAGTGCGTGATCCACGCCGAGCAGCGAGAGCCAGAGCGTAATGCAGATGCCGGTGGCAAGACTGACCCATGTTTTGATGGCGAAATAGGAGCTGACCGTAGTGACGAATTTCTCGAAGGCGCCGGTTGAAGGCGCCTGCTCACCCATCGCCGCCCATTTATGAGGAATGGCGGTGGCTTCGATAAGCAGGAAAATGACAGTCAATATGATTAAAAAAGTATTGGTCAGCGCATTGCCCAAACCGGACAACAGATTTCCGGCCATACCCATGGCAACAGAGGGATCCAGATTCTCGCGCAGCAACTGGACATTGAGTTTGATACCCAGCCCTGAAAGCCATGCAATCAGATCACTGGTCTGCTGCTGCAGGCGGGCCTGATAGGTCGGAAGATTGCTGGAGAACTCGGCCACTGACGCGCCGACAAAAGCTCCGATCAGACTGCCGGCCAACACCAGCACCAGCGTGATCACCAATACCGAGACTGCGGCGGACAAACCTCTATTGGTCAGCCATTTCAGCGGTGGCAGGCAGATGATGGCAATAAATGCCGCCAGCAGGAATGGCACCAGCAGGGAGGTGGCGGCCTGCATACCTGCAACCACCACCACAAAAGCTGCGGCGGTGATCATAAAATTATGGCCCGATTGTGTTTCCATCAGCTATTGATAAGCGGCAAGGCGCGGGTCATCAATATCAAAGGCTGTTTCGCCTGTAGCAAACATCAGCTTCACGTACGGCACACAGCCTTCGCACTCCAGCCCGCAACCGGTTTTGGCCTGGGCTGATTCAAAGTCGGCAAACTCTTTGAGTTGCGCAAAGGTTTTGTTGATACACTCACAGCGGTTGACCTTCTCATCACACATGCGGGTTCTCCTGATCATCTTGTTTACTTGTTAAAATCGGATACTGGCCCAACAGATTACGAAACGGCAAGCGCAGCATGAACCCGAGCGAATGCGTTGCTGCCTGTTGCAGATGTTCGAGCCCGATCGTCATGTCCAGGTGCCCTTGGACAGGCTCTGCCCTGTAGGTGCCGAACAGTCGATCCCAGACCGACAGGTTAAAACCGTAGTTGCTGTTGGTCTCCTGCCTGATAATGGAGTGATGGATGCGATGCACATCCGGTGTCACCAGCAGCAGTCGCAACAGCGCATCCAGACGCGCCGGCAGCTTCACATTGGCATGGTTGAACATGGCCATACCGTTGAGCAGCACCTCAAAGACAATCACCGCCAGCACAGGTGCCCCGAGTAGCACCACGCAAGCGATTTTAATCAGCATCGAAATCAGGATTTCGACAGGATGAAAGCGCAGCCCTGTGGTGACATCAATATCCCGATCGGCGTGGTGAACCATATGCACGCGCCAGAGTATCGGCAGCGCATGGAAAAGCAGGTGCTGGGCGTAAACAATCAGATCAAGCAGGATGACGGCAACAACAATCGCAACCTGCTCAGGCAGATCAATCCAGTGGAGCAGGCCGAACTGCTGTTCTGCGGCCCACAACGCAGCGCCGGTTGCTCCGGCAGGCAGCAGCAGGCGCGCAACAATGGAGTCGATCACCACAATAGCGAGGTTGGCCGGCCAGCGTTTACGCCCCTGACTCAATCCCCGGCGCGGGGACAAAACTTCTGCCAGGGCCATCATCGAGAGAATGCCGAAAAAAAAGCCCAGTCTGATGATCGATTCATCCATGCCGCCATGCTGTAGGAAAAGCAGCCGGAGGAAAATGCCGGCTAGCGCCGCTGTTGCGCCAGCGGCGTGCAAATTACCCTTGGTGATATCAGTTACAGTTTGTAGGCTGAGCCTGCCTACGATGGCGTTTTGCCGCACAGGCGCAACGCCGCGCTTTTTGCTATACTTGTCAGCAAATAGTGCGGCACGACTCATCACTGATGAGACATGAGCAAGCGATAGTTTGATGGAGGATGAAAAATGAAACGAATGATGATAGTTGCAACTGCACTGGGCCTGACTCTGGCAGGCTGTGTAAGCGGCCCGGATGACCCGAATCAGAAAACCAAACAGGGCGCAGCTGGCGGTGCCGCTATCGGCGCGATTGCCGGTGCTGTAATCGGCCATCAGAGCGACCACTCCGGCGGCGCCTTGCGCGGTGCCCTGATCGGTGCGGCAGCTGGTGGTGCGCTCGGTGCCGGTGCCGGCATGTATATGGACAAGCAGCAGGCGGAATTTAACCGCGCACTCGAAGAAGAACGTCGCACCAACCAGATCGAAATTGAGCGTCTGCAGAATGAAAACCTGAAGATCACCATGAACTCGGAAATTTCATTCGCTTATAACTCTGCCCAGTTGACACCGGCATTCCATGATACGCTGGGTAAAGTAGCGGATATTCTTAACCGTTATCCACGCAGTTCCATCAAGATCACCGGCCACACCGACAGCCGCGGTTCGGTCGAATACAACCAGCAACTGTCACTGCAGCGTGCACAGGCAGTCGGCTATTACCTCTCTGATCGCGGTGTCGATTCACGTCGCGTCATTGCCGAAGGTCGTGGTGAGTCACAGCCAAGGGCTACCAACGATACAGAAGCCGGTCGCCAGCTGAACCGTCGCGTTGAAATGCTGATTATCCCGGACAAAGATATTCAGTAAGTCCATGAACAAGCAGTAAGTCTGAAAGAGCCCGACCATGTGCCGGGCTCTTTTATTTTCAGAGCAGGCAGTGCTGCAGGCAATGTTGTCGACGGCGTTGGCAGCGCAGTAAAGGGGCTGTTCGACAAGTAGCCGTTTGTAACAAGGTGAAGACAAAGCGCACACCTGATGATTTAGTGCTGGTGTAATACTCTCAACTGGCATACAGTACGGGTCGCAGAACATGATTATTGATGGTTTTAATGGAAAAATTGTAGGGCTCGCTCCTTGTTTTTTGCCACTAAATGCACGTCTGAAGCATGAATGCAGATTAATATTTAGATAATAACAAGAGGTACATTTTAACATGGCAACAGGAACAGTTAAGTGGTTTAACGATACTAAAGGCTTCGGCTTTATTGCTCAGGACGACGGCGGCGACGACGTTTTCGTACATTTCTCAGCTATTCAGGGTGACGGTTTCAAGTCACTGACAGAAGGCCAGAAGGTTGAGTTTGAAGTAGAAGACGGACAGAAAGGCCCACAGGCCCGCAACGTTTACCCACAGTAAACCATCTATAAAATCGAGTAGGGGGCGGGATCGCTCCCGCCGCCCTCTCACACCACCGGACGTACTCATCGTATCCGGCGGTTGCTATGTTTGTTGGTACCGCAACCATCTTTCCGCAAGCGATTGCAATCCATTGTCCTTAAACCATTCCAGATTCATGGCGCGATGTGCCGCAGGGGTTTTCGACAATCGCCACCACCCCTTACCGCTCAACGCCGTACACCATGCGCCAGTTTGACTGACGCCATTTCGGTACAACAGACGAAACACCGCATACACACGTTTACACTGATGCAA
>MNWZ01000017.1 GCA_001871925.1 Zetaproteobacteria bacterium CG1_02_53_45
CTCACAGGCTGGCGCAGCGCGCTTATTCCATCTTGTCAGCGGCTGCTACGAAGTTACGTCACTGATCATTACGACCAACCTCAGTTTCGGCGAGTGGTCCCAGATATTTGGCGATGCCAAAATGACAACCGCAATGCTCGATCGGATCACCCATCATTGCGACATTATTGAGACCGGAAATCAGAGCTGGAGGTTTACCAATCGAGCATGATTTCGGGCACCTTTAGGGGGGTCAATTTTGGACGCTGACAGGGGGTCAAAATTGGACGCTGATTGACAGACTTACGGTCAGACGTGGCATGGCAAGATGATCAACAGGAAAAAGAACGGTGAGTTTTACCCTGCCCTTCTGACTATCTCTCCGATCAAGGACAAAGTAGGGAAAACCACGCACTACATCGGCATTCAGCAGAATCTTGAAGAGATTGAACATCTGGAAAATCAGTTCCGGCAGTCACAGAAAATGGAAGCCATCGGTACGCTGGTTGGCGGCATTGCGCACGATTTCAACAACAACCTTGCCGGTATTACCGGCAATCTGTATCTGGCGAAAAAAGCTGCCAAATCGTTACCTGATGTGATTAAACGCCTTGATACCGTAGAGAAGCTGTCATTCGGTGCGGCGGCAACGATCCAGCAGTTGCTGGCTTTCTCGCGCAAGGGCATTGTGCAGATGCATCCGCTTTCGATCTCTTCATTTTTAAAGGAAACGATCAAGCTGCAGCGGGTTTCATTGCCGGAAAACATTTCGCTTGAGATGCAGGTCAATGATACGGATATGCAGGTGAAAGGTGATATCAATCAGTTGCAGCAGGTGCTGATGAATCTGATCAACAACGCTTTTGATGCGCTGCAGGAGAGTGAAAATCCAACCATTGAGGTTAAACTGGATCGCTTTCAGGCTGACGACACCTTCGCAACGCTTCATCAAGGTATCAGTGCAGGGGAATATGCCCGTATCTCTGTGATTGATAACGGCTCAGGCATTAAAGCCGAACATATCGAACATGTGTTTGAACCGTTTTTTACCACCAAGGAGCAGGGCAAGGGAACCGGGCTGGGGCTCGCCATGGCCTATGGCACGGTGAAGACGCATGGCGGCTATATTGAGATCAAGGCCGCTGAACCA
Source organism: Zetaproteobacteria bacterium CG1_02_53_45 (assembly GCA_001871925.1). Lineage (GTDB taxonomy): Bacteria > Pseudomonadota > Zetaproteobacteria > Mariprofundales > Mariprofundaceae > Mariprofundus. The sequence continues at coordinate 1,130 of MNWZ01000017.1, forward strand.
ACAGGTACTGTCGTACAGATCTATTTACCACTTATCGCAACCGGAAACGTGGTTGATATGGGTGCGAAGGAAGATCAGGTTATTGCCGGTCATGGTGAAACCATACTGCTCGTAGATGACAATGATACCGTCCGTGAAACCGCCAGCGATGTGCTTGAGGGGCTGGGCTATAAAGTATTCACTGCCGAAGACGGATTACTGGCTATTGAAGCATACCGCTTGCACCGGGATCAGATTGACCTGGTTATTCTCGATGTGGTGATGCCGAGACTCGGTGGTGCAGAAGCACTGCAGGAGATCAGGTGTATCAACCCGGATGTAAAAGCCCTGTTTGCAACAGGCTATGACAAACTCAGTACGTTGGCAGCACCAGTGGTGAAAGAGAAAGTGATCAGTAAACCATTTGCGATAAGTATACTCAGTCAGGCCATCCGTGATCTGTTGGATCAGGCCCGGAGTTGAAGGGACTGGTCCGTTCGGTATTCACGGTTATGATGATGCCGTGTGTCACAGTGTCGTGTGCATGAGAGGAGTTTGTTTGCAGAAGAGTCTCTTCATCCGGGGATTACTGTTGATGCTGTTGGTTGCCGGCTGTACACCTGCACCGGTTGAGCCTATTCGCCTGGGAACCAATGTATGGGCCGGTTATGAACCTCTTTATCTGGCACGAAGTCTTGGCTGGCTGGATGAGCCGAAAATCAAGCTGGTCGAATTCATGTCGACTACCCCTGTGTTACGGGCCATGCGCGATCATACGCTGGAAGCTGCTGCCATGACGCTCGATGAAGCGTTGATATTGTATCAGGACGATCCGGATATCCGGATTGTTCTGGTGATGGATGAGTCGACCGGGGCCGATGTCTTGCTGGCCCGGCCCGGTATCACAAACCTGCATGAGCTGAAGGGGAAGCGGGTTGCCGCAGAAACGACTGCATTGGGTGCCTATATGATCAGTCGGGCACTGGATCGCGGCCAGTTACAGTTGAGCGATATCACGCTGATTTCCCTGCCTGCCAACGAACATGCGGCCGCCTTTAAACATGGCAAGGTGGATGCCGTTATCACGTTTGAGCCGGTGAAAAGTGAGTTGCTGCGCGAAGGGGCAGAGCTGATTTTTGATAGCAGCAATATTCCCGGTGAGATTGTCGATGTGCTGGTGGTGCATGATGATGCACTGGCAAAGCACAGGGAACGTCTGGTGCAACTGCTTGGTATCTGGTTTCAGGCGACCCGATATCTTGTCGAAAACCCTGATGATGCGGCAAAACGGATCCAGCCGCGAGTCAAGCTCTCTGTCAGTGAAGTACTGGCCCAGTATGTGGGGTTGAAGCTACCTGATGTTGATGAGAACCTGACTGTTCTGGGCGGTGGTGAGGACGCGAAACTGCTTGGCTCTGCACACAGGATGGCGGACTTGATGATGGTCAGGCAATTGATTCGCAATCACCCGCAAGCCTCATTAATGGATGCATCGTTGTTGCGCTCTCTGGAGGCCAGGTAGGTTGCGACTGATCTGGCTTCCCATGCGATGGATGATTCCTCTGCTTGTGCTGGGGGGAGCGGTTGTCTCATCGACTGCTTTTTATCTCTATGAGACACATCAGAGTATCCGTGCGTTTGAGCAGAGCGCTGAACGCGATGCATTCAAGGACCTGTTTCGGGCTGCGAATTTTTCCGAGTATATGTTAATGCGTCATGATCAAGCTGCGGTGGCGGCTGAACTGTCCGGTTTGGCGACAGAAGATGGGCTGGATGCACTGGTGCTGGTTGCACCTGATCGTAAGGTGGTTTATGCATCACGGGTTGCCTGGCTGGGTGAATCGGTCATGCGGGTTGATCAGGGCCTGTCGGAATTAATGGACTCTAGCCTTGAAAGAATGCAGGGGCATGCCCATTTTTCTGAAGATAGAATCAATCTGTATGTCCATTTTCCTATTCGCTTTAGCAACAGCCCGAACGATATTCGCCCGCAGCATTATGGCGCCCTGATCGCACGTTTCGATCTTGCCGATGCGAAGCAGCAGATCATTCACGATGTTGAATCGAGGGTGCAGCTGATTATTGGCTCGTTTATACTGGTAGCGTTGTTTGTCTGGTTACTTGCGCATTTTGCACTGACTAAACGTGTGCAAAAGATCGTTGAATCAACTGAAGCTTTTGCCAATGGGGATTTGCGCGCGCGCTCCTGGCTTAACGGAAAAGATGAACTGAGCCGGGTTTCAAAGGCTTTTGATGATATGGCCGGCCAGATTCAGGCGGCCATGAGTGAAAAGGCCAAGCTCGCGGGTGCCATTGAGACTATGGTCGAATGTGTATTTATTACCGATGTGAAAGGTGTTATCGAATACGTTAATCCGGCTTTTACAAAAATTACAGGTTATTCAGCCGCAGAGGCGGTAGGGCAGAATCCCCGTCTTCTCCAGAGTGGCGAACATTCTCCGGAATTTTATCATGCGTTCTGGGCGCGCATTACCTCAGGCAAAGTCTGGAGCGGGAAAATGATCGACCGGCGCAAGAATGGTGAGCTCTACCATGCGCGCTCCTCTATTGTGCCTGTCAAGAGTGAACATGGAAAAATCACCCATTATGTGTCAGTGCAGGAAGATATTACCCTGCAACTCGAAAAAGATCTTCAGCTCGCGCATGCCATGAAGATGGAGTCGCTGGGCACGCTTGTCGGTGGCATTGCGCATGAGTTTAACAATATGCTGGCCGGTATGGTGGGCAACCTTTATGTCGCGCGCAAACGGGCGGAACATATACCGGAAGTGACTGTGCCATTGAACCGTATTGAAACACTTAGTTATCGTGCTGCAGATATGATCAAGCAACTGCTGGCTTTCGCCCGACAGGATCCGGTGAGCCTTTCAGTACTGAATCTGGCATCGTCTATTCGCGAGGCTATGGAACTCTCCCGGGTCAGTGTACCGGAATCTGTCACGGTCGAGCAATCCATTCCGGATACGCCGTTGAATATTCTGGCGGATAAAACCCAGATCCAACAGGTGCTGATGAATCTGCTTGCCAATGCGCGGAATGCAGTAAGTGAAACAGCAAAGCCCTGTATATGGATTACAGTTCATTGTTTTCAGGCGGATGCCGCCTTTCGAAAACGGCATCCCGATGCTGTCGAAAAATATGCCATCCTGTCAGTGGCAGATAATGGCCATGGTATAGATGAAAAGAATATCAGCCGAATTTTTGAGCCGTTTTATACCACGCGCAATGTAGGTGAAGGAACAGGCCTCGGTTTATCGATGGTGTTTGGCGTGGTTGAACGTCACGGCGGGGTGATTGAGGTCGAAAGTGACGTGGGTAAAGGGACGCTGTTCAAGCTCTACTTCCCTCTGGTAGATGAAGCTCCTGAGCTGGAGCCGTCAACAGATGAATACGTTCACGGCAACAGAGAGCTGATCCTGATCGCTGATGATGAGGAGGCCGTTCGGGATGCCAGCAGGGAAGTGCTCGAACATTCGGGTTATAGGGTGTCAGTTGCTGCGGATGGAGCAGAAGCCGTTGCACATTTTGCTGCCAATCCCGAGTCATTCAGTCTGGTTGTGCTTGATGTGGTGATGCCCGGACTCAGCGGCACTGATGCGGCAGTGAAGATGCGAGAGATCCGCCCGGACATTCCGATTGTATTTCAAACCGGTTACGATAAAGCGCATCTGAATAAGGGCGTTGCTGCGATCGGCGAATCAATTGTATTGAATAAGCCGCTGAGCCCCGAGAAAATGCTCAATGTCATTGCCAGTATGCTTGCTCGTGGTCGTGATACAGCACGGTAAACATCAAGCGGGAAGTTTGACCTGATCAGCGTTCGAAAAGGAACTCCGGTCCCATCTCCACAACGAACTCGACGCGGCGGTTTTTCGCCCGGCCTTCCGGTGTGGCATTGGAAGCCAGCGGCATGGTGTCGGCAAAGCCGGTGGCATGCAGGCGTTCAGGCGGCATGCCGAGATTGATCAACGCCTCGACCACGGCTGCAGCGCGCGCACTGGAAAGCTCCCAGTTGGATTTGAAACGGCCTCTGTTGAGCGGAATATTGTCGGTGTGACCGGCCACCTCAACCTTGCCGCGGTAATTCTGCAGTACCAGCGCGATGTTTTTCAGCGTATGCATGGACTTTTCGCTTAATTCCGTGCCTGCCGCATCAAACAGCATGCTGGCATGCATCTGCAAACGCACCTGTCCCGGTGACAGTTTGTAATCCATGACGCCGCCCAGTGAATTGCTGCCGAGGATGCGCTGTACGCTCTCTTCCATGCCCTGACGCTGCCCCTGACGTTTAACCGTGGCATTGTCTGAAACCGGAGTTCCCGTTGTGGCGGTTTTCTGCGGTGAAGTGGGGGCCTGCATTTTCAGACCGGCCTTGGCGTGGCTGACTGCGCCCATGATAATGAACAGGGCAAGCAGCAGTGTCATCAGATCCAGATAGGCCACCATCCAGCCGTCATGGGTGACGTCATTCGAGTAATCTTCTTCATATATGCCGCCATCGGGATCGCTGAGGATATGGCTGCGAATCGACTCCATGCTGGAGCGGGGGGTGGAAGTCCCTGGTTTTCCGCTTTCTGCGCGCATCAGAAATCATCATCCAGATCGGATTTACTCTTCGCCGATCCTTTTTCAGGTGATCGCAATTCATCGCTGTAAGAGCCGCTGCGTCCTCTCAGTTCATCGGTATGCTGGGCCGAGAATGATTTCAGGGTTTCGCGGATGAATACCGGGCTGCGGTTGCCCGCCAGCATGATCGTACCTTCGACAATCATGCGCATGATCATGGCACGCTTTTCCGTATGGCGTTCCACCTTGATGGCGATCGGTTTAAACAGCAGGTTGGACAGTACAAGACCGTACAGGGTAGTCATCAGGGCGACGGCCATATTATGACCGACATTGAGCAGGTCCGGGCCATTGATGCCGTAGAGCATGTTGACCATGCCGATGAGGGTACCGAACATGCCGAAAGCCGGTGCATAAACGCTCATGGTATGGAAAATCTGCGCTTCAGCTCTCTCCTGCTCGCGCAGGCGTTTGATGCGCCACTGCAGAATATTGACGATTTCATCGGCCGGCGTGTTATCAATCACCAGCTGAATGGCGGTTCTCAAAAACGGGTTGGCAATGCGCTCCAGCTGATCTTCAATGCGCGCCATATCGCCATGACGGCGCAGGCGTGCAGCGTGGGCAATTTCGGAAATGTCGTCACGCACGGAATATTGTCTGTTGCGGAATACATTACCCAGTACGCGCCAGACTTTACCCAGTTCATGGGTGGGAAAACTGACCAGTGTGGCAGCAATGGTGCCGCCAATCACGATAAGCAGGCCCGGAAGATTGACGTAAACACCGGGCTCCACAGCCGAAAGAAAGATCGATAAAACGATCAGTCCAAGTCCCGCCATGATGCCTGCAATAGTCGATAGATCCATGCTGATCTCCTGAAAAATGGTAAGTGGTCAGTGTATGATGCTGAACTTAGCAAATATGCGGCCAAATTTGCAATCGAGCGAAGTCTGTGTGATCTGGCTGGCATCTGATTTTGACAGCCGCAGCTAACCTGGACTGCTACAGATTGGCAGACAATATGCTATATGGACTGGGTAATCTGATCTGTTCGGCTTTTGAACAGGCACGGGAGAGAATATGTCACTGCGTACGCTCTGGAGTTTACTGACGATTGTGCTGGTTGCCGTTGTGGCCGTTGCCATGATGGCAAGTATCAGCGAGATCGAAAAACGGGCATGGGTAAACAGCGAGCAGGAACAGGCCGAGTTGTTGATCACACTGTTATCGGATGAGCTGAAAATGCCCATGGTTGCAGGCTCCGCAGCTGAAGTGGATCACCTGATCAGGATGTTCATGCACCGGGTTCCCGGCACTTCAGTTTACCTGCGCTGGGCAAGTGGCCACAGCGAGACCTTTGGTGAGGCCGGCATGCCCGATGAGATTGAGGCGCTGACGAGTTTACCGGCTGTGGCGGCAGCCGTGGATGGCATGGATAAATGGTATGGCGTGGGTATCAAGTACAATACCACCCAGCTTGGTTCGATCGCGATGCTGTTTCCGGGCAAATCGTGGCGGGAAAATGATCTGCAGATCAAGATGAATTTAACCGCGACAGCTGCTGTAGTGGCGCTGCTGGCGGCACTGCTGGTGTATGGCATGAGCGGGCGCATCATCGATCAGTTGAGGCTGCTTGCCCGTGGTTCGAAACGTGTCGCCACAGGTGATTTCTCGGTCAGCCTGCCTATCCGTTCCGCCAATGAATTCGGCAAGGCCTTTAACCAGTTCAATCAGATGGTATCCAGCCTTGAACACAGGGAAAAGGTATATGACCTGTATGGCAACTATCAGCGTCCGCAACTGGTGGCTGATGAATACGACAGGAATACGCACAAGGGCGACCATATCAAGCGCGAGGTCACTGTGCTGGCGGTGGATATGGTTGATTTTAACGGTTATGCAGAGCAGCGCCGCAGCGAAGATATTATTCCCATGCTCAATCGCACCTTTGCGTTGTTTCAGCAGATTGTTTATGAATTCGGCGGTCACGTTGATCAGGTCGTCGGTGACAAGATGATCGTGGTGTTCAATCACCCGTTTGATCTGAAATGCCATGAAAATCAGGCCGTGAAAGCCGGTCTGGCCATTATTCAGGCCTGTGAAAAAATGGCCATGAGCAGGCCGGATGGCGGCACGGTTGCCTTCCGTGTCGGTATGGCGATTGGCGAGGTGACAGTCGGTCATCTGGGGGTAGGGCGCAGGAAAGCCTTCACCATTGTCGGTGCGCCGATAACACTGGCTGCGCAGCTGGCCAAAATCAGTGACGGCACCTGCCTGACAGCACTGTACGGCACCATGCTTTCACTGGGGCACGGTTATAAGCAGAAGGAGCTGGGGCAGAAGGTATTGCCCGATGGCAGGGAGATGCGTTGCATCACTATTTTGCCGGGTGAGGCCTATGTCAGTCAGGAGATCGATGAAGTTCTGGCTAAAGCGATGGTGCGTGCCGAACCTGTAGAGGTGATCGAGGATGAGGGGTGGTAGGGAGGCTTCTGAACCCGTTTTATGTTTCTGAGCGGCCTTCGACCTTTGCCCGCACAATATTACACAGGCTGTAATTCACCCCTTTTTGCAGTACCCGTTTGATGCGGTAGTGGACCTGCTGCTCATTCTTGAGCAGTAGGAAGGTCATATTGCGATAGACACGCGGATCAGGAAACAGGGCGGTGTGGTTACCCATACCGGCTTCCGTGATCAGCACAGGCCAGGAGCGGTTCAGATCCATATGCTTACCACCGCCAAGCATTAAACCATTGAGCAGTTGCAGGCGACCCTGCAGAAATTCGATACCCAGGCGTTGCTCACCGGCTTTGATCTCTTTGGCCCAGCGTATGAAGCCGAGCTTGAACCGGCTCTGCCCGCAGGCTTCTGTCGAGTCTGTCGCACTGCCAGCATCACCCTGCTTGCGGAGCAGGGTCAGGCCGATGAGTTTGCCAACGTGGTCATATGTGCTGCTTTGTTCTGTTTTTACAATGCAGACACCCTGATCGCTGATATTGTGTATTTGCCAGGCCTGTTGCCGGAGTTGCTCGCCTGGCGTGATGCGGCCGTTGCTATTGATGGCTTCGCCAAGGCAATTGAGTGCTTTTGCAGCATCCCACTCAAGCAAAAACTGGCCGTCTGAAAAATCGCTGCGCTCACGCTCACGCTCGCGATTGCTTGTTTCCAGCGCTTTCAAAATAGCTCTGCCGCCGACAAGCGTGGTGAGCATGGCCTCTTCGGTAAACAGGTCTTTGTGGGTATCCTGACTGTTCACAAGGCTCTGGATACGTTCAACCGCAGTACTGACGCGGCTGAACAGGGTGTCGATGGGGATCAGGATACAGTCATACTCCAGTGACTCGGGCAGTTCAGTCAGCACTCTGGCTGTATCATTGGGCCGATTCAGATTGGTGACCAGAAAACGGCTGCCGTTAAATGGCGCATGCGGCTCATTGCGTCGGCACAAACAGGCCTGCAGGCTGTCCAGATGGTAATGCAGTTCTTTCCAGGTCAATTGCTGCTGCTCGGCGGTCTTGCCATAGAAGTCGAGGCAGCGCAGCAATTCGAATTCGCAGATGGTTTTGTGTAAGCGTTTTACGTTCATTTGCTTTGCCTGATCTAGCAGGGCTGCGACACCGAGTCCGAGCCTGGCCAGTTCGAAAAACTGGCGCGTGGCAATAACAGCCGGTGCCTGATACTTCTGCTGCGCAATCAACAACAGCTTGAGCGCCAGTTCAATGGAATTGCTCAGCATATCGACAAGGTCTGCATAGTAGGCCTTATTACTGATGGCGGCCTTCTGCACCATTTCAACGGCAATTTTATGCGAGTTGAGAACGGCTGCAGTCATTTCACCATCAAAGAGCCCCAGGTCCTGTTCGAAACGATTGAGTACCTTCATACGGAATTGCAGCGGAATCAGCGGATTGGAATTGAGCCTGCCCAGGTAATGCTTCATGCTCTTGCGCAACTGCTCACTCTCTTCAGCCGCCGCACCAATGGCATATTGGTTAAGCCGGCTTTCAATGTCGGTAAACGGCAGTCTCACGGCATCGGTGAGCAGTTCGGCCTTGCCCAGCTTCAGCCGCTGGGCATGCAGGCGCAGATCATGATCGAGCTCCAGTGGTGCAGGCTCGGCAGGACCGTTGTTTTGATGGTTGTCGTTCACTTAAGGGCGCAGCGTGTTATTGCTATGCGAGCTGCAGCGCCGTGAATTCATGAGGAATATATACCTTAGTCACCTGTGCAGATGCGGTCGACCAGCTGCTTGACGGTTGGAATAAAACCATTGGCGTAAAACGGGTCGCTGCCGAAGCGGTAGGCGGCATGGCCGGCAAACATCAGGTTGTTATCCGGATTGTCGCCGTGGCCGATTTGCTGCAACGTTTTCTGGATGCAGAAGCTGCGCGGATCAGCCTTGTGACCGGTCGTTCCAGCATCATTGGCAGCCCAGTTGCTGAACTTGCACATGGAAAGGCAACCCATGCAGTCCAGCTGATCCTGACGAATGATTTTGGCTCGCTCCGGATCGACAAAAATCAGCGTTGAATCCGGTGTCGGCAGGGCTTTAATGAAGCCTTCAGCAATATAATTTTTGGCACGTTTCAGGTCGTGTCTGGTCAGATACACTTCTTTATTACGTACGCCGAAAGTGAACACTTCAGAGTGATCACCGGCCGGATGATCAACAAAAGCCATTTCACGATCCGAGCGCTCATACATTTCATGCAGGAATGAGTTGTAGACAGCAGAACTGTAGAAGCCGGTCGGGGAGAAGCGGTTAAGGCGGATATCACCCTCTTTAAGTGTCAGCAGACGTCGTTTCCAGGCCTCGGAAATCGGGCTCTCCTGCGTCAGCAGCGGACGCGTGCCGAACTGGAAAGTGATCGGGCCGATCTCCGGGTTATTCAGCCAGTTGGCCCATTCGCGCAGGAACCAGACGCCACCGGCCATCACAATCGGCACCTGAGTCAGGCCGAACTCATTCATGGTTTTGCGCAGTTCTGCAACGCGGGGATACGGATCTTCCGGCACATCAGGGCTTTCCGAGTTGGACAGGCCATTATGGCCGCCAGCCAACCATGGATCTTCATACACTACACCGCCAAGCAGGTCAGGCAGTTTGCGGTATGAGCGCAGCCACAGGGCGCGGAATGCGCGGGCTGAAGAGATAATCGGGTAATAGTGAACGTTATGTTTGGCCGCCAGTGTTGCCAGCTTGAACGGCATGCCTGCACCACAGGTGATTCCGTGAATCAGGCCTTTGGCGCCTTCCATAACACCTTCGAGTACACGCTCTGCTCCACCCATCTCCCACAACACATTCATGTGCAGGCGGCCCTGACCGTTGGATACCTCATGCGCAATCTTTGCCTGCTGGATACCGCCGGCAATGCCCTGGGCGACCAGCTCTTCAAAACGCTCTTTACGGCTTCTGCCGTGGTAAACGGTGCGAATGATGTTGCCCTGTGCATCCACGCTGTCGGCATTCACCGCAGAAAAAGTGCCGACACCGCCAGCTGCAGCCCAGGCGCCCGAGCTTTCGCCGGTCGAAATGGCCACACCTTTACCGCCTTCTATCAGCGGCAGTACCTCTTTGCCTGAAATCATGAGTGGTTGAAGGTCAAAAGACATGAGTGCAATTCCTTGGCTCGCTCTTCATCCGTGAAGAGGCTTGTTTTTTCAACCGGCTGGTTTCGATTGAATCGAGTGTCGCTAAACCTATCAAAGCAAAGCCGTATAGCAAAGCTCACTATATTAGATTCATCTCTGCTGCTATGGTGCGGGCATGGAAAAACTTACCTGTTTTGCAATTGTTGTACCCGGTCTTGAAGGACAAGTCGTCGCTGAACTGACAGAACTTTCTGCTCATGATGTGAAGCTGGAGGAGGGGGGAGTCAGTTTCACGGCTACCATGGATACTCTGTTCCGCCTCAATCTGCGCGCGCGTTGTGCCACACGTTTTGTTATACGCCTGGCTGCATTCAAGGCGCTGACCTTCCCTGAGTTGTATAACAAGGTCAGAAAACTGGGCTGGCAGCATTATGTCGGGGACGGGGTTACGGTTGAAGTCAAAGCCAGCTGTCACCACTCCAAGCTGCTGCACTCCGGCCGTGCCGAGCAGGCTGTGCTCGATGGCATTGCCGCCTCTGAAGGCATGCAGAACTATCGTGCCGGTGATGCGATTCAGCAGGTGATGCTGCGTATTGACGATAATATCTGCACCATCAGCCTGGATACATCCGGGGAACGACTGGATCGGCGCGGCTATCGTCACTACTCCGGCCTTGCACCGATTCGTGAAACCATCGCGGCGGGTATCCTGCGCTGGATGGATTGGCAGGCCGATGAGCCGTTACTGGCTCCGATGTGCGGCTCCGGTACGTTTGCCATTGAAGCGGCATGGATCGCTGAAAAGCGGGCTGCCGGACTGAACCATGATTTTCCCTTTGTGCGCTGGCCGTCATTGAAGCAGAAGCGCTGGCAGCGGGCGCTGAAAAAAGCGGAAACCATGAGCAGTGAAATAAAACCGCAAATCTTCGCATCCGATCTGGCTGCCGGTGTGCTGGATCAGGCCAGAGAAAATGCCCGACATGCCGGCGTCGCCGACGCCATTGAATTTAGCAAGCTGGATGTACGCAATCTGGTTGTTCCCGAGGGGGTGACGGGCAAAGGTCTGATCGTCTGCAACCCGCCTTATGGGGATCGTGTTAAAGGTGATGTGCGCACCCTGTATAAGGCGCTTGGAGCATTGTTTGCCGGGCGCTTTGAGGGCTGGCGTATGGCTGTGATCGTGCCGGATCAGGGCTGTGAACATGCTCTGGGGCTACCGGCAAAGCGCCGTCTGAAAATCAAACACGGCGGCAAGTGGGTTTACCTGCTGGAGCTGTAATCAATCATACTGCACCAACCACCAGGCCTGAACTGATGGCTGGTGGTTAGTCTTTCTATTTAAGGAAGATAGTGTAGGCCGGGTTATCCGATTCATTAACATAGGGATAACTCAGCGCATTGAGGTATTCCTCAAACTGCTGCTGCTCGGATGCCGGCACTTCAATGCCGGCCAGTACCCGACCGAAGGCTGCGGCATGGTTGCGGTAGTGGAACAGTGAGATATTCCAGCGGCCGGCGGCACGGCTGAGAAATTCCAGCAGGGCACCCGGGCGTTCGGGGAATTCAAATCGATACAGTTTCTCATTTTCCGCCAGAGGGCAGTGACCACCCACCATGTGCCGGATATGCAGCTTGGCCAGTTCATTATTATGCAGATTCAGGGTATCAAGGCCGGCTGCTTTCATAGCTGTTTCCAGTGCCAGAGCTTCCGTCTCATCAGCGATGCTGATACCGGCAAATACATGTGCCTTGTTGCGGCTGGACATGCGGTAATTGAATTCGGTGATATTGCGGTCACCGATAATGCGGCAGAAATCCAGGAATGAACCCGGACGCTCGGGAATGGTTACAGCAAACAGCGCTTCCTTGCCTTCACCCATCTCGGTGCGCTCGGCCACATGGCGCATGCGGTCAAAGTTCATGTTCGCACCGCTGTTGATGGCCGCCAGCAGCTGACCGCGGGCACCGGTCTGTTTGACATATTTCTTCAGCCCGGCAACAGCGAGAGCGCCGGCAGGCTCAACAATCGAGCGGTTATCTTCATAGATATCCTTGATAGCTGCGCAAATCTCGTCGGTATCGACCAGAATAATCTCATCCACATACTGCTGAACCATGGCGAAGGTGAGTTCGCCGACTTTTTTCACCGCGACGCCATCGGCAAAAATGCCGACCTGATCGAGCGTGACGCGGTGGCCTGCCTTGATGGATTCATACATGGCAGCTGAATCCACCGGTTCCACACCGATGATTTTCGTGTTCGGGGAGTTGGCCTTCAGATAGACCGCCATACCGGCGATCAGTCCGCCGCCACCGATGGGCACAAACACGGCATCCAGATCAGACGGATTCTGACGCATCATCTCTTCGGCAATGGTACCCTGACCGGCAATGACAGCCGGGTCGTCATACGGATGCACGAAGACTTTGCCGCTCTGCTGACACAGTTCCATGGCATGGGCGCTGGCATCGGAATAACTGTCGCCAAACAGCACCACATGACCGCCGAGTCGTTTGACGGCTTTGACTTTGATCTCGGGTGTCGTGTGCGGCATGACAATGGTAGCGTCAATGCCGAGCTTGTGGCTGGAGAGCGCAACACCCTGGGCATGGTTGCCGGCCGAAGCGCAGATCACGCCACGGGCACGTTCTTCTGCACTGAGCTGAGCGATTTTATTGTAGGCACCGCGCAGTTTGAATGAGAAGACCGGTTGCAGATCCTCACGTTTAAACAGCACTTCATTGTGCAGGCGTGCAGAAAGTTTCGGCGCCAGCTCCAGTGGTGTTTCAATCGCCACGTCATAGACGCGTGCTTGTTCGATGGCCTCAAGGTATAAATCGCTCATGGGCGGCTTGCTACCATGAACGGAGAAAGGATTCGAGTTTGAAGATAGAAGTTGTAGATCGTCTGGAACGCGGACTTGCCTATGGCGAGGGCTGTTTCGAGACATTTCGGGTGATTAACGGGCGGGTCTTCGACTGGCCCGGTCACTGGCGCCGTCTGGCCGGTGGTCTTGTCCAATACGGTCTGTTGATACCCGTGGGTCAGGATGAAGAGATATTGTTTGCCTGTCTGCGTGAAGCGGCCAAAGCCGGAGCTGATGCGCTGGTGCGTTTAACCGTCTCCGGCGGCGAGGCGACTTGGGGGCTGACTACAAGGGCTAAAGAGCCCGCTGTGTATATCCAGTGTATGCCCTATACAAAAAATCCGGATCCCGCTTTTTTAAGGCTGGAGTCCTGGCCCTTTCCGTTAAAGCAGAAGTCGGCCAAATTCACCGCCGATTATGCTGAAACGCTGCGAGCCCTGCATGGCGCTGCCGATCCCCATGTGTTGTTTGAGCAGGATGGAGAGCTTTTGGCAACTGCTACCGCGAATATTCTGCTCTACCGTGATGGCTGCTGGTCTACGCCATTGGCAGATGCGGGCGTGTTGCCGGGCAGGGTGCGTGATTTGCTGATTCGCCATTCGCTGGTGACTGAGCGGGCTTGTCCGCTTGCCTGGCTGGCTGATTGCGAAGCGGCAGCCGTATGTAACAGCGGCCTGTTTATTCAGCCTGTCGCTTATGTTGCCGGAGTAGAACGGCAGGATGTCATGGATCTCCATCACATGGCATTTCAGCCGTTAATAGAGGTTTTGCAGAATCAAGAGGGTGTGTCACGTTGATGAAAAAACTGATTTATATCTCCATTGTCGGAGTACTACTGCTGCTGATGCCGGCAGGCTGGTTGTTATGGCAGGCATCCACAGTGCAGCAGCCCCCGGCTGCGGTAGAAATTCTGGTGCCTGCGGGCGCTTCAACGGTCAAAATCGGGCGTCTGTTGCATAGCGGGGGCGTGATCTCCTCACCGCTGGCCTTCCGCCTTGCTGTGCGCCTGAAAGGGGCCGGGGCAGGCTTGCGCAGTGGTATGTATCGCTTTGAACAGCCGGCCAATATCCACACGATTATAGAGCGACTTGAGTCCGGGGATGTGATGGCGTTCAGTGTGACGTTGCCTGAAGGACTGAGAACAGATGAGATGCTTGCCATACTGGCTGACAAAACGGGACTGGGTATCGAACAGTGGCAGCAGGCTCTTAAAGCGTTGTTGCCCGGTGAGGTGGAAGGGCGCCTGTTACCGGAAACCTATCAATACACCAAACCGGTTGAACCCAAGCGATTGCTGCAGTCGATGATTGAAGCTCAGAAAAGGCTGCTTGAAGAGCTCAGTAAAGATGTGAACCGGCAGGATCGTCTGCGTATCATGGCTTCGATTATCGAGAAAGAGACCATGCTCGATAATGAACGGCCGCTGGTGGCTGCAGCCATACGCAACCGACTGCAGAAGGGCATGCCGCTGCAGATGGATCCGACAGTGATTTACGGCATCTGGCGCAGTACAGGAAGCTTCTCGGGTAATATTCACAAGCAGGATCTCTCTACCGATACACTGTGGAACACCTATACGCGCCGCGGCTTGCCACCGACCCCGATCGGTAATCCGGGCGCGGCCTCGTTGCGGGCTGCGGCAAATCCGGCCGATGTCGATTACCTCTATTTTGTGGCCGACGGCACCGGTGGCCACAAGTTTGCCGCTACACTGGTCGAGCATCAGGCCAATGTGCAGCAGTGGATAAAAATCGAAAAGCACAGGCCTGCAAAATAGTGGCAGCTGAACAGACGCTGATCGTTGAAATCGCACTGCCGCCCAAACAGTCACTGCGATTTCAGATGTTGCTTGAGGTCGAAGAGGGGCTTGCTGTCACGCGCTGTTTCGACCCTGAACACAAAAAACAGCAGCTATGGACGACGCCATCACAGCGCGATGAGCTGCTCGCATGGCTCTCATCACTGCCTGAAGCGCTTGAAATTCAGGTCATGGATGAGTGGTTGTGGCGGGGTGCTAACGGCAGTCGCAAGATCCGCTAAAAAGGCCCGACTACAGGAGAGCAGATGAAACTGACTATTTATCAGATTGATGCATTCGCTGAAAAAACCTTTGACGGTAATCCTGCCGCAGTCTGTCCACTGGCAGCCTGGCTGCCCGATGGGCTGATGCAGTCCATTGCAGAAGAGAATAATCTTTCTGAAACCGCCTTTTTTATTGCCACAGCAACAGGATTCCATATTCGCTGGTTTACGCCGACGGTTGAAGTCGATCTGTGCGGGCATGCCACACTGGCGGCAGCCTATGTCCTGTTTGACTGCCTGGGTTATGAACACGAGATCATTGAATTCGAGTCGCGCTCAGGTCTGTTGTCTGTATCCAGAGATGGTGACCTGCTGGTGCTGGATTTCCCGCTTCAGCAGGCTGAACCCTGCGAGACGCCCGTTGCTATCCTGCATGCTTTTGGCCTGGAACCGTTCGAATGCCTGAAAGCCGAAGATTATGTGGTGGTCTTTGAGGATGAGGACGATGTGTTATCGGCAGATCCGAACATGGAGCAACTCAGGAAACTGGATGGCAGAGGTGTGATCATCACGGCACCCTCCGAGAGCTGTGATTTTGTGGTTCGCTTTTTTGCGCCCAAATGCGGCATCGATGAAGATCCTGTCACTGGTTCGGCCTATACCCAGCTGGCCCCGTATTGGTCGAACAGGTTGGGACAGGCAAAGCTTACGGCCAGACAGCTCTCCAGCCGGGGCGGGGAAGTGGTTTGCGAACTGAAAGGCAATCGCGTGCAAATCGCAGGTAAAGCAGTGAAATATCTGCAGGGTGAGATTGAGGTCTAGCAGCCTGTCGGACTTTACCCAAAGCATGATAGGATATGCATAGAGCAAGTGATGAGGAGGCCAGTATCGAATGAGCAGAAGATTTCGTGATGCGGATCGCGGTACGTCGTATTTATTGCCTCCTTCACTGGATGAATGGTTGCCGGAAGATCATCTGGCACGTTTTGTAGTGGAGATTGTAGACGGACTTGATACAGGAGAGCTGGAACGTTCGTATGGAGGCGGTGGCAGTGCGCCGTATCATCCAAAGATGTTGCTGGCGCTGCTG
>MNWZ01000078.1 GCA_001871925.1 Zetaproteobacteria bacterium CG1_02_53_45
TGCAACCAAGGGCTGCTCATGATTTTAATGCGATTGCCCTGGCATTACTGCTTCCATTTCATTCAGAAATAACTCTCGGCGAGTCAGACGCTTCTTCGATTGATACTCAAGTTCTGCAAAACTCGACTGTTTACTCATGGATGAACCTCGGATGTTTGATCCAACGATTATCGCATATCCAGAGAATAAATCAGCATCTCCCTAGGGATCTCTGAAAAACTGCATCCTTGTAGTTTTCAGCACGCAAAGGAAAAAGTATGATTTTTCCTTTGCTCTCAAAACCAAGCACTTACAGCACATGATTTTGACTCGCGGCATCGTGCCGTTCGCCTGAAGGCGGCTGCGCCGTCCAATCCAGCTTTTCTGCCGGATTGTTGCAGGCCATCCATGGCCTGCACGGATACCCTGAGTTTTTCAGGGTATCCCCAGAAAATTAGTCCCTGTTGATTTGCCGTTATAAACGTTCATTGTGTCGACCTGAGCGGATCAACAATCGGCCACTGACAACTGATTCTGGCAGGTAATCATGAAGGCGATGAATAGAGTTCCTCCGGGTAGTTTAGTAGCGCCACTGACCTCACCGGGTGCACCCCACCGACCCTATCTGTTTCGCATACAGGATTGGGCTTGATGCAGCATACAGCATCTGAATCTCAATCCGGAAAAACATTGCCCCATTGCATACTTGTTATCGGTGGCTACGGAAATTTCGGACAGTTGATCTGCAAGGCTCTGGCGCAGGATGCGAATATCAGACTGCTGATCGGCGGCCGTGACGGGACTCGTGCTAGCGCTTTCGCAGCTTCTCTCGGCAGCGCGCAAGCCTGCGGCATAACCATCAATGCACAAGCAGCGGATCTGGCTGTGCAGTTACAGGCGCGGCATGTGGATACGCTGATCCAGACCGCCGGCCCGTTTCAGGGCCAGAACTATACGGTGGCTGAGGCATGCATAACCGCACGCTGCAACTATATCGACCTGGCCGATGCTCGCAGCTTTGTGGCAGGTATCGGTGGGCTCGATGCACGGGCCAGAGCAGCAGGCGTACTGGTAACCAGCGGAGCCAGTTCGGTGCCGGCCCTGACATCTGCCATCGTCGACCATCTCCTGCCTGAATTTTCCGCGTTGTTTGAGATTCGCCACGGCATCAGCGCAGGTGGTCATACGCCCGGATTAGCCACCATGCTGGGTGTGCTCGGCTATTGCGGCAAACCGATCCTGCGTCTGGAGAATGGGACGTGGGTGAAGATCTACGGTTGGCAGGACTTGCATCGGCACCGCTATGCCCCACCTGTATGCGGTCGCTGGCTGGGCAGCTGTGATGTGCCGGATCTGGAAATTTTTCCGCAGCGTTATGCCGGAGTGCAGAGCGTCGTCTTTCATGCCGGTGTCGGCAATCCCGTCTCGCATCTTGCCACCTGGGCGCTGGCAGGACTGGTGCGTATGGGGTTGATAAAAAGCCTGGCTCCGCTGGCCCCGCTGTTCATGTCTGTGAATCGGTGGCTTGAGCCGGTTAGCCCGGTTGTGAGCGCCGTCCATGTCGAGTTGCGCGGGTTAAACCACGACGGCAAAGCCCACAGCAAGAGCTGGCAACTGGTCGCCTTTGACAATCACGGGCCGCAAATCCCGTGCGGCGCTGCTATTGCACTGGCTCGCAAGCTTGCAGACGGGAAAATGCCGTTGAAAGGCGCAACCCCCTGCGTGGGCCTGCTAACGCTGGAGGAGTATCTCGCCGCACTCGCGCACCTGAACCTCACACAGGTGATGATGTAACCAGCTACACGAAACGATCACCGGGGCAGCAGAAAAAGAGCTGATCCTCGGAGGCAGGCTCTGATTAATGGCCTCTATTTTCCTGTCGGAAGGTGGCTTTCCAATTGCCAAAATCATCCCGGAAAACCCGGTAATCCACGACGGTGTCAAATGAAACGACCGGCTCATTATCCTTCGCAATCTCCAGCTTACATGTGCCGGTTAGCCGTAACCTGTATGGCCAGAACTCCTGCTGCTGGTTGAATCGTCCCTGCCGGAATACGCTCAGGCTCGCGATGTGCACATCCTCAGTCTCGCCGCGATGCACGTCATGTAACCAGGTCAGTGGTATCCCCTGTTGCACACTCTGCTGAACCAGATGTCTGAGCTGATAATCATCCGGCGGCACAAATGAGCGGGCTTTCTCGGCCATATTCCGGGCATTCCGAAAGCCGGATACAAACTGCTCGGCCTGATCGAATGAGCGGGCAGCCTCGGCAAACTGTTGCTGATTCATCTGTTGCAAACCTTCGGCATAATATCGGCGGGCATCCTCCCGGTTGGCAAGTTCGCTGTAACGGGCGGCCAGTATGGTTGCATCCCGATAAGCCGGTACGAATGACAGTGCCTCGGAGAATGCTGATGCTGCAGCCCTGTAGTGCTGCTCTGCGGCCAGTTGCTCACCTCTCTGATAACGTGACAGCGCATCCTCCTGATCGGCAATCTCTTTATATTTGGCGGCCAGGGTATATGCATCCCTGTAACCGGGAACAAATAAATCTGCTCTGGCAAAAGCCATGGCAGCGGCCCGGTGGTCCCGTTTTTGCACAGCCTGTAGCGCTTGCCCATAATGCATTTTTGCATCAGCCAGATCGGCCAGATGCCGGTTTTTTTCTACTTGCTCGTGTGCATCGTGATAAGGATTAATGAACGACAGTGAACTGGAGAACTCCGCCTGAGCCTGTCGGAATGCACTGCCTTTGGCATAGCGTTGACCATTGGCATAATGCGCTGCGGCAGCTTTTTCATAAGACTCGTCGCGCTGTGCCGCCACATCACCGGGTTTGATATCAAGCAGGTTGCCAATGGCAGCCCTATTCGCATTTGAAGTAGTTATCTTCCCGGCAAATAGTGTTAACGATTGTTGAATCCGGGTTATGGTCTGATTCATGGCTGCTATGCGGTCATAACCGTAGGCTGCCTGATCCCAGTCTCGCGTTTGTTTATGACGTTCGACTCCGGCCAACTGCTGTTCATATGCATTTTGAACGATCGAGGGAAACAGGCCGATCAGCTGATAGTTAGCAATATTAGCCTGCAGCGACTGTGCAGCCTGATCAAAGGCGCTGCCATAATCGCCCTGCTGTATGCTCTGCTGCGCCAGCTTGTACTGCTGCTCTGAGACCGTTGCACAACCGCCAAGCAGGGAGATTATCCCGAGCACAACGATTGTCTTATTGATTAAATGCAAAGATCCACCTCCACGACTTACAGACCGGACAATACTCATCAGGTTCATCTTCTACAGTAACAAATGGGCGACGGGTCGCGGATATTTTACGCCATGCCCCTGTATCGCCACTGATTTAGTAGTCAGTCAACCGGTTCAAGCAGTAGCCGATTTCAGCCAGTACCGGCTCTCTTTACCTACCTGTAACAGAGAGCAGTGGATACTGGATACATAGGCTCTCCGGCTTATGACTGACAGGCATGACCAACCGTAAAAAAAGGGCCGCGAAAGCGACCCGTAGTTTTTTCCCTAGACGGGATACCTAGCCGGAGATGGCCTGCACCACTTCCGCTATGGAAAGCTCATGCTGGTTGCCTGTCGCCATATCCTTGAGTGTGACAAGACCGGTATGCATCTCATTTTCACCGATGACCACTACACAACGGGCGGATTCACGATCCGCCACCCTGAACTGGCGTTTGGCATTACCGCCACCGCAATGCACCACGCTCAATCCCTCACTACGCAGCAATGCCGCCTGCTTGAGCGAATAGGTAAGTGCCGCATCGCCAAGCGCCACGACTGCCACATCGACACCGGCAGCCTCTGTTTCGCCGAGTAACATCGACAAGCGCTCCAACCCTGCGGCAAAACCGATGGCCTGCGTTGCAGGTCCTCCGAGCTCTTCCACCAGCCCGTCGTAACGGCCACCGGCCAGTACGGTGCCCTGGGCACCCAGCTGATCGGTAACAATTTCAAAGGCTGTGCGGTTATAATAATCGAGGCCGCGCACTATGCGTGCATTGATCCGATAGGGTACCTGCAATGCATCCAGTCCCTGCTTCACACCTGTAAAATGTGTTTCACAGCCTTCACACAGATGCCCCACCATCTCCGGCGCATCTCCAAGCTGTGCCTGGCAGGAGGCCACCTTGCAATCGAGCACGCGCATCGGATTCTTTTCAATACGCTCGTTACAGGTTTCACATAGCTGACCGGCACGCTGCTTCAGGTAACCGACCAGCTGATCGCGATAGCCGGGGCGGCAAACCGCACAACCCAGAGAATTCACTTCAATCGTCAATCCCGTGATACCCAACTCGGTCAGAAAGGCATGTGCCATGGCCAGCATTTCGATATCTTCCAGCGGACCTGCTGCGCCGAACATCTCCACGCCGATCTGCTGAAACTGGCGCAAGCGCCCTTTCTGCGGCCGCTCGCGGCGGAACATCGGGCCGATATAAAACCAGCGCTGCGTGCCGGATCGGGTTAAGCCGCCCTGCAGGTAGGCGCGCACGGAACCGGCCGTACCTTCCGGCCTGAGGCAGATGTTATCGCCGCCCTGATCGGTAAAACTGTACATCTCTTTGGAAACGATATCGGTGGCCTCACCGATAGAGCGCACAAACAGTTCGGTCGGCTCGAGGATCGGCAGGCGCACCTCTGAAAAGGCATAGGTGCCGAACACCTTGCGCGCAGCTGTTTCAATGCGCTGCCAAACCCTTACTTCGGCCGGTAACCCGTCATGGATACCGCGTATACTCTGCAGACTTTTAGCCGCCATGCTTCTACTTCTCCTGTTTGGCGCGAATCACTGCCGCACGCTGTTCAATCTCTTCGACCAGTTGATCGAGCATCACGGCCTGCTTCAGTTTTTCTGCTTTTTCACCGTCACGGTAGAGCATATGCACCGGGTATCCGCCGGTAATGCCGATATCGGCTTCGCGGGCCTCACCCGGTCCGTTCACCACACAACCGATCACTGCGACATCAATACTTTCGTGAATATGGGCAACGCGCTGCTCCAGCTGCTGCACCATCTCAATGACATTAAACTTCTGTCGCGCACAGCTCGGACAGGCGATCAGATTCACGCCGCGATGACGCAACCCCAGTGATTTGAGGATTTCAAAACCGACCTTGATCTCCTCTTCCGGTTGGGCTGCGAGCGACACGCGAATGGTATCACCGATGCCATCGGCCAATAACAGACCGAGCCCTACGGAAGATTTCACGGTACCACCGAACAGGCTGCCGGACTCGGTAATGCCCAGATGCAGCGGATAATCCACCAGCTCCGCAAGTTTACGGTATGCCACCACAGTCATGGGGATATTGCTCGCTTTCAGCGACACCTTGATATCATGAAAATCCATATCTTCCAGGATACGGATATGGCTTAACGCCGACTCCACCATGGCATCGGCGCACGGCTCACCATATTTCTCATTCAACTCTTTTTCCAGTGAGCCGGCATTGACACCGATACGTATGGAAATGCCACGCTCGGAAGCCGCTTTTACCACCCGTTCAACACGGTCTCGCCCACCGATATTGCCCGGATTCAGACGCAGGCCGTGTACACCGGCATCGAGCGAAGCCAGCGCCATCTTGTAACTGAAATGGATATCGGCGATCAACGGCACATCGGTCTGGTTGATAATTTCCGGCATAGCGGCGGCGGATTCCGGATCAGGCACCGACACCCGCACAATATCCGCACCGGCATTCTGCAGACGCTGGATCTGGGCTACCGTCGCATCTATATCGGTGGTCAGCGTATTGGTCATCGACTGCACAGCAATCGGCGCATCCCCGCCTATGGCGACATTGCCGACAAATACCTGGCGCGTTTTACGGCGCGGCTTAACAATCTTATCCTGCATAATTATTCCTCTTGCGGTATCGGGTCGCTGTCTTTCTGGCTGCGCAGCAGGTTCAAACGCTCTTTCAGCTGTTTGGCCCGGTTCAATGCCGCTACGTATTCGGTCTTTTCAGGCGTAAGTGCAACCGCCTCACTCCAGTACCGGATAGCATCATCGAGCTGTTCCTGACGAAATGCTGTGCTGCCCCGGGCAAACAGGGCATCCGATCTGGCATCCAGTTTATTCTGGATCTGCCCGAGCAAAGTGTCAGTGCCTTTGCCACCGTTGCGCCGGTAAAGCTGGGCAAGATGTTTGGCCGCGATTAAGTCATCCTTTTTAAGAGCATCCTGCACATCCTGAATCGTCACCTCTTTTTTCGGCGCAGTTATACGTTTGTCGACTCTGGCTGGTTTCCCTGTAACGGTCTGCAACGGCGGCACCTGCAGCCATGCCGGCATATCCCGTTTGATAGCCGCAAGCAGTTTTTCCCCGCGACTTGCATCCGGCTGCAAACGCATATAGGACTCGATTTCGACATAAGCCGGGCCATACTGCTTGTTACGCAGATAACGTTTGGACTCCCGGTATGCCCTGTCTGCCCTGTCATCAAGACCCTCATTATATTGTTCCAGCTGGCGCAAATAGACATCATCCATCGGGTCGAGTCCCTTGGCCGGTACATAGCCAGGCGCAAAACTCAACAGGGCATGGTCTTCCTGACGGTGCTGCTCAATAAGCTTCTCGAAGCGAAACTGACGCACCCTTCGCTCCATCTCGATACGCTTTGCTTCCATCTCATCAGGCTTGATCGTCACGGCCTTGGCCTGCTCATAGGCAAGTTGCGCATCCGACCAGCTGCCGCTCTTCTCATTGTCTCTGGCCAGACGCAGGTAATGCACAAAAATCCGTCGGCGTGCCGGTTCGATCTTTTCATCCAGCAGTTTATGCACACGCTCATAATCAGTGTGTGCCTTGACCATTGCCAGAGCCTTTTCCCGAGCCTGCATAATACGCCCGTTTTTAAGGTCCTGCTCAATCATGGCATAGGCGTTGCCGCCACCAGCGAACAGATTGCCGACACTCATCTTGCCAGCCGTGCCGGCGCCACATGCCGCCAGCAGCAGCACAGAAACGAGCATGGTCATCACACTGCGTATTTTCAACTCAGGCATCTCCTGCGATCTGGCGTACATCGGTAGGCAAATCAAGGTGAAAGGCCAATTCCACCACATGCTCGATATTTCTCAGCACATGTTTGCTCGACACCTCTACTGTTCCGACTTCTATCTTCTGACTCACACCTTTCATTTCAGAGCGGCCAATGGCATGAAACACGAAACCGTCACCCAGCTTGTCAAAGGTTTCACGGGACATCACCACTTCACTGCCCTCACCCAGGCCACACATGCGTGATGCAACATTCACAGCATCACCAATCACCGTATACTCCATGCGTTTGGCCGCACCGATATTACCGGCAATGGCCTGCCCGCAATTCAAACCAACCCTGAATGCAATGGGCTGGCCATCCTCACGTTTGAAACCAAGCCGCTCACAGGCAAGCGCAAGGGCCAGCCCCGCTTTGGCGGCATG
The DNA here is from genome assembly GCA_001871925.1 of Zetaproteobacteria bacterium CG1_02_53_45. Taxonomy (GTDB): domain Bacteria; phylum Pseudomonadota; class Zetaproteobacteria; order Mariprofundales; family Mariprofundaceae; genus Mariprofundus. Next base: position 7,441 of record MNWZ01000078.1, read on the forward strand.
CCGGACATGATCTTCATCGCCGACCGGGTGATTGAACACGGCCATCACGGCATCGCCAATATATTTATCCACATGGCCACCATAATAGGCAATCACGCGGTGAAACACCTCAAAATGACTGTTTAACACGGCCACCACGGCTTCTGTCTCCGTAGACTCGGAAAAAGAGGTGAATTGCACCATGTCGGCAAACAGCACACTCACTTCCTGCCTGTGGTTTTCAATCTTTACTTCACCGCTTTCAAACACATCCGAAACCAGTTTCGGATTCAGGTAGCGCCCGAACACATCGCGCAACTCCTGTTTGTGCGCCAATTCCCTGACCATCACATTAAACTGGGAGATGGCATCGGAAATCTCATCATTGCCGCGCACCGGCAGCCGCACATGAAAGTCACCCCTGGCGACCCGCTGTGCGCCATCGGCCAGCATTTCCAGACGCTGACTCATACGACCCGCAACCCAGTACACCATCACAGCGGATATCACGATGACGACCAGTGCTGCCAGTAAGATCTTTTTCACCAGTTGCCCGGCAATCTCTTCCCAGGCCTGCTCAGAAAAACGTACAGCAATCGTACCCATCGATGTTTGTGCATAAACAACGGTCTTGGCGTACCAGAGTTGCTTCATCTCAAGCCGCTTGACCTCTTTGCTGCTCGTAAGCAAATGCGCCAACCTGTTTTCATCACCCACGTCCTGGTAAGACTTGCTTTTACCATCCGGGTACTTCAGCAGCACTCCTATCGCAGAGGGCACCTTCTCCAGGAAGCCCTGCACAACCAGATCCGTTTCAGCACTGCTGCCGGAGAGCATCGGCAACTTCAGCTCATCAGTCAGGCGATCCACCTGTAATTGCGCCTGCGTAGCCTGACTTTCCAGCCATGCACCCCTTTCTATATCAAGGATAATAATAAACAGCACACCGATCGCTGCTGTCACAGTAATGCCGACCAGCATAATCCAGCGCCAGCGAATAGGAATGCGTGGCGCAAACTTTTTCTCGTTTTGCACCACAGGCTTACTCTCTAACGATTGAATACCTACAGGTTCAATATCGACATCACGCACAGCTCCACTCTATCCAAACCGACTGTTCGGGCAATAATGGGATTGGCAACAATGCCGGTGATTACGCTTGATCAGCATTGAACGATTCAGAGTCTTCATCTGTAGCACACACCCGGCTGCGCCCCTGCTCCTTGGCCATGTACATGCGCGTATCCGCCGTATGCAGCAACTGATCAACGACCTCCTTGAGGTCGACCTCGTTTTCGATCAACTCAAGCGAGGCAATTCCGACCGAAAAACTGACCACAACCGATGCCCCGCTGGCAAGCACAAGCGGCGCAGAGGTCAGGTAGTGCAGCCACTGCTCGGCCGCGTGCGCAGCACCTTTCGTGTCGGTATGCGGCAACAAAACAATAAACTCTTCACCGCCCCAGCGACCGGGCGTATCAGACTCACGCATACCACCGCGCAACACGCGCGCCATATGTGAAAGCACCTTGTCACCTGCGGCATGTCCATGCACATCATTCACCTTTTTAAAGTGGTCCAGATCGAGCATGACAAGCGTGAACGCATGTCTGTAACGCATGGCCTGTGAGACAGCCTGATTCAGCTGTTCCATCATATATCTGCGATTGCGCAGCCCGGTTAGCGGATCATGCGTTGCCTGAAACTTCAGCTCTTCTTTTGCATTTTTCAGATTATTGATCATGCTGAGGATCAGCTTTGATTCCATGCCGCCTATAACACCGCCGCTGCCCAGCACTTCAGCAACCACGGCTTCAACCATCTCGTTGCCGGTCATATTAAACGCCACACAGGGAGCGCATTTTTTCAGCGCCTGTTCAACATCGGAGTACACCTGCACGCCATGCTGTTCGGCCAGCATCAAACCGGGGGCTGCAGGATCCCGATCCACCACGGCAAGCACAGTTACCAGCTCTTCGTCGAGTAACATTTCCAGCACTGCTGTGCCCCCCCGACCTGCGCCCAGAATCACAGCCCGATGAGGATCTTCCCGTAAAATCGCCATTGCATCACCCTTCCCGTAAAAAACCACATATAAAATATAGCAAATTTTGTACCACTCTTCGCATTTATTGCCAAAGGCAGGCTGAAAAAGTCAGACTGTCCGACAGATCAAGGACACGCCCTGATGAACAACAGGATGCAATTCATCGGCTTCTCCCTAATATGCGCCATCCTCGGAGGAAAGTATGCCATTATCCAACAAACAGATTAAAGCCCTGAAGACTCAGGCGCACCATCTCAAACCCGTGGTCAGAATCGGACAAAAAGGCATCACTGAAAATGTCATGATGGAGATCAACAACGCACTGGAAATTCATGAGTTGATTAAAATTCACATTGCAGATGATGATCGTGAGACACGCACCCAGTCCGGCATTGACATCGCAGTGCAGAGCAAGGCCGAACTGATTTCGCAAATTGGCAAAACATGCATTCTTTACCGGCAAAAAGCGTCCGAGGCGTGAACACAGCCGATCAAATCCGGCAACTGCTTGAGGCTGAATTCAGCCCTGAAGCACTAAGCATCACCGATGATTCATGGAAACATGCGGGCCATGCCGGCGTACGGGAGTCAGGCGGCGGACACTTTATCGTTGAGATAAAATCATTTCATTTCAACAACTTAAGCCGCATGCAATGCCACCGCCTGGTATACAGCTGCCTGCAATCACTGTTTCCGGCACAAATCCACGCCCTTAGTATCAAGAGCGAAGCCGCCAAACCAGCTTAAGCCAGCTTCCGCGACAAAGGCTCTGGCCCAATTCTTGCGAGTTGTATTTTACACACGACTACGTAACAAAAAGTAACTGCACAGAGGCCAGCACATGAAGATACACAACAATCTTCCGGTAACCGGACAATCAGCCCAGAAAACCAAACAGGCTCGCTCAAACGGCGTTTTCAAAAACCTGTTTGAGTCTGAAATGGCCCCGATCCAGCAGGTGAACGAACAGCCGCAGCGGGAAATGTCGCAGGACAACGAACAAGGCTGGCAAACCCTGCAGGAGAGCATCGCCCTGCTCGATCAGGCTATGCAGTACCTTGAATCCGGCGAAATGCCCACAGCCCAGATGATCGACAATATCGACACACTGCGCTCGCAGTTGCGCCAGCAGCTTGCCTCAAACACGCCGTCAAACGAACTCAGGGATGCCGACACACTGCTGGCAGTAGAAGCCGAACGCATGCGTTCCATGCAGTCCTGATCCGTCAACCGGCCATGAGTCAAATCGAAGACCTGAATCAACTGCTCAATGATATGGATACGATCCGCCCGATCGTGATCGCTGCCATGCCCGATGATTTTGAACTGCGCTCTACAACGCGCCGCATGGTTTCCACGCTGGAACAGCTCAGACAATCTCCCGGCATTCCACATGAGACATACCTCTGGGTTTGCAAGCTGTTTGCCAAATTTCTGGACGTTGAACATGGCTCACTGCTTCGCCCCGTGCACGGCGGCAGCATACCGGAAGAGAGCAAGCTCATGCTTGAGGCTCATACCCAGGAAAGGCTGAACTTTTTCCAGGAAGCACAGCGGGACCTGCCTGCCACATACAGTATTCTGGACAGAAGCAGCAATCTGATCGGCAAGCACACCGACATCAACGCATCGCTTAAAGAGCGCGCCCGCCACCTTGAGAACCTGATCAAACAACGACTGCAACATGACAGCAGCCTGCGTTCAGAACTGCATCAACTGATCGCCGCATTCAGCCCGTCGCTGCAAGCCATATCCAAAGTTCTGGAAGAGGCAGGGGAGGAGTCGCCCGACCTCAAAATGGCCAGACAACTGCTCGAGCAGGATCTGCCGGATGATATTGAGCAGGCCAGAGCCATGCTGCAAAGCGCTCGCGAGGGCATACTCAAGGCCGGCAACAAACTCACAACGGCCAGTGAAAAGCTGCATGAAACCCTGCAAAGCAATATGCGGCAACTTTCACACCTGTCACATCAACTGCTGCAAGCCGAAACAGAGGCTCGCAACGATCCCCTGACAGGGCTTTCAAATCGAAGGCGCCTGGCTGAGTTCCTGAAAGAAATCGGGAGATCGAAATTCTGCTTTGTCGTCGTTGACATTGATCACTTCAAAAACATTAACGACACCTATGGCCATGACGTCGGTGATGAAGTGCTACAGCAGGTAGGCGGCATGCTCGATGACTGTACACGTAAAACTGATCTGGCGGCCCGCGTTGGCGGTGAAGAGTTCTGCATTGTTTTCCCGCAAACCGATCAGGCCACCAGCCTCAGGCTGGCCGAATCACTGCGGCAATCCATTGCCATGATGCCGTTCAGAACGTCAGGTGGCGTTATCGAACTCACTGTCAGTATCGGCATTGCAGAACACATCCCCGGTAAAGAGCACAGCCTCACATTCAAGGCTGCTGATGAGGCGCTGTATCATGCCAAAAGTAACGGCCGCAATCAGGTGACCTGCGCCCCGGCTTAAAATAGATGCGGGCCAACAATAATGGCCCGCATATTGATTTCAGTGCTTCTTCGACTGCTTCTGCAGCTACTTAAGCTCTGAACCAAGCTCTGAACCAAGCTCCGAATCGAGCTCGGCATTCCTGCTCTTGGCACGAATCATTTCGCGATGACGGCGATAGACATATTTGGCGATGGTGTCTTCCTCTTCGTCACAGCGGTAATAAAACTGCGCACCAATGCGTTTTCGCCCATTGCCGGCCACATCCACGCGCTTGATCACGGCCAGCAAGTCCAGTGTCGAAGGGGGAAACGAGGGCAGCATCAGGGTGATTTTACTCACCTCACCAGCATCGTAATCATTCTCGGAAACAAAACTTACCCCGGTCACGCTCAGATTCACAGGTTTCTCCTGCATATCGCTGTGACTGGCTTCATTGAGTATATTCACGCCAATCAGATAGTTCAGTTTGGCATCGAGTGCGGCCAGTGCGCCAGATATTTCCGGGTTCACATCCTGCCCGTCAGCAAAAATATCCTTGCCGACCATGCTCTGCAGCATGCTGTTCTGCCTGGATTTGATACCTACTTTGCTCTTGTTGATCTCAAAAGCTTCCCGCGTCAACTTCACATCGCAAATAGGAATAATATCGTCAACGCGAAAATCCTGGCGTCCATGTTCATCTGTAGATTCAACCATAATTGCGTACCTCAGTCTTTACTGATATCAGGGCTGATATCGGCATCACGCCATCTGGATTCTGCTGTTCCTCAGCCTGCGTATTCACCACGCCGCGTTCGATCGCGGCAATGGCGACTTCTACAACCTTCGGATCAAATTGTGTACCGGAACCATTTTTCAACTGCTCCACACAAAATGAGAGCGGACGCGCCATACGATACACGCGGTGCGTAGTCATCGCATCAATGGCATCTGCCACACAGACAATACGTGCCTCAAATGGAATATCTTCTCCGGCCAGCCGGTCAGGATAACCCAGCCCGTCATAACGCTCATGGTGATGTCGCAGCATCAAGCGCTCACGCACCATCGTATCCATGTTCTTGAGGATATTATCGCCAATGGCCGGATGCGCCTTCATGATGGCAAACTCATTATCCGTATAACGACCGGGTTTCAGCAGCACTGCATCAGGAATACCGCACTTGCCGATATCGTGCAGCAGACCACCGGTGCGAATCAGATCGACATGATCCGGCTCAAGGCCCAAATCCTCCGCGAAAATTGCAGAGAGGGCGCCAACCCTGCCGGAGTGATCCCTTGTATATCGATCACGCGCTTCCAGCGAACGCACCAGCGCGATCAGCGTTTCGCGCATATTGTCCGCCAGCGCCGCATGCACGGCCCGATTATCGAGCAGCGTATCCAACTCTTTCACCAACAGCCCCAGAATCTGTTTGGTCTCACCTTTCAGCTCTTCATCGGATGCAGGCTCAAGCAGACAGAGCACCCCCATGGAGATGCCCTGCAAACGCACAGGAATGGCAATGTAATGTGGTTTCTTCAGATCAGGCCAGCAGACACCCTTGGGATCATCGACAGAGGACTGGATCAACTCCTCTTCACCGGCGATCAGCGCATGAAAATGCGTATCATCCAGACTGCATGCTGCTTCAACATCATCGATGCCCTGATTGGCAACCATGACCAGCTTATGCTGGTTGCGCTCGAAAAAGGCCAGAAAACCGCCTTTGGCATGCACCACTTCAACAGCCAGGTTTAACGCACTGGCACAGACTGAAGAGACATCATGATGCGACGGAATCTCATCAAACATGCGATAGACCAGTCCCATCCGGCGATCCATCTCGAACATTTCCGGCAATAACCGGTCAGCCGACCGCACAGGTCGCCTGGGTTTCTTCTCTGCCGGCGCAACAGCTTCCGGGTGCTTGCTGAGCATTTTTTCCAGACATTCCAACAACACATCCGGTGCAAACGGCTTGGCCAGCACATGTTCAATACCCAGCTGCAAAGCCTGCGCCATTCTGGCCGAAGTCAGAAAACCGCTCATCAGAATAGTCGGCGGCATCCTCACACCTTCTTCGTTCAGCTTCGAGATCAGCTCAAGCACATTACCGTCGCCAAGACTCATGTCGGTAATCAGTCCGCTCCACTCCTCAGAAACCAGTACCGCGCGGGCCTCTTCCAGACTGCCAACCTGTGTCACCTGTACATGTTCACTCAATTCACCGGCAATTTCCGCAACGACTTCGCGTACTGCGGGCTGGTCTTCAATAATCAAAAGACTCAACATCAATATTTACCGTCGTCAATATTTTGGCCATAGGCTTTCATCGCTGCAGTCCCGGACTTCTGCATCATTTCGCCGGACGGCTGAGTTTCTCCACTGATCTCATTCCATTTGCGCAGCAAGCGCTGGTAGCGGATAGCATTATCCACCCTGACCCGGATTTCGGACAACTGGAAAGGCTTGCTGACAAAGTCATAGGCCCCCTGCTCCACGGCATGCAGGGCATTTTCGATACCTGAGTAGCCGGTCATCAGAATGATCAATGTGTCATCGGTAGTTTCGTGAACATAGCGAAGCAGCGTCAATCCGTCGGCTCCGGGCATGACAATATCACTGAGCACGAGATCAAAATGCTCCTGTTTCAGCGCAGCAAGCGCAGTGTCACCCCGACGGTGAACCACAACATCATACCCGGCTTCAAGCAGATACTCTTCCAATAAAGAGGCCAACGCTTCATCGTCTTCGGCCAGCAACAACCTCGATCGCTTCACTATCAACCTCCAAATTTATCATTCGATCTATAGAGGTTAAGCAAGTGTGATTCCAAAGCCTTCTCTCCCGGCTTCTGATGTGAGCTTGAGCGGGCCTCGGAAGTAAGTGGCGAGGGTTCTCCTGTCCCTTTGCTGAAATACTGACATGATCCAGCACAGGACGCGAAGAGTCCTGACTGCCTGAAATGGAAGGAGTTTTTCCGTTCTGCTGAAGAAGCCTGTGGATCAGGCCATCTACCGGTTGAACACTGATTGCCATGTCGTCTACCTCCATTAGCCATCCGAACTTCATTGTCTGAAGTCATTTCATATACTAGGCCTATCGGTCGAAAACCGGCTGACTTTAGTTCTGGCAGTGTCAAAATCCGTTCGCCCTCACCAGCATGCCGTGACATCCGTAACAAATCAAAGGTTAGATCAGAAACTATACACAATACCGTTTTCATCCATATATCAGAATCCGTTGGAAAATATGCGCCAAAAAAACCGCTTCACCATACATTTGCGCACCAGTCCCGACCTAGCAGTCACACCTGTCAGTCGCCTGCCAACAAAGCAATATTTGACTGATTATCAAGCAGTTGCGTAGATATGCACATATGTCATTTCACGATTGTCTTGCATTTCAAAATACATGCGTCATTATTTTGACTTGAAATTTCTGAAAGCAGTTCGGGAAGGGGGATTCTCACAGTGAAACAGTCTGCATTCATACTGCTGGTTGAAGATAATGAAGACTTTCGACTGATTCTACAGGAGGCCCTCGAGACAGCCGGATACCATGTCACCAGTGCAGCCAATGCCACCCGTGCCCGCGAAGCCATGTCACTGGGAAAATTTGACCTGACCATACTCGATGTGCGCCTGCCCGACGGCAACGGCATCGAACTGATGCGCGAATTCCGCCAAAGCGACCCGGACATGGGTATTATTATCATGACCGGTTATGCAGAAGTGGATACCGCAGTCGATGCCGTTCGACTCGGCGCCAATGACTTCCTCAAGAAACCTTTTGATATTGACGAGATGCTGGTGCGCATCTCCGAGCTGATGAAGACACGCCAGCTCAAAAAAGACAACCAGACACTGCGCGAGCAGATTCGCAGCAAGGAAAGTTCGATCGGCCTGATCGGCCAGTGCGACTCAATCCGCAAACTGCAGGAAACCATTCAACTGCTTGCCAACTCCGACAGCACCGTACTCATTTCCGGTGAATCAGGCTGCGGCAAGGAAGTATTGGCCAAAGCCCTGCATAGATCAGGCACACGCTCGGGCAAACCGATGGTCTCGATCAACTGCGGTGCCATCCCTGAAGAGCTGCTTGAATCGGAACTGTTCGGCCACGTCAAGGGAGCCTTCACCGGCGCCATCCGTGCCCGCCCCGGCCGTTTTGAGATTGCCAATGGCGGCACCATTTTCCTCGATGAAATCGGTGACATGAGTGCCAAGCTGCAGGTGAAATTATTGCGTGTACTGCAGGAGCGCTGCTTTGAACCGGTGGGCAGCCAGCAGAGCATACAGGTGGATGTCCGTGTTATCGCTGCCACCCACCGCGATCTGGAAGAGGAAATCCAGGCAGGACGCTTCCGTGAAGATCTTTATTATCGCCTGAATGTAATCCCGCTGCGTCTGGCACCTCTAAAAGACCGGGGCGATGATGTACTACTGCTGGCCAAACACTTCATTTTCCGCTTCAACGAGGAGAAAAGTGCGCATATCACTGGTTTTTCAGATGAGGCCAAACGCGCCATTCTTACTTACGCATGGCCCGGCAATGTGCGCGAACTGCAGAATCTGATTGAGCGCGTCACCACGCTGAAGCGTGAAGGCGAGATCGAGCTGGAAGATCTGCCATCACGCATGATCAGTGACAGGGATCGCGTACTGCAAAGCTTCCAGATGGATGTGCAGTCAGCCGAAAGCATTGATCTAAAAGCCACCGTGGATGAGTTTGAAAGCCATTTGATACTTTCCGCCCTGAAACGCTTTGACTGGAATAAAAACCGTGCAGCCAATTTTTTGGCGATGAACCGAACCACCCTGGTGGAAAAAATCAAAAAGAAGGGCCTGCAGGTGTCAAAAAACGACTAACGATCATCGCGCGAGTCGCCCCCCCGTATGATGAAATGTAAGCTTCATGGTGGAAGGTGACGGTTAGAGACTGCGCTTTATTTTGGAGCCATAGAGCCCGACAGCTAACGTAGCCCGCCTTGGATGACTCGTACCCCGGATTGCCTCTATAAGAGCGAATGTTAAAAGGGCCGTTGGCGATTTCACATTGCCCTCAGGCTGATCATCCTGGCAACCGCCACCTTCCAATCTCAAGGATAGCGAGAAGGAGGAAAAATGGAACTCAGAGCGATATA
>MNWZ01000092.1 GCA_001871925.1 Zetaproteobacteria bacterium CG1_02_53_45
AGGCGATGTGTCATTTGATGTTCGGCATTCTGGCTCTTACGGCAGATCAGTTTATGCGCATGATTCAATGACCTGCCTATACACCAAACCCGAAGCGTCAAAAGGCATCATGATATGAATGCCATCGCATTGCTCGCCCTGAAAACCGAAAAACGCTGGGAAACGACTACTCCTGAAAGAAATATGCGGGTGAAACAAAAGTTGAAACAGTAAATCCAACTGCTGAGATGTTGCCCTTCAATCTATCTCAGACTTTTGCAAGTGGCTCAACTGTTAACAGGTTAATCTCTTCGTGATTAAAGCTTAAATGTGTTCGCGGGTTTTGTGGAAGGTGATGTCCGGCCACTGTTCTTCTGTGTAGTTGAGCTTCCAGGCACTGGGTGCCAGATAAGCCAGGAAACCGTCCGCATCTTCGGCCAGTGCCGAGTCAAACAGCCTGCAGAACTCGGCAAGTTTCTTTTCATCCTCACAGGTGATCCAGCGGGCAATCTGGAAATCGGTAGCCACATAATCGGCATCTACCTTGTATTCGGCGTTCAGGCGCGCCACGGTCACATCGAACTGCAGTACACCGACGGCACCGAGAATATAGTCGCCGCCCAGGTTGGTTTTGAACACCTGCACCGCACCCTCTTCGGAGAGCTGGACCAGCCCCTTGTGCAGCTGCTTGCGCTTCATCGGATCCTTCAGGCGGATACGACGGAACAGTTCAGGCGCAAAGTTCGGAATGCCGGTGAATTTCAATTCCTCTTTGGTGGTGAAGGTGTCGCCGATTTTAATCGTGCCGTGGTTGTGGATGCCGATGATGTCGCCGGCATATGCCTCTTCGACATGGGCACGGTCCTGAGCCATGAAAATAGTAGCATTGGCGATTTTTACATCCTTGTTGATTCGGTGATGGCGCACAGCCATACCCTTCTCGAATTTACCCGAGCAGATGCGGAAGAATGCGATACGGTCACGGTGGGCCGGATCCATGTTCGCCTGGATTTTGAAACAGAAACCGGAAAAATCCTTTTCATCGGGATTGACGGTGCGCTGCATCGCTTGGCGCGGACCCGGATGTGGGGCCAGTTCGCAAAAAGCATTGAGCAGCTCTTTAACGCCGAAGTTGTTGACGGCGGAGCCGAAGAATACCGGGGTCTGGGAGCCGGCCAGAAAATGATCCAGGTCAAACGGGTCGGCAGCTCCCTCAAGCAGTTCAATCTCTTCGCGCAGCTGATCAGCCTGGGATCCGAGCAGTTCATCAAGGCGCGGGTCATCAAGACTATCGATATGAATGGATTCAAAATCGGTGGTTTTCATGCCGGCACTGAACAGGTTGATCTCTTTTTTGTAGAGGTTGTAGACGCCCTTGAATGATTTGCCCATGCCGATCGGCCATGACATCGGCGTACATTCGATTTGCAGTTTCTCTTCAATATCATGCAGCAGATCGAGCGGATCGAGTCCTTCGCGGTCAAGTTTGTTGATGAAGGTGACGATGGGAGTGTTACGCATGCGGCATACCTCCATCAGCTTTTCGGTTTGCGGCTCCACTCCCTTACCGGAATCGATCACCATCATGGCTGAATCGACTGCGGTCAGTACGCGGTAGGTGTCTTCAGAGAAGTCCTGATGGCCCGGCGTATCCAGCAGGTTGATTTCAAAGTCGCGGTGGTCAATCTGATAGTTGAACTTCATCACCGAAGAGGCAACGGAGATGCCGCGCTCCTGTTCGATCTTCATCCAGTCGGAAGTTGCGTGGCGAGTGGCCTTGCGCGCCTTGACCGCACCGGCCATCTGAATCGCACCACCGAACATCAACAGCTTTTCTGTCAGCGTTGTTTTACCGGCATCGGGGTGGGAAATGATACCGAAGGTGCGGCGTTTCTCGATTTCAGACTGCAAACTCATGTGGGTTACTCCTGCAAAGGCGCGCAGTGTAACGAACTCATGACGGCTTGTGGAACATCTGTTTCGATTCATATGTAATCCGGCCCCAGTTTGTCCGGCCAGATGTGCTATGCCGGCTAATTAAATGTGCAGAAGGAGTCTGAATTGGTGAAACGCCTGTTGCCGTTACTGGTTATTGCTCTGGTGCTGGTGCTGGCGCTGTTGCTTGGTCCGGAGCGCTATCTCAGTTTTGACCTGCTGCGCGAACATCGGGCAGAGCTGATGGACTGGATCGCCATACATGCGTTGCTGTCACCTTTGCTATTTATACTGACCTATACTCTGGTGGTTGCCTTTTCACTACCGGGCGCTTTTATGATGACTATTAGCGGCGGTTTCCTTTTCGGTGCACTGGCCGGTGGCATGTATGCTGTAACCGGTGCAACTATCGGGGCGCTGCTCCTGTTCCTGATTGCCAAAACATCGGTAGGTGATTATCTGCTTTCAAAAGCGGGTGGGGCGATGAAGAAAATGCAACATGGCTTTGCCGAGAATGCATTGAGTTATATGTTTGTGCTGCGGCTGGTTCCGATATTCCCCTTTTTTCTGGTCAATCTGGTGCCGGCATTTCTGGGTATTTCACTGCGTGTGTATCTGTTTGCGACGTTCTTTGGAATTATGCCGGTAACATTTGTTTATGCTATGGCCGGATCGGGGCTGGGTGGTCTGTTTGATCAGGGTGGCGAAATAACACTCACGGACATCTTAACGCCGGAAATTCTGGCTGCACTGACAGGTCTGGCTTTGCTGGCACTGCTGCCGGTTGGCTATAAACATCTCAATCGCAAAACGGCCAAAAATACCGAACGCTCGTAAACGGAGAACCAGCATGATCAAGGTTGATGTGTCGATAAACTGTTTCTGAAACTACGTGGTGGCAGGTGAGATGGCTGCTCAAATTCTGAACCCTTTATTTTATTGTGACATTTTGTCCCGGTGGCATTGCAAAGTGACACACCATGGTTTACGCTACTTTCTACTGTCAGGGAGATTGGAGGGCATTTCATAATGAAGAAGATTTTATTTGTATTTTCAGCTTTTTTCGTTTGGGGACAAACGGCTCAGGCTGCCGGTTTTCAGATACCGGAGATGGGTGTGAAAGCCATGGGCATGGCGCATGCTTTTACAGCCGTTGCGGATGATCCTACAGCCAACTGGTTCAATCCGGCCGGATTGGCTTTTCAGCAAGGAGCTGCCGTGACGCTTGGCGGTGTTGCGATCATGCCAAAGGTCGATTACAGCTCCAATGCCAGTAATCCGCTTCCTCCATCCACAGCCAGTGCAGACAAAAAAACACTTGTAGTGCCTCATGCTTATATAGCCATTAATAGTGGCGAGGACCTGACTGCGGGCATCGGCATCAATGCACCATTCGGGCTGGAAATGCAGTGGCCGACAACTGCCGCTTTTGCCGGAGCGGCTGAATACGGCAGATTGAATGCAATCAATGTTAATCCCAATGTGGCATTCAAGCTCAGTGATAACTTTTCCATGGCTGTCGGTGTCGATTACGTCAATATGTACAAGGTGGACTTCAACGGCACTGCGCTGAAACAGAACTTCAAGGGTGATGGCTGGGGCTATAATGTGGCAGCGCTGTATAAATCTGAGCTGTTAAATGTCGGTGTCAGTTATCGCTCAAGCGTTAAACTCAAGTCGAAAGGTACCTCCACGCTTACAGCGGCAGCGGCGACGGTGAACAATAATATTACCGTAACTATGCCTGACATGCTGAATATCGGCGTTGCTATCCATCCAACCCAACAGTGGACGCTGAGTGCGGATGCTGACTGGACCAACTGGAAAAAGTTCGACAAGCTGGCGTTCACCTACAGTCCTGCACTGCCGGTAATTGGTGCTGCATTGACTGTGCAGGAAAACTGGAAGGCCATCTGGGCATTCCGTGCCGGTGCCCAGTGGGCCTATTCGGACACGATGCGCGCCCGTTTCGGTTACACATATGATCCGACGCCTATTAAAAACGTGGATTTCACACCACTGCTTCCAGGCAATGACAGGCAGGCCGTGCATATTGGTTACGGTGTGGACCTGACGGATCAGGCAACACTCGATATTGCCTATACCTATGTTTGGCTAAAGGACCGCAATCAAACGCAATCAACAGGAACAAATGTCGTGCGAAACGGCACATACAAATCGACTATACATCTGGCTGCCGCGTCGCTCACTTACCATTTCTAGTGAGCTTTGCCGGCTATCCGGGCAAAGGGGGAGGGAGGCTACGGCCTCCCTTTTTCATTGTGGCTGAACGAAAGCAATCTATACTAGAGAGAAACCGGCGGCAGAGGAGGTAGATATGATGTGGATTTTGCTTCTATTGATGTTTGTCGGAACACTTTACCTGCTGGCCAATATCCGCCTCCCCCTGCAGATATGGCTGGGCGTTCTGGCTCTGTGCGACATTGTGTTGATGGTGGTCGGCATGAGCGGGACCTTCGGCCTTGTTCTGCTGCTGTTGATCGGACTGATTTTTATACTGCTCGGCATTGATAATATCCGTAAAAAGACAATCAGTGCTGTCATTCTCAAATATATCCGTAAAGCGCTGCCGCCAATGTCGCAGACGGAACGTGATGCGGTTGAGGCAGGCAGCGTGTGGTGGGATGCCGAACTGTTTCAGGGGCAACCGGACTGGGACAAGCTGTTGTCTGCTCCCAAACCGGAGCTCTCCGATGATGAGCAGGCTTTTCTCGACGGGCCGGTGGAAGAGCTGTGCGGCATGCTCGATGACTGGCAGATTAATCATGAACTGCGGGACCTTACGCCGGAAACATGGGATTTTATCAAGCAGAACGGATTTTTTGCCATGATTATTCCCAAGGCCTACGGTGGTCTGGAGTTTTCCGCCTATGCGCACTCCTGCGTGATTCAGAAAATTGCCAGCAGAAGCGGTACAGCTGCCGTGACAGTGATGGTGCCCAACTCACTGGGCCCTGCGGAACTGCTGCTCTCATACGGTACGGATGAGCAGAAAGATTATTATCTGCCGCGTCTGGCTTGCGGTGAAGAGGTGCCCTGTTTTGCCTTGACCGGCCCTGATGCCGGATCCGATGCTGGCTCAATTCCCGATACCGGCATTGTCTGCAGACAGGTGTTCAACGGGCAGGAGACTCTCGGCCTGCGTCTGAACTGGGAGAAGCGTTATATTACACTGGGGCCGATTGCGACGGTGCTGGGACTCGCATTCCATGTCTATGATCCCGACCATCTGCTGGGCGAAGATGAGGATTTGGGTATCACATGTGCGCTGGTGCCGGCTAATACGCCCGGTGTTGAGGTTGGCCGGCGTCATGATCCGTTGAATATTGCGTTCCAGAATGGCCCGAACCGGGGCAGGGATGTCTTTATTCCACTGGACTGGATCATTGGCGGGCAGGCCCGGATCGGCAAGGGCTGGCGCATGCTGGTGGAGCGTCTTTCCATCGGTCGCGGTATTTCACTGCCGGCACTGAGTACGGCGGCCGGAAAATTCTGCTCTGATACAACCGGCAGCTATGCGCGAGTGCGCAAACAGTTCAGGACATCGATCGGCCGTTTTGAAGGGGTGGAGGAAGCTCTCGCACGCATTGGCGGGCTGACCTATATCATGGACAGTACAGTAAAACTGACGACTACAGCACTGGATCAGGGGGAGAAACCGGCAGTACTGACAGCCATCGCCAAACGTTACCTGACTGAAAGTATGCGTCAGGTGGTTAATGATGCGATGGATGTGCACGGGGGTAGAGGCATTTGCATGGGGCCGTCGAATTATCTGGGCCGCACCTATCAGTCGATTCCCGTCGCGATTACTGTCGAGGGCGCCAATATTCTCACCCGCAGCATGATGATCTTCGGGCAGGGGGCGATGCGTTGTCACCCCTATCTGCAGGATGAGATTGCTGCCGCATCGATGGATGACCGCAAGCAGGCGATAGAGGCCTTTGATACGGCTCTGATGTCACATCTGGCTTATACCTTTGCCAACGGCTCACGCGCCATGCTGTATGGACTGACGGGGGGATTGTTGGCCGACTCCCCGGTTGCAGGACAAACCGCTCGCTATTTCAAACAGATCAATCGCTTCAGTGCCGCCTTCTCCGTGATGGCGGATTTGGCTCTGTTAACGCTTGGCGGGGCGCTCAAACGTAAAGAGTCGATATCCGGCCGCTTTGCTGACGCTTTAGCGTATATGTATCTGGCTTGTGCTGTGCTCAAACGTTTTGAGGATAATGACAGGCCTGAAGGTGAACTGCCTCTCGTGCACTGGTCCTGCCGGTTTTGCCTGTATCAGGTGCAGCAGGCGCTTGATGGTATTATCAGGAACTTCCCGCTGCGGCCTGTTGCATGGAAAATGAGGGCGCTGGTATTTCCGCTGGGACGCCACTTGCAGTTGCCGGATGACCGCCTTGCACATCAGGTGGCAGAGTTGTTGATTGAGCCCTCACAAACAAGGGATGAACTGGTTGCGGGGATTTATCAACCGGGTGGAGAAACTGAGCTTACCGGCCGCTTACACCATGCGATGCAACTGACTCTGCAAGCCGAGCCGATTGAGCGCAGACTCAGGGAGTCGGGCAAGGTTTATAGTCCTGACCTGTCCTATGAGGCGTGGGTAGGGTCACTGGTTGAAAGCAGGGATCTGGACATTGAAGAGGCGGAAATTCTGCATAAGAGTCGCCAGGCGGTCAGGAATGCCGTGATGGTTGATGATTTTCCCGGTGATGAGTGGGGAAAATGTTAGGGCGCGCTGAATCAACCGGCGTTTTTCCTACAGGCCGCCGCTGATCTTCCAGCCGGTCTTTGTCCGGGTCAGCAGGATACGTTCACGTTGAAATATCTGACGCCACTGCTGATCGGCCTGAACGCGAAGCAGGTAGTTCTGTTCACACTCGCCATGATCGCCATCGGCAAAACGGATCACCCGCTCACTCGATTGCATATCAATGGCATCAAATTGTTTAAACAGCGTGTTCATTCTGCTGATGACATCAAATTCGCTTTGACCCTGATAGGCATAGTTCGGTATCAGTAACAGGGTGTAACTGCCAATATCATGATTGCTTACGGCCAGATCGCGCGCATCAAGCAGGCTGTTGATCTCCTGTTTGTCGCTGTTGCTGCAGCCTGAAAGCAGCAGTCCTGTCAGCAGGACAAGCGTACAAGAGCGCATGAGGCCAGTCTGAATCAAAGACATGGGACTTGATGCTTATTGGAAAGACTTAGCTTTATCGCTCCAGTCGCTGTTGGGGTAATTATGCCGGAGCAGTTTTGCAGTCAGGCCGGCATCTTTTGTCATGCCCATTTTTGCATAGCTCGAAGCAAGCCGATAGAGGGCTTCTTCAATCGCTGATGTGGTTTGATACTGCTCAACGACGATCTGGAAACGATTGGCTGCAGCAACGTAAAGATCCTGATCAAAGTAGTATTTACCTACTTCCAGTTCATGCATGGCCAGAGCGTTATACAGTTTTTGCAGATGTTTTTTGCCGGATTGCGCGTATTCACTCTGCGCATGCTCCTGGAGCAGGCGGTTGAAGGTATTAATGGCACTCTTTGTCTGCGTCATATCGTTGCGCGGGTCGCCGGCCTGTCTTAAATGGCTCATAGCCAGCATATATTTGGCATAATCAACATTCGGATGTTGGGGATGACGGCTGATAAATGTGGTGGCCAGTGTCTCTGATAAAATATACTGGGTGTCTTTATAAGCAGCAAAAATGCGTAATAATTCAGCCTGGGTGGCATATTTGCTGTATGGGTAGTTGGAACTGAATTTCTCGAGTTTCAGGGCAACAGTACCATAGTCACCTTTGCCAACCAGTCTTTTGGCATCGTCGTATTCAACCTGAGCGCCGGCTCCGGAACCCAGTCCCTGATCACTTTTGGCGCAGCCAATAACCATAAACAGCATAAGAAAAATAGAGGTGAAACGAAGAGAGAGAAGATTCATAGGGCAGGAGTTTACGGTTTGCAGCCCAGCTCGACAACGCCCAGATGTCGTCCGCTCTGTTGACCGTCACGGCGATAAGAGAAATAGCGCTCCGGATTGCAGCAGGTGCATTCATTGAACAGTTCTATATGCGCCTCATTCAGTCCGCTTTGTAATAACTGCAGGCGATTAATCTGCCATAAATCGGCATATCGCTGTTCACGGCCAGTGACAAACCGGCCTGCACCATGACAGCAGTTGGCAAGCTCCCGGGCCGCTTCTTCGCCTATGGCAAAACAACAGGGGCCGATACACGGGCCCAGTGAGGCTATAATACGTTCAGCGACGGCACCTCTGCCCAGCATCTGCTGTACGGCTTTTACTGCAACCTGCGCAACCGTGCCACGCCAGCCCGCATGGGCTGCGACGACAATGCCGGCCTGATTGTCGGCCAGCAGGATAGGCAGACAGTCTGCTGTGCGTACTGCTACAGGTGTGTTGCGTTGATCTGTGAGTAAAATATCGGCTGCTTGTTCATGCATGGATCCTGATCCGCTGCAGTAGAGTGTATCGGTTGCGTGAACCTGAACGGCCTGATGCGGATGGCCGTTCAGTCCCGCCTGTTTTACCAGATGATTGAGATTGCGATCCACATGAACATCCTGATCACCCGGCCCATAAGCGAAATTCTGACTGTCGTAGGGTGGTGGGCTGAAACCGCCGCTTCTGAGAGTGAACAGGCCGTTTACACCATGCTTTTGCAGCAGTGGTGAACGGATAAAGCCGCTGTCAGGCATAGTTCCTGGTCAGGGCCAGTTCCAGGCGAACCAGCTCTTCAGGTAGCGGTGCAACAATATGCAGTTCCTCGCCGGTGATCGGGTGAATAAAACCGAGAACCTCGGCATGCAGTGCCTGCCTGTTCAGGGCGATAATCAGTGATCTGCTGGGTTCGGGAATCTCCGAGCCCGGATTATAGCTGCGGGCATAAACAGGATCGCCCAGCACAGGCAGCAGTTCATGCGCCAGATGCACGCGGATCTGATGTGTGCGTCCGGTATGCAGTTTTAAACGGAGTTTGCTGAAGCCACCATAGACATGTTCAACCGTGGCATCGGTAATGGCCATTTTACCCTGTTCATTGATCGCCATTTTCTGACGGTGCTGCGGATGCCTGCCAATAGGTTGCTCGATGCGTTTGACGCGCCATCTCGGTACCCCGCGACACCATGCCACGTACTGCCTGTCCAGATCATGATCGGCAAACATTTCGGTTAACTTGCGGTGTGCCGCTTCGGTTTTGGCTACAACCAGACTGCCGGAGGTGTCTTTATCCAACCGGTGTACGATGCCGGGTCGTTCCATGCCATTGATGCCGGGCAGGCTGGCGCAGTGGTGCAGCAGTGCATGTACCAGTGTGCCTGTGTCATGTCCGTGTGAAGGGTGTACAACCATGCCTGCCGGTTTGTTGATGACAATAAGATGTTCATCCTCAAACAGGATCTCGAGAGGAATATCTTCCGGTTCGAGGTTCAGCGCCTGTGTCGGCGGGATATGGATCAGATACTGACTGTCTTCGCGCACCTTGAGCGATGGCTGCAATACAATGGCACCGCTCCTGTCGCTGATATGACCGTCTTTCAACAGTAACTGGATATGATTCCTGCTCATGCCGCTGGCCTGGGCCAGCACGGCATCGAGTCGTTTGCCGTCCTGCTCACCGTCAATGTTGATGAGCAGGCTGTCTTCGGATTCGGTCAGGTTCACTCGCTTTGCGGCGCAGCTGCAACGGCAGTTTGCTCACTGTTGGATGTGTGCTCTGAGGTTGCCGGTTTGTTCTCTTCTGTGGCTTTATGCTCTGTCGTTGCCGGTTGGTTCACTTCTGTCGCCTTCTGCTCTTTACTGCCTGCAGGCTTGCGTGTTCTTCTGCGGGTTGGCTTTTTGGCAACAGTTTCTGCTTTGTCGCCTTGCTGTTCAGGACTGTTATCCTGAGCAGAAACCTGACTCTGCTCGCTACTATCTACCGGATGCTGTTCGGCATGCTCCTGAAGCTGTTCGGGAGCTTCTCCCTCCCTGCTGCCTGAAGGGCGACGCCTGCGCCTGCGCCTGCGTTTCTTCGCATCACCATTAGCGCTTTCGCCTGCATCGATATTGCTGTCGGCCACTGCTTCCTGTTTCTGGCGCTGTGGCCTTGGCCGGGGCTCTCTCTTCTGCTCTTTAGCGGCCGGCTGGCTGCCGGATTCAGCAGATGCCGCGCTCTCACTGCTATCGGAAGTACGACGGCGGCTTCTGACATTGCGGCGTCTAGCTTTTTGCGCTTCTTCCTCTTCCCGTTTTAGACGCTGCTCTTCTTCGGCTGCAGCCTGCTGCTGAAGTCTTTCCTTACGTTTCTGCCCGGTCAGCATGCTGATCAGTGCTTTTAACGGACTCTCTTTCTTTTCCACGACCACTTCCGGCGGTGGCGTCGGGATGCCGACCACAGGTTTTACCGGCTTGAGTTTGCGGCTTGGGCGCGGCGGTTTGATACGTTTATTAGTGTCTTCAAGCACTTCCACACGCTGCTGATTACTTTCAGTCCACTGGCGTTCAATACGGTAGTGTGGAATATCCAGGTCGGGACGGATCTGCAGCGTGATCTGCACTTCATAGAGCTCTTCAATGCGGGCAATATTGTCACGCTTGTTATTCATCAGGTATTCGCCGGTGTCGGATGGGACCTGAACAATCAGTGTCGGCTGTTTGCCGGCTTCAGCCCAGTCTTCCATGCGGGTGAGCATTTGCAGCGCCATGGATTCGACGGTGCGGATGGAGCCGCGGCCCTGACAACGCGGGCAACCTTCGGTGGTGGATTCGCGTACCGACGGGTGCAGGCGCTGGCGTGACATCTCCAGCAGGCCAAAGCGGGAAATACGGGCAAACTGGATGCGTGCCTTGTCGGTCTTGCATGCCTTGCGCAGCACTTCTTCGACCTGCTGGCCGTGTTTACGGTTGGCCATGTCGATAAAGTCGATCACGATCAGACCGCCGATGTCGCGAATACGCAGTTGACGGGCAATCTCTTCAGCTGCTTCCAGATTAATGGCCAGTGCAGTGTCATCGATATGTTTGCCCTTGGTGGCGCGTGATGAGTTGATGTCGATGGCGGTCAGCGCTTCAGTCGGGTCGAGTACGATAGAGCCGCCGGAAGGCAGACGGATTTCGCGCTCGTGAATCTCTTCACACTGCTGTTCAATGCCGTAGTTGCGGAACAGCGGTTTTTTGCCGCGGTACAGTTTGACGAGCTTTTCCTTGCCCGGCAGCACGGCATGTACAAATGCCTTGGTGCGGGTATAAATGTCATGGTTGTCCACCCAGATTTCCTGCACATCGTCGGAAAAATGGTCGCGGATTGCACGCGTGGCCAGGTCACCTTCCAGATAAATCAGGGCAGGGGACGGCGTGGTCTCGCTCTTGATGCGAATCTCATCCCACAGGCGGCGCAGGTACTGATAATCGCGCTGCAGCGCCTCAAGATTCTGATCCTTGCCCGCAGTGCGGATGATCAGGCCCATGTTATCGGGAACTTCGAGCTGTGTGAGAATCTCTTTCATCGAGCGGCGTTCTTCATCCGAGAGCTTGCGCGAAACACCGCCGCGGGTGGTGTTCGGGCTCAAGACCAGATATCGGCCGGCCAGTGAGATCTGTGTGGTCAATGCTGCGCCCTTGTTGCCTCGCTCTTCCTTGACCACCTGCACCAGAATCTCCTGCTTCGGCTCGAGAATATCCTGAATGGAGAGGTTGCGGGGATTGGCTGTTTTGTCGATGCCATCTTTCCAGTAGTCCGGGTGAATTTCACTGAGCGACAGGAATCCCTGTCTGGCCGAGCCATATTCGACAAAAGCAGCCTGCAGGCTTGCTTCAACCTTGGTGATTTTACCTTTGTAGATGTTGCTTTTGGTCAGTGCCTTGCTGGATGATTCAATATCGAGCTCGTGCAGGTAACCGTCCTCAACAATGGATACACGGCTTTCTTCCTCGTGATTCGCATTGATGAGCATGAGTTTTATTGGTGTAGTCACGCCATCTTCCTTTTGGCGTTTGAGAGACCTGTCTTGCATATATCGGCACTGAAGCGGTTCATACAAACAGCCCTGCCTGACGGCGGAATAGCCCGCTGTTGAGGGGAAAAACCCTTACAGCTATTGATTTTTGGACTATTCAGTCACATCCATGTCTGCTTCCACCCTCACGTGTCGGGGGGAGGTAAGCTTCAAGTCTTTCAAACACTTTCTTTTACTTATGCAGGCTCAACGTTGGCAAACGATCACATGATATCTTCGCTGTTACAGCAATGCCGGGATAAAATCTCCCTGCCATCTATCTAGTTGGAGGCTGGGATTCCCGAGTACAAATCACTACCATTGGCTGTGTGTCGGTGACTGTCATGTGATGCAGGAAAACACGGAGCTCGCTGCATAGCGAGCGCGATACTATAGCCCAAAGGCGGTTTGGCAAGAAAAATGCAAGAAAACGGCATCTTAACTATTGATCAGAACGAAGAGGGCAGTCGGCTGGATCGGGTGCTTGTCCGCCACCTTGGCGACTCCCGGCGCGCGCTGATTCTGCGCCTGATTCGCAAGGGTAATGTGCGGGTCAACAAAAAGCGGGTGAAACCGGAATCACGTGTGGTTGCGGGTGATCAGGTGTTCCTGCCTGTCAGTCTGCGTGAGCCGGAGCAGAAGCTGGATAGTGCGGTTGTTCCGGCCTCGCTGATAAGAAAAGCAGAAATGATTCCCGTTCTGTTTGAGGATGAGTGGCTGCTGGTCGTCAATAAGCCGGCCGGGCTCGTTGTGCACGGCGGCTCGGGGCACGATGCCGGGCTGATTGAGGCATTAAAAGAGCAGCGCGGCCTATCCGACCTGAGGCTTGCCCACAGGCTGGATCGCGATACGTCCGGTGTGCTGCTGATGGCCAAGAATCTCGAAGCGCTGAGGAAGCTCACCGAATCATTCCGTGAACGTGATATGCAGAAAACCTATTTCGCCCTGATTGCCGGCCACCCGTTCGCCCATGCAGGCCGGATGTCGTCGAAGCTGGCCAAGGGTGTGGTGCGCGGTGGTGAACGCATGGTGGTTGATTCGGAAGAGGGCAAGGAATCGGTCACCGACTTTCAGGTGATGATTGAATACCGCCGCGATGATTTTGACTACGCCCTGGTGGCGCTTAATCCTCATAGCGGGCGTACGCACCAGTTGCGTGTGCAGATGCAGAATGAAGGTCACTCGATCCTCGGTGACGGCAAGTATGCCGAAAAGGAGCAACTTGCCGCCTATAGAACTCTCGGTGGCAAAGGGCTGATGCTGCATGCCTGGCGCTTGCGTTTTGCCCATCCGATTAGCGGGCAGTCTATGGAATTAAAAGCCCGCTGGCCGGATAACTGGAGCAGGCTTCTGCAGCGATAAGGGATAAGGCGCCCGGTGTCGGCTTTCTGGCTACAAACAGGCAGGCTTCGACATAATCCGCGACGGCAGCGACAAAGACGGGCAGAGTTCGCTGCTGTCCATTATCTAAGGAGTCAGCAACGGGGGACCCGTTTGCGTTGGCTGGACACATATCACGATTGGAGGTGTCCCATTGGCCAGACCGAATTTTAAGTTTGAAAAGCGACAAAAAGAACTCGCCAAGCAGCAGAAGGCAGAAGAGAAGCGCTTGCGCAAGCTGGGCTTGCTGGATGAAAATTCAGACGATCAGGCAGAAGCTGAGAAGCCGCCATCTGCGGCTGAAGAAGTATCGAAATGGTTGTCTGAATAACATCTGTTTCAATATTCAATGTAACATAAAAAAAAGGCTGACAGGATAACCTGCCAGCCTTTTTAGTTTGATGCACAGAAAACCCGGTTTTAGCGGGCCTGTTGAATACCTGCCAGATACCAGGTTGGATCTTCCGATTTTGGCGCATGCTGGAAAATCCATACTTCATTCACTTCAGCAGTCTGGTCTTCAATCATGTTGCCGGTGTGATCCAGAGTCTGTTCGCGCAGCATGGCTGCATAATTGACCGCTACCCACTCCAGATCGGATTCAATCCAGCTGTCGGCGATCGAGGCGTTCAATGTGGCGACTTCAGTGCGATTCTCACTGTTCGGCCCCATATCACGGGCTATACGCTCGGCAATTTCAGGTGTGCAGAACTGGCGGATATCTCCGATATCGCCTGAGTCCCAGGCTTTCTGCATTCGCATGTAAATATCTTTGGCGGCAGAAATAAAATGCTTTTCATCAATCTGTGGACGCAGGACGGTACCCACCGGTTCACGCGGTGTTTCATCTTCCTCGGTGCTGCCGAAACTCGGTGCATAATCGTGCATCGAGGATGAAGGCTGGCCGCCTGCATAAGCGGGCTGTCGAACCGGTGTTCGTTTGCGCAGGAAGTAAAAGAGCAGTGCTACAATGCCGCCGATCAATACGATGTCGAACAGATTAATGCCTTCAAATGCACCGCCGAAGAACATCGCGCCGAGCAGACCACCGAGTGCCAGACCGCCGAGTATGCCCATCATGCCGCCACGGGCGCTGCCACGCTGACCTGCTGCTGCAGTCTGCTGCGGAGTTGCTTTCTGTGGGGAAACACTGTTGGTGGTTGGCTGGCTCATGCGCTGTTTGCCGAAACTGGAACCCATGCCGAAACGCTTGGCTTCTGCCGGATCCACATTTGAAATCATGATGCCGAACATGGCAATCATCGCCAATGTAATCAGTTTTTTCATCTATTCTCCTCGTCACTATATGCAATCTGCGCCATGTGCGCTTTAAAGATCGCCTTACGCAGGGTGCGATCCTTGATGCTCATGACATCCTTGGCAAGTGTCCGTTTCTGCCTGAATGATACCCGTTTGGGTTTTGCTTTCGGTAGCTTCGGTTTGATACCGGCACCGGGTAACAGGCGCGTGCGTATCTTGTGCAGGCTCTTGATGCGCGCATGTTGATAACAGGCTTCGCGAATCTGATCGCGCAGAAAACGGATCTGCTGTGACATGATCGAGTGATCGACAGCCACCCACAGGCAGATACCGTCTTCACTCAGGTGTTCGAGTTGAACGGGTTCGGTACGCACGGCCATCATCGGTCCGACGATATCGGGCCAGGCCCGGCGCAAGCGCGCCAAACCGATCAGTTCATTGAGTGAATCTTCTCCGAGGATTTCCGAGAAGTTGCTGTGCAGGTCCGACAGGCTGGAGCGGGATCGTTTGTTCCGGATGCTCAAAACGGCAGTTTTTTGCCGCCAAGAATATGCACATGGATATGGAAGACTTCCTGACCGCCGCCTTCGCGCACGTTGATGACCACGCGGTAACCGGCATCCAGATGCAGTTCTGCATCGGCGATATGGCGCACACGATCCAGCATCAAACCGAGCAGGGCGGTATCCTGTTCGGTGGCATCGGCCAGCGTTTCCAGGTGAAACTTCGGAATCACCAGCACATGGGTGGGCGCTTTCGGGTGAATATCATGAAAGGCGAGGAAATCCTCATCCTCATAAACCTTGTTACAGGGAATCTCCCCGGCAGCAATTTTACAAAACAGACAGTCACTCATCTTATCTCTCCTTGCTTTGGCAGGATTACCGTATTGTATTTCACCACAGAGAACACGAAGGAGACATCGTGATCATCATGCCTCTGTTTGATGTTCGCCCTGTGCCCTCTGTGGTGAGAATGATTTATTTCTTCACGAACTTGGTCAGGATCACGATCATCTGACCGTCCACGCGGCCTTCGATCTGCTCGGCGTTGTCGTGCACCAGACGGATATTGCGTACAGCCGTGCCGCGCTTGGCGGTAAGGCTGGAACCTTTCACATCCAGATCCTTGGTCAGGGTTACCGAATCTCCGGCTTCAAGCACGACGCCATTGCTGTCGCGGTGGATGATCTTCTCTTCATTGGCCGCATCGCTCCCGGCTTCGGCCCAACCGCGGGTATCATCTTCGAGATACATCATGTCGAGCAGATCCTGAGGCCAGCCTTCGCCACGCAGACGATTAAGCATGCGCCACGCCATGACCTGTACCGCAGGCACCTGGGACCACATGGAGTCATTCAGGCAACGCCAGTGGTTGGCATCAACGCTTTCAGGATTCTCAATCTGTCCGCGGCAGGTGTTGCAAATATATACGCACTCATCGGCGCTGCCGCCTGCAGCAGGGGGAACTTCATAGACGCCAAGGCTGTCGGTGGCGCCGCATAATTCACATTTGGATTCGCTGCGTGTCTGTAATTCTGTTTCTGTACTCATAATAAATGCTTCCTGTGGATTCAACCACCGCAACGGTAGTTGAGGGATAATGTAGGCGCTGATGCTTGAGTTTGTGCCTGATGAAGTCAATTACGTCATCGTCATGGGTCGAGATGTCGGTGTCAGCTGGTGATGCGTTGATCACGCTCGAGTACCCAGCATCTTGGGTTATTGCTGTATCCGGCAGTTTCATAATAAGTGCTGGCAGCTGGAGCGGAGATGAGTATCAATTTGCATCTGGGGCCTAACTGCTGCTGGGTTTTGGCCTGCAGTATTTTTCCAATACCTCTGTTTTGATATGCTTTGTCTACGGCGAGGTCTGAAAGATAGCATGCATAGTGGTAAGCGTCAAAGGAAGGGTTTAACGCTTCCACCTATGCCAATTTCAGCTTTTGAACATCAAAATTATGTGGCAGCAGGGCCCGGCGTTCATCATCGGTGGTGCAGCGAGGCAGCTCCTCCAGCACAAATGTCAGCCATTCGTTCAGCGGCAGCTCATTGGCCTTGGCCGACTGCAGCAGTGAGTAGATAACAGCGCTGGCCGTGGCGCCGGGTGCAGTGTTGCAAAACAACCAGTTCTTGCGGCCGATGACAAATGGCTTAATGAAACGTTCTGCGGCATTGTTGTCGATCTCAAGACGCCCGTC
>MNWZ01000014.1:0-3568 GCA_001871925.1 Zetaproteobacteria bacterium CG1_02_53_45
GTTTCAATGGTGGCTGTAGCTCAGTTGGTAGAGTCCAGGATTGTGATTCCTGTTGTCGTGGGTTCGAGCCCCATCAGCCACCCCAAATTAAAGCCGCTAATTCAATGAATTAGCGGCTTTTTTCTTTTGTTGGATTTAGATGGAATTTGATAGATTTAGCGTTTATACCACAGTCAGTGTGGTAGAAGTGTGGTAGAAATCACCTCGAAATGTGGTGAAAAATCACTTTTCAATATTTCTCTTTGATAGATTTAGATGCGCGTTGTTGTGCGTGGTTTTGGCGGTGTGGTAGAAATGTGGTGAAAGTGTCAATTTAGGTGTGGTGGAGTGTGGTAGGAATTAGGGGTTTCAAGTGTGGTGGAAACTAAGAATTAACTGCCCTTACTACAACGACACCAAACAATCTCCCAAACGTCAGCATCATCTGTTCCTGAATGACCGGGATCGTCTTATCTGTCACCCACCAGAGATTTGATGCGCCGACCAGTACGTCAGGCTCTTCAGTCATCATCCAGAGCACCGAATACGTCAGCAGCTGCTCGTAACAGATCAACACACCGGTCTTCTTACCATTCACATCAACCAGGCCGCTATGACCCCATACATCAGCCACTGCACCAGACTTGCCAAACGGATGCCACATTGACACCGGCACCGGGATGCCTTGCACAGCTTGCTTTCCATCAGACCCTTGAGCGCCAATCACCAGCACAGCATTCAAATACCGACCGTCGTCCTGGTTCAGTTCGCCGCCGACCAGTATCCTTGACCCGCGTTTTTTCAGATCAGTAGAAGCGCCAGACATTAAATACTTTGCCGACATGCCGACTGGTCCAATAATCGTCTCAGGCAGCACACGCACACTGTTGGACGGAACTGTATCAGCGTATTTCAACAGCCAATCCACGCGCTTCATACCATCCATTACTGCACCGATACCATCGCCATTGCTGAGCCGTGGAAAATGCGTATCGATACCAGTCCAACCAACAAGGACGGCAGGCGCAACATAATAGTAATTGGCAAGTGCGGAAATAATGGCGAACGACAATATCCAGACAGAACGATCTACCAATGAAATCATCAGTCCTGTCGTGGCGGCCAGTCCGATCCATCCCATTGCAGGGAAAATCGTACCGGCAACAGCAATCGGATTGATCCAGCCAACGAATGCCAGCGGCGGCACAATGCTGATGCACATCGCAATCACGAACCGCCATCCTCTTCCATGCTGCCCGTATAAAATCAAAAACGGAAGTGTCAGGAAAAGGCATGCGCCAAAATAACAGGCATAGCCCAGCCACCACGGGCCACCTTCACCAAAAAATACAGCAGTGCCGCCAGGCAGGCCACGCGCACCGCCCAGGTAATAACCCAGCATCAATAATGAAGCTGACCACCTTGAACGGGCCAGCCCCCATCCAAGCGGTAGTAATAGTAAACACGCAAGTCGCCACGCTTCCGTGCCGCCACCCCAGGCCAGCCATCCGACCGCGCCACCCGCTAAGCCGAATATAACTGTGATTATCTGACCGTGACGCGCATCATATTTGTTTGACACTTGAATCACCTTGTATTTTTTGATGTGCAAATATTGTGCGCACGCGGAAAAATCAGAAAATTACTATTTTGCGCGTTCGTTACGGATAACGAATAACGAATAACGGATAACGGATAACGGATAACGGATAACGGATAACGGATAACGGATAACGGGCGGGGTGATGCGGTCAAGTTGTGTTTGTCTAATTTAAAATTCTCGCATAATATCGTAACGGCGTTATATAATTACATATTGATAACGTAACGGAGTTACGAAAATGAAAGACGAAAAGGACACAAAAACCGCTGATTTTCTGATCAACGATACAGGCACGGCGACGAAAAAGGCCGGGAGGCCACGTAAATTCGTTGATTCCGCCGCACGCCAAGCGGCGTACAGGGCGAGGTTAAAGAATGAGGGGAAAAGAGTGGTATCGAGGATCGTGAGAGATGTGAGGCAGGAGGTGCCGCTAACAAGTCAGATCATCGACTTGTCAGCCGTGTGTAGATGGTGATGGTGAAATTGTTTTATTTTTTCAGTCTTTTCGCTTTTATCTGGAACAATTCCCAAAAAGCCGGGTGCATTTTTTGATGACTTTTAATTTCCGGCGCAGCTTCCCATTGCTGCCATGTGCGGCATGAGACATGCACCAGTTCACCGGCTCTTGTTTGAGACAAGCCATATTTTTCGCGTTCCGCGCGGATTTCCTTAAAATCCGGCGGCGCTTCTTTTTGAATTTCTTTCATTCCTTATGTTGTTTTAAACCACAGTCCTGCTGCATAGCAACTCTGTACTTCTTGTTTTGCGAAATTCAACCTGTATGGATTCGGATATTGCTTAAGCGCATCATCATTGCTCTCAAGCATATCCATTGTGGAGAGAATTTTAGACTTGATTTTGAGTACAGTTTCTTGCTGTCTTTCTGAGAGGGTGGAGAGCGGATTATCTGCCAAATATTCCGCCAAGCTAAGCAAAAAATCGTGCTCCCAACTGCTCAGTAGATAAAGGCCAAAATCCTCAAGCCCCTCATTTCCAAGATCATAGATTTTTTTTACCACGCTTCTCCAAGATAAATTTTCATTTATTCTGTATTTACTTTTTCTGTTGTACATAACTAATTATCTCCAATAAACACCAACAACATCAGAATCTAGTGTTGCATGCCAATTACCAAACACCGCGCTTAGGCGGGGTATTCACCCATGCTGCTTGCTTGATGATTGCATCTGCCGTTCCAGCTGTCTCGCAGTTCACGACACCCGGTTTGCTAGTGCACTCAGCCAGTTTTGGCGCGATTTCTTCCTTGTGCGCTTTGTAATATTCGACCGATTTCGCTTGTTCGGTAGGTGCACATGCTGACAATGCCAGTGCTGCGATTACTGCTGCTACGATTGTGATTTTATTCATGCTGTTGCTCCTTGGTTACGTTGTTTAAGGCGATTCCTGACAGTTCAAATAATACGCGTATTATTCGTATTGCGCAAGCTGTTATTTTAACTATTTTTCAAGTTTCGATACTGACCTAATTCCAGTCAAACCGACTGAACCAAAATACCGCGAATCGAACGACCTCGACGGCATGCCACTGCCATACGACCAATACTGACCAGCCCGCAGCTGGAACTGACCGCGCAATACTGGAAGTGCCAGCGATGGGTCAGCAACAGAAAAAAGCAGGGGGCGAGAATCCGGCAGCATTAAGCCATTGATCATCACACCAGCATCACCAACCACAACCAGATCACCAGGCACAGCAGCAGCCGTTTTGAAGAAGGGTGCAGTACCATTAGGGCAAACGCCATGCGTCATATAGCGATTCGGAGTGCCGGAATAGCAAAACTCGATCAGATCGCCGCGCTCGATGCCAGCAGAGACAGGCTGCACCTGATACACGCCGCGAGGTTCTGAAGCTGTCCAATTGATCCTGACACCATCCAGACCCATAGCTGCCACAGATGCCGCCATGCACACGAGCAGCAGGACAGGTGTACGTAACGCTAGCCAGTTCGCTTTCATAATGACTTA
>MNWZ01000014.1:3575-20022 GCA_001871925.1 Zetaproteobacteria bacterium CG1_02_53_45
ATAATGACTTAACCTCGATTTTGACGATATACGATCCACCAGTCTTTTTATCTGGAATTGATTTTGCAGTCTGATCCAACAGTGACGCTGGATTCCGTGTAATTTCATCAACCGTAATCAGTTTTTCATTACCGTCACCGGCGTTGGAAATAAACGCGGCATGCCAGATAAATCCGCCCACAATCGCCCCTGCACAAAAAAATGCGGCGAGTAACATTCTGCGCTTTTTGAATTCCTGCTCGAAAAGCTTGGCTTGCTGATGTATAGACTCGAATTGCTCTTTATTGAACCTTGCAGACATTTCCTTAGACTCCTGATATTGATGCCTATATTTATCAGTAGCGGAAATTTTGAGAGCAACAGGCTTACCAGCTCGATGAAAAACCCGAACCGTCTGGACTGAACGGGCTTGCCGCCGGTGTCCATTGAACCTTTGCTACAAATGGCACACCTGCTTGAACCTGAGTATCTTTCTTCGTCCAGGCAGCCATAGCGCCTCCCGGTATAGCCGGAACAAGGACACCAGCCTTACCATACACGTTTGACGCATACTGACTGCCAGTTGCTTTGCCGCTGTTGTATATCTGCAACGTCCCCTTCAAATCACCACCCGCACGCTTATATGCGTCAACAAGGACTTGCTGGCTGGCTTGCAGGTTCGCGCATGGATCGAATGACTGCACGACCGTCATGCCTACCCATTGCAGATTTTTACTATTGATTTGTGCAAGCCCAAGATCAACACTGTGACCAGCAGCAATCAACCGCTTAGCCAGCGCAACAGCATCATCAAGAGACTTTGGTGAATACGACTTGCCGTCAGCGTTGTCGTGCATCGCCAGCGGGTTGCCGCCTGACTCATTCTGTACCACCGCAGCCATCGTGACCGGATCGACAAGCGGGGCGCAGGTTGCCAGAAGTATCAGTGGCAGCATTTCACTCACCAACGATCGACATTACTGCATTTCGCCCGGTTGCCGGCGGCGTAATCTTAATGCGCTCAGACAAAATCGGATCAGTGTAATACTTGATTTTTTGGCAATAAATCGGCGCGTGACCAGCCATGAAGACAATCTCATCATTAGCAGGCAGACGCATTGCCTCATCCGGCTCAAGTAATGATCGACCAATAATTTGCTCGTTCGTGTTCACGTGCTGTAATACCACCGCCAGCCGATTGCCAGAATACTGCCGCTGCGTATGTGTCACCGTCGCTTTCCCGGTCATTTCTGACAGCATCTTAGCTGTCTCGATTTTGTTTGGTGCATACGCGATCCGGATATGACAGTTCGACATGATCGATTCGTCTTTTGTGTATATC
This sequence comes from Zetaproteobacteria bacterium CG1_02_53_45, assembly GCA_001871925.1. GTDB lineage: Bacteria > Pseudomonadota > Zetaproteobacteria > Mariprofundales > Mariprofundaceae > Mariprofundus. Next base: position 4,897 of record MNWZ01000014.1, read on the forward strand.
GCGTGCAGTTGAGACAAGTCCTGTGTAATCAGAAGAGCCTTGATTCCATATCCTGCCAGGAACGCCAGCGCTTCTTGAAAAATATCCAATTTTCCGAGCGACGGGAATTCATCAAGCACCATCAGCAGCCGATGCGAATATTTTGACTTGCCGGAGCCGTCTTCATTAAAATCCATGCCTTCAGTCAGGCGACGTGTGACCTGGTTGATGATCAGCCTGATCAATGGCTTCAGCCTGTCTTTATCAGAGGGCGGCACAACCAGATAAAGACTGGTTTTCTGCTCCATCAAGCTTGTCAACGTAAAATCTGAAACACGGGTATTATCCGCAACCACGTCATCTTTATACAGAGACAGAAATGAAAGCGCAGTACTCAACACACCAGATGCTTCGGACGCAGCTTTATTCAAGAATGCTTGTGCCGATTGTTGTGCTACATGATGCGGACGGTCGCCAAGGTGATTCGTATCCCGAATCTTTTCCATGACATACTGAATACCCGTCATCTTCGGATTAGCCTGAAGAACCTCTTTTGGCACCGGCTCAGACAATAGCGATTGCACCCGCGCCAGGCTCTTGTCTTCTTCAACATAAAGCACATGCAGAATCACGCCAGTCAGTAAATCGAAACCGGTTTTAGCCCAGTGATCGTTCAACCCCTTGCCGTCCGGGTCAACGATCATGGTTGCGATATTTTGCACATCGCGCGTCTCGAATTCAGTGCCGATTCTGATTTCAGCCAGCGGATTAAAACGAGCAGAATCCAGCGAAGTCGGGTCAAACTTGATGCAACGCTGTCCCATCCTTGCGCGAAACCCTGACGTCAGTTGCCAGTTTTCACCTTTGATGTCATGCACTAAAACCGACTCATCCCATATCAATAAAGTCGGAATCACAATACCTACACCCTTGCCTGAGCGCGTGGGAGCGAAAACCATCATGTGCTCAGGCCCCTTATGTCTCAGATAACTTGTTTTACCCTTGTTCTTTCCTTCTGTCGCCGTGTAAGCACCGAAGTACACGCCGCCACGATTTTCGTCATTCGGCAGCAATTTTGTTGCTTCAACTTCCTTGTCAGTCGCCCAGTGCGCAGATCCATGCAGATCGTTTTTCTCGTTGCCAGCCTTGCGTGTTCGATAGAAAGCATAACTAACTGGCAGCAGCAAAGCGGCCAGGCCGCCACCGGCCATAATCAGATGCGCCACCTCAAACACATCAAGAACGGTTTTACCGTACTTCATTGAATTGAACTTGAATGTCCAAATTAGAATGTCCCACGGTTCATATACAAACTTACCGAACATCGGCGCACCGAGCAGCGCATCCCATCCGAGCTTCCATGCCACGTATTCTGTTGCCACCCAGCTTGATAACAGGACGATCATCATAAAAAGACCGAGCGCAGGCCATACAACTTTCGTCATGTCGCCTTGAGCTTTGGGTATGTTGTAAAGAGGTGCGGCAGTTGTCATGTCTATCTCCTGTAATAAAAAACGACCCCACGAATGAGGCCGCTGGTTATTACGATTGCGCACTGGCGGAAATTTCAGTGAGACAATTCCAACTCTTCTTCTTGCTCATGTTCAAGTGCGTCAAGCCGAGCCTCGTTATCCTTGCTCTTTGATACTTCGATTTCATGAGCTTCAGACTGCCTTAGCTCGATAGCATCAGCAGTCAGCATGTCCTTGTTCGACAAACCATATTCAACTGAAGCATCAGACAATGCCTTTGCGCCGCCAAACGATATTTTTTGATCGTCATGATCAATCGTCAACATTCCACGCTCGATATAGACACGACTGTCAGGACTTGGCTTGTAATCGCCCATCAATACATCATGAGAAGACAGACCATCCATGCCTGATAAAACTGGCTTTTTGTGATTTTCAGCGACACGATCATGCGCAGCCTGATCAATCTTGCCGCTTGCCAGTTCCCGATCAGCACGGGCCATGACGTTTTCAGAAATCCGCGTCCTGGTTCCCGCTTCCATTTTCGCGCGATCCATTGCAAGCATGGCATCAACATCAGCACTAGGTGAAACCCCCGGATTGAATGCTTGCTCAAGCTGTGCACCGACTTTAAATGGGCCAACCATCGCACCAGGCATTGCTTTAGCAGCTATCATTTGTATCAGCTCATCTTGCTTTTCAGCAGAAACACCCTGAGCAGTCCATGTTTCACGAAGCGCAGCTTCAGGCGACAACACGCCTGCTTTTGATACTTCCTGCACTTGACCTTGCCCCTGTGTCTTATCAATCTGCACCTCACGCGCCCGATCATGCATATAATTCGCCGCCTGATCCGCCAGCTTTGCCGCCCTGAAAATCTCGTTCTTGTCGTTCTTCAGCGCCGAGGCCCACGACTGGATATAAGCCTTATGGTCTTCCATGTCATGTGGAATACCCGTTTCAGCAGCCAGAAATGCGCTGGTCATTTCAGCAACCAGTTCTTCCTTGGCATAGCCTTCAGAGCCAAACTCATTCTTGCCAACATCGCGATTCAGCCGCTTTTCATTACCCGTTGCATGTGCTGATTCGTGCAGCGCGGTACCGTAGAACAACGCTTCAGACTTGAAGTCATCACGCGGCGGCAGGCTGATCGTGTCACTGGCTGAACGATACAACGCGCGATTCGGTGCTTCGACAAAACGCACGCCGTCTTTCTTCATGCCTTCCAAAAACAATTCGCCCCGTTCATGCATAGGCATCAAGGTTTCAGGTTTTGGTGCAAGAGGCTCAATCTGCAAATCCTGGCACTGGCCGACGTTGAAAATAGTGTGAGTCTGACCCGTCAGCGTATTCAAGCGACGCTCAGCCTGTCCCCATCCATATTCCTTGCCGTCATGGTGTACGGCGAAGGCACTGACCGGCGCAGTACGACCACCCGCTAGCGTGACTTGTCCGTCTTTCTCGCTCATGACCTTGACCGTCGAAGCGCCGAGCTTCACATCAACATCTTTGCGCTCGAAGAACGGCTTCTCACGCCAGAATTCAATCTGTGTGCCTTTTTCACCTTTGGCTACAGAGCCGCCCAAGGTTTTTGCCTGGTTGAAAGTCACCCAGCGAGGATCCACATAATTCTTGTCCATCTGCGTAAGCGTCAAAACAAGACGGTTGCCACCCTGGTACGGCTTTTCACTGATAGCGTTCATAGGTGTGGAAAGCGGAATGGCAGACTCGTTCCACGGGCGCTGCCATGGAATCCGACCTTCTTCCAGTGCTGCGACGAATTTATCCGTCAACTCTTGGCGGAAGTCATTTTTTACTTCATCCGGCTTAGCCATGATTCACCTCGCCTTCATCAGTAATCAATTCACTATCAGGGCGAACATCCACGCCGAATTTGTCGGCATCCAATTTCGGGATTTCAATTACGGCATACTCATCATCGTGTTCCATGTGTCTCTCCATTTAGATTTTAAAAAAGGGCATCCGCACCATGCGGACACCCTTCGATATTGTTAAAAACCCATGCCCTGATCCTGTTCGTGCTCAGGCTCGCTCAGTGCATGAGTTGCTTCAGCCTGTTTTTCCTTGTCTTTTTCATGCAAGAAAGCATAAGGATCGGCTTTTGAGTGTTCCTTGGCCTTGTCTTTTGATTGATCCTGCTCATCGATATTGCGCACTAGCAATTGTTTTTCCAGTTGCTTGTCAGCTTGCAGTTGTTGAGCCTTGTCTTCAGCAACACGATCCTGACTTGTCTTATACGCTTCAGGATTGTTAGCAATTTCCTTCGCTTCCAACGTCTTTGCGTCACGCACCAGTACCAACTCCTTAGCCAGCGGCGAAAAACTGTCACCGCTCACAAGTTCAGGTGCAGAGCTGGCGATTTCACGCACATCCAGACCTCCGTCAGGTTTGTTGATGTCAGCATGCGTCAATGCTTCAAGCGTCTTGCTGTCCGTATTGCGCCATGCGTCCATCGCGCCCATATAGCTTTCCGGGTTCATCAGTAAAGAATTGATGCTGGGACCCGCTTTCAAACCAGTGCCAGATTCGAGAATCTTTTGAATGTCGATACGCTCATCCACTTTAAGAATTACGTTCTCAGGCTTCTTTATTTCCCCGCTGATCCCGTTTGAAAGATTCGGGCGCTCATGCTGTTTCAGCACGGTCGCGCTACGCTGTCCGCGATCCCATGCCTTCTGCATTTCCGGACTCATGTTCTGCACAGCAAAACCCATACGACCAGCCAGCTCAGCCGACCGCGTGCGGAAAGCCTGATCACCGGACAAGATCAAGCCCTTGTCCATGTCAAATTTCTGAGACGCAATCTGCAACGCAGCAGAAATATCGCGATCATCCAGGCGCTTCACGTCGAGACGATGCCCACGATCCATAATGATTTCATCCTTACCGCGCAGGTACTTCACAACATCCTTGTCAGCTTTGAAACTCAGATCAGCCAAGAAAACGCCACGCGGCTTGCCATCCGAAACGCCGGTCAGCATGGCTCCATGCGACTCCTTTGCTTCTTCGAGCAGGCTCAGCACGACAGGATCACCAGACACGGATTTTTCTGTCAGGAAATCCACCCATTTTTTGGGTTGTGGAATATCCTTGTCCAACGTCAGCGCAGCATCATGCTTTGCCACTTCATGCTGTTCGACAAGCTTTGCGGTTTCCAGCGCAAGAACCTGATCACGCTGCTTTTGCGGCACGTTATCGGCAGCAAGTTTTTCGCTCACATCGCCGCGAACCTTGGCAATTTCGTTTTGCAGCGATTGCCATTTATCAGCGAACGCTTTTTCATGCGCCTCAATTGCCGTATTGCGCGCATCACGCGCCGGTGCAATTTCAGTTTCGTATTCATCCGACAATTCCGCACGCTTGTCTTGCTCAGGGCCAGTTTCAACACTGAATGTCTCAACCGTTTTAGCTTCTTCCGGATTTTCAATCGCCGGTTCTACAACCGTAACTTCTGTATCAGGCTTTTGCTCGACTTCAGCCGTAATTTCAGGCTGCTTTTTCGTGATCCATTCAACACGATCAACCGTTTTTTCAATAAAAGTGCCGTCAGGCTGTTTTACCTGAATTTGCACGGCTTTACGCTGTCCCGACGACAATTCAATTTTGTCGCCGATTTCAACCCCAGCTGCTTCCAGACTTCGCGGGATGTCAACTCCCCAAACGGTTTTTTCCCTACCTTGCTCGTTCTGGATCGTTGCAAAGTAACTGCCTTTTTCTTTCTCGTCATGCTGGAAAGGCGCTGCACCGTGATTTACTAATGTGTGGTACTTACTCATGCTTTTCTCTCTTTCATTAAAAAAGGTTATCGAGACAATTCAATCTCTTCTTCTACTTCCCGCTCTTGCTGCACCTGCTGTTGCAGATTCTTTTCAATACCGAAAACTTCAGGGCGATCAATCTTGATTTCTTCGATAGTTCGAGCGTCAGCGATCAAGTCAGATACCGCCTTATCACCGTCATCACGCATCAGGTCTTTCGCGTCGTAACCCTTACGGTCGTTATCTACCAGCGCGACCTTGCCGCCTGTGATTTCAGCCGCTTTACACGCTTCTTTAATGCCGATGTGCTTATCTGATTCGCGCTTGTTGAGGCCGTCGCTGGTTTTGTCCAGATCGTTGTCAGCGCAAATGACAACATCGCGATTAAGTGCATGCCCTTCATGCTTAAGCCATTCAGCAACCAGCGGAAGATTCTTAGCAGACAGGCACGCGACAACCGGATAACCAGTTGCTTGATGAATCGCCAGAGCGGTGCCAACGCCTTCACATAGCACAAGTGGCTTGCCGCTTTTGCTTAGATGTTCAAACCATTTATTGGGATCAGGATGCGCAGGAACGAGCGCAAAACCGCCGCCAGATTTCGTGCCGGGCAAGAACTGTTTGAATCCGTTGTCGCTGATTAGCTGTGCGCCGGCCAATTCAACTTTTGACAGATCAGGAGCGGCTGGGCGGAAAATAGGCACGAGTAGTCTGCCGTCATCCGTCTGCCTGATTCGTGCCGGATTAAGATCAGGCTTTGTCAGATAGCTGTGACCGGTGATTGACGTGCTTGAATCCCACAGGTCTTTCGTCTTATCGACCGCCGTTTTCATTTCGGCACGATAAACCGGATCAAGTGTCAGCCTTTCAGCAAACGTCGGTTCTTTATAAACTATTGCCGGGCGATCAATGCTTTTGTCATGCGACCCGCGCGCGTATTCAATCGACATATCGCCGCGCTTGAAATCAGTCGGCAAGTCGCGCTTCATGGATTTGAAGAGACAAACCGGCGAGCCGGTTGTACTTGCTACGTCGAACTTGAATCGACCTGATTTTTCCCACGTCTTATCAACAGAGGAATCGCGAACGCTCGCCCACTTACCTTCGTGAATCTTCGTACTTGCGGTGATAACAAAACCGAGATCACGCATCTGATCAAGCATGCGCGATTGGAATTCGCCTGAACTTTCTTTTGCCACAAATATTCCCCTAATCTGAATCAGATGTAGGAATTGTGCACAGGCGGAAATTTTTGAAGAGGATGAAAATCATCCACAGATTCTGTGGATAACCGTGTTGATATATTTAGATAACTGACAGGTACAAAAAGAAAAACCGGCGTTGTTCAAAAAAACAGCGCCGGCTTTGTTTTGAGGATTATTCGATGTGATTAAACTTAATGCTGATGCCGCCAGAATGCCCGTCATTCGCAGGCAAGCGATCCATGCGCCGCGCCATATCATTTAAAGATTCTGCTTTTTTAGATAAATCGATACCTGTCTTTTTTGTACTTGCCGCAGCATCAGTACCGCCTTTCGCTGAGATATTTTCAGTTGACGACAAGTTAACTGCCGGAGCAAATTTGCTTGAACCAGTATCGGCCGAGGGCGGTGCAGTGTCTGTCTGTGCTGCTTGCTTTGACACTTCACCTTTAGCTGTAGCAGGTTCTGGCATGGTTTTTAAATGATCACTTACAGCCTTGGCGGTCTCTGGATTAGTAGCCGTACCATTGTCAATCATACGGTCAATGGACTGAGTCGCAGCAGACGGGCTTCCACCAGAATTCGGAGTCGCTCCCTCAACAGGAGCCGCAGGAGAAGTGTTGCCAGTTGGAGTGTCAGCCATCGCCGACATTGCCGCAGGTGCCGGCACTGCCTGAGCACCACCTTGCTTTGACACTTCGCCTTGCATGCCTGGCGGAGCAGCCACCGGACTTGATGACCCAGCGCCAAAACTGGACGCACCACTGCTGCCAGCCGCAGGCATATTACCGCTACCCGCGCCTGTGGCACCGCCGATGCTTCCAGCTGGCGATCCCATTGCATCCCCGCCGATATTGCCGGCAGCCTTAGTTGTCTTTGAAAAAGCACCAGATGCCGCGCTTAAGCCGCTCAAGGCAGTTGACGCAGCCATTGCACCTGCACCGACGATAGACCCCATCATGCCACCAGCTGCACCAGCCATATTACCGAGCGACAAACTGGGAGAGCCGTTCATCATCGAGCCTGCCATCGCGGGGACCATGTAACCCATCGCGCCGTAGGCAACGCTTGATGCGCCAGCACCCAGAAAATCTATAGGACCGGGTGCCGGCCCACCGCTAGAAACAAGGGCATGAACAATCTGATTTGCAACAGCTTGGCCTTGTCCGACGATCAGATAGAGCGTGAAAAGCTTAATGCCGGTTGAAACAGCATAGCCGAAGTATTTCTCGCCGAATGGCAGTGTCCATCGGCTACCCAAAAAACCCATCATCAACATGCCGCCGCCAATAATCACATAGCTTTCAATGAGTGTAACCATTAGTTGAACAGCGACGGCTGTGAATGCAAGAATCGTCATCAGGCCAGCCAGCCCCGTCACTATTGCGCCAAAAAGGAAAGAACCGATAGACGCACCACCCGAAGTCACAACGCTTGTCAGACTGACGTTGCCTGAATTCGCGGTATTCATCGCTGAAACCATCGCGCTCGCGATACTGATTCCTTGATCAAAGACCCCTGAAGGCGATAGCATCGCGGCACTACCGCCGCTAGACCCTACCGCAGCACCCGCCATACCAAAGCTATTCATAATTGCCGGTATCCATGTGGGAGCCATCATTAAAAGCGAGTAGAAAAAACCGATACCGACGATCTTCATCATTGTTGATGCGATCATGTCTTGTAGCTCGCCTTTTTTAATCGTCAACTGAATTGCCGCCCAGGTGAATTCAATTAGTGAAAGTGACAGAAATAGGTCTTTAGCATAACCTTGAGCCGCGTTCATCCAGCCACCCGTAGAATTCTGAAATGTGCTTGTGATGCCATCAAAGACGGTTCCTGGCTGCAATGCTGGGCCGTATGTAGTGGCGGCAGCCCAAGCAGCATCAGGAATCGCAAAAGCAATCAACACAGCAAAAATAAATCTGACAAACGTAGTATCTTTTTCCATTGAAAAGTCTCCTGTAATAAAAAACGGCCCCACGAAGAGGCCGTTGGTTACTACAATTGAATACAAGCGGAAAATTAAACTACCAGATGCCGCGTTTTGGCGGAATTTTCATCCAGTCATTCTGAATATTTTTTTCTTGTTGCTGCACGTTACCTTGGGTTGTTGTCGCTGTCAGTATTGCAGCATTTCCGTCCATCACCGCAGACCTGAGCAGTTGAGTTTGATTTACTTGCATTCCGGCAATAGCATTACCAGCCTGAAGTGCTTGCATGCGGCCGGTTGCAGACTGACTTGCAGCCTGCACAGCAGCGAGGGCATCTTGCTCGGTTGAGAAGTTGTCAGCTTGCATGCCGAAGCTTTGCAGCGTTGATGCAAGCTGTGCGTTTGAATTGTCGTTCCAGTCCTTGTACTTTTGCGCAGCTCCATTCAGTGTCTGACCTGCATTCCCATACGTTCTTTGAACCGAAGCAACCATATCGCCACCGCTATACGCCAGCGCGCGGCTTTGCCGGCTGATTTGTATCAGCCGATTAAGTTGACCGGATACCCCCGGCCACATTTGTGACGGTAGCGACGCCAGATTTCTCGCTTGGTTTTGCAGCATGTTAAGTTGTTGTTGAACCTGCATGCTTTGCTGTACCAGCGAATCCGCGAGCGTCAATTCCTGGACAATCTGCTCCGGCAAATTAGCGCCAGGAATAGCCACAGCCGCTGCAACACCACCTGCGTTTGCAGTAGCACCAAACGACAGCGCCAAAGCTAAAGTTAAATATTTGATTCTTGCTGATACTATGGTATTTTTCATATTGATTCTCCTTTTAGTTAATAACTTTCCCACATCGCCGCAGCTTCGCTTTGTCCACGCTCACGCAGCCATTGCGCAGGCCATGCATCACTAAACACATGCCTCAACTCGCGTATCCGTGCCACATCTTCCTTGCCTGACGCACCCGCAAAAGCCAGTTCAGCACCAGATAAACCAAGTTCAAACAGACGGCGACCATCCGGGTGGATCACGTAGTACTGGCGCTTAGGCGTTGCTGTAGACAAAATCTGTATCTGCCGCGTATTCAAGCCGATTTGCCTATAAAACGGCTGGCTGTTTTCCGTCATGGCTTCAGGGTTTGGCAACAAAATCTTCGTCGGGCATGACTCAAAAATTACGTCAGATATTCCTGATTTAGCCAAGTCAGACAGGCTTTGCGTAGCGAACACGCAAGCTACATTCGCTTTACGCAGCACCTTCAGCCATTCGCGAATTTTTGCGCGGAATACTGGGTGCCCCAGCATCACCCAAGCCTCATCCAGAATCAATAAAGTCGGCTGGCCTTTGAACCGTTGCTCGATGCGGTGAAACAGATACGTCAGCACGGGCAGCAAAGCTTTGTCGCCCAAGTTCATCAGATGTTCCATTTCAAACACTTGAAAACTGTCTTCGCCCAATCCATCAGATTCGGCGTCCAGCAAATGTCCTACTGCACCTTCAAGCGTGTAATATCTCAAGGCATCACGGAGATGTTCCGACTGAATTACTGCTACATAGTTGGTTAAAGTGCGGTGGTTCTGTTCAGTCGTTGATTGACCTAGATTGACCAATGCCTTGTAGATATCATCACGATCACGCGGCGTTACAGTCACGCCTTGCATGATTACCATGGACTCAATCCAGTCAGCCGCCCAAGCCTGTTCAGCAGGTTCATTGATGCGACCTAGCGGGCAGAATGCCAATGAATTTTCACCCGCTACGTCGTAGTGCTGACCACCTGCCGCCCAGCACAGCGGCAGCATCGAATAGCCTTTATCAAATGCAAATACCTGAGCATTCGGGAAGCGGAATTGCTGAGCCACCAATGTTGCCAGCAGCGTTGACTTGCCGCTACCCGTTGGGCCAATAATTGCGGTATGCCCCAGATCACCTGCGTGAAGGGTCAAACGGAATGGCGTGGAGCCGTCTGTTTTGGCATATAAAAGCGGTGCAGAGTTGGCGGGATAGAAAGGGCAGGGATGCTTTTCAGGGCCAGCCCAAACCGCAGTAAAAGGCAGCAGGTGAGACAGATTCATGGTGTTGATTATTGGTCGGCGCACGTTGGCTTTGGTATCGCCTGGCATGGAACCTAGATATGCTTCAACCGCATTTAGGTCTTCGATCCGGCAGCCAAATCCTTTATTTTCTATAATCTTTTTAACCTCGCGCGCGGTCTCGATGAGCAAATCAGGATTTTCATCAGACAACAGAATCACGCTACTGTAATACCCAAAGCGCACCTGTCCTGAATTAGCCTCGGCGATTGCGGCCACAGCGTCATTTGCCATGCCATCCGCATCGAGATTGATATGAGTTGCAGCGCCGCCAGACTGCTCACGCACCACGTTCATCATAGACTTTCGTTTCTGGGCCCACTTCGACCGATAACCGTTGATCACCTTCTCGGCCTGATTCGGATCAAGGAAGATGAAACGGTTAGACCAGCGGTAAGCAATCGGCAGTCGAGATAAGAAATCCAAAATACCAGGGAAAGATGAGCCTGGAAAACCATCAATCGCCAGTGCGACCACATGCTTCTTGCCAATGCGCGGCTCAAAGCCAGTAACAAAGTCATGTCTGCCAAGCACGGCATCAAGATACATCGGTACTTCTGCCATGCGGAACGGACGCAGCGTGCCTGTGACGCAGTATTCCAAAAAACCAAGCAGTTCGCTGGTCACGTCACCAGTCACTTCATCAACCGTATCAGCCATCTTGCGGATGCGAACGACGCCAGATAAACGGCTTTGAATCTCGCGAATTCCCGCTTGAAACCGCTCAAGATTGCGAGAAGCTGTGCCTTTTGCGCGACCTTCAACGAACATGTCTGACGTTTTGTTTGCCATGTCAGATTTGGGGAACCATGTCACTGTCAAAGCAAAATGCGACGTGTATCCAGCATGCACGCCTTCATGCGATTTGCGGCGCACATCATCGATCAGGCGAGTTGTGCGATCAGGGAACGCACCTTGAACGGCATAGCCTGGGGCGGCAGCACGAACAGCGTCAACGTTCACGATCCAGCCATCACCCAACTTCAATGAGGCATTGATGCGTGCGGCCATATTGCCAAGTTCTGACGGCGTTGCTGAATCCAAGTCTGGGCCTGAGTACCAGAAGCCAGTTATGAAACCGCCAGCCTTGGTTAAAACGACCCCATCATCTACAAGCGCAGCCCATGGCAACAAATCAGGCAGGCCGTAAGCTTTGGTACGGAACTCATTTAGAAATTGCATATAACACCTCAATTAATCATTCACATGACTATTGAGAGCAAGCGGAAATTCTGAACAACAAAAAAGCGACCTAAGCCGCTTTATTGCTTCCTGAAGCTAATGTGTGATTGCTTGCTACATCTCCCGCTGACCGGCAAATGGTGTGGCTGATGATAGATATTGCTTTTTATACTTGAAGTGTCTTGACGCGACTTGTGATAATTGCGTGTCATATTCAGCTGCACGGGTTAAAAAATATTGACCTGTTACCCAGATTGCCAGACCCAAAATAGCAGCCCAGACTTGAGCTAAGCTCACTATAAACACACCTGAAACAACACCAAGCATCATTACCAGTTTTCGCTCGCCGCCAAGCACCAGCATCGGACGGTTCAAGCTGGAATGAATCGGCACCGCGTTGTCATCGAAATTGCTCATATAAGACTCACTGTTGTAATTATGGATTGCTGCACAATTGTCTTCGCCATGTGTTACAAAAAAGCGGGATTTTCACCCGCCTGATTGATCAAATCATTGCGCCCTGCAAACCGAGGGCTGCAAGAAACTTGTTGCCCATCACGATCATTGCCACGCCCAAAACGACATACATTGCTTTCTTGGCGATACCGCCCAATTCCTCACCGAAGACCAACGCAGCACCAGCAGCCAAGAAGGCCACCACAGAAATTCCGGTTGCGACCGGGCCGGTCAGATCGTTCTGCAAAGTCTGAATCGGTCCGTCCCAAGGCAGGCCGCCAGACGTTGAGGCTTCGGCATGCGCGGTGTAAAGCATTACCATCGCCATAGCAGCGCGGTTTTTCAACAAAGTTTTGAGTGTGTTTTTCATTTTTAAAGCTCCTTGAAATTAAGTTAAGTTCATAAAAAATCGGACTACAACTTAATTGTGTGCAAGCGGAAAAATTCACTCCAAATATCCATACCAACATCGATTGCCAATGAATAAATTTTCCATTTTGGGATTTTTAAATCATTGGCAAAATCAAAAACAACTTTTTCAGTCTGACGCTCAAGCCAAACCCCAGCACGAGGCAGCTTTGTCAGCCTTTCAATGTGCTGGGAACGAACTAAGATTTCTGCACGAGACATTTCTAACGCGCGGGGGATGCCAGTATCAATCGCTGAGCGTGCTGTTTTGGACTTCGTTTGTCCGGTGGCTTCAGCCTCATCGTTCAGACGCGCTTCAAGCTCAGCAGAGTGCAGGATCAATAAATGTGGAATTAAGCAGCTCATTATTTTTCTCCTGCCCAAACGGGCATAATCATTGATTTATTGACCATCACATTAAACAAATATCCCGCTCGGATTTTGATCGTCGGTTGCACGCTCAGATTTTTTGAAAGCACCTGATTTCCTGTGTTTGCCATACCGCTTGCCATTGCCCCAGCAGCCTGTTGCTGTGGGGTGGGTTGCATTGTCTGCAAACCGCTTTGCGGTTGAGACAACTGAGCAGCAGCACCCAGCAAACTCATCAAGATGGAGCTGCCGAATATTTTTGTGTAGTGATTGTCTGTTTGATCCTCAAAACCAGCCTGTCCCTGTCCGTCCGTGCCCGCCATGCCCTGCAAATCGATCATCGAACCGTTGGGGAAAATCAGGCGGTTCCAGGCAATCAGTGCGCGGCTTTGACCATAAGCCACGTCTGAGCTATACCGCCCAACTAGCTTTGCGCCCTGGGGAATCAACACGGCTTGATGATTGAGACTGTCATAGACTGTCTGGCGCACCATCGCTGTGACAAAGCCAGGCAGATCACTGTCCAGCGCTGTCAGCAGCACGGCGGGGATGATCGAACCGGCCAGCAGTTCGTGCTTACCAATAGCCGCATCAACAGCAGCATGCAAATATCCATCGTCTCCACGTTTATTTTCAGCAAGAAAAGACTTGTTTTGAGCTTGCGAAGAAGCTGCGCCGCTATCGCCGCCCGCAGCGATTCCCAACTTCGCCAACAAGGCAGGATCAATACCAGACCCGCCAGCAGCTTCAGCCGCACGTATCGCTGCAATGGCATCTGTATTACCGGCGGCGCTGGTACTGGCAGTTGCACGCTGGGATAGGGACCCTTGTTCGCCAAATCCAGCTTCCTGCGCGGAATCGGCAGATAACTGACTGCCTTCCAGTTTTTTATATTTTTGATCAATCAGCCACGCCTTGTATTTCTCACTTGGCGACAATTCATGCTGTTGCTGCAAACCTTGATTCGCCTGCGCCTGCGCCTGCGCCTGAGATTGTGAAAGTGTTGTCGCCGCCGGTGTGCCGCTGGCGGCATTTCCAGCAGACGTATTCAACGCAGCAGCGCTCGTCTGGTTTTCAAATTTTTGGGGAGGTTTAGGGGCTTCATTTTTACCTACGTTGTCAGATTCGCTTGCCGTCGTTCCGCCTTGACCGCCGCTTGTTCCAGCCTGGTTATTGTTTTTACCGCTCAGAAAAATACCCCCAATTAAAGCAATCCCTAGGCCGGCAATCGCAGCAAAAATAATCTTTTTTGATTTCTTGCTGATCCGCGCACCGCCCTGCGCAGCTTCAGGATGAATTTCAAGAGGGGTTGATGAAGTGCCTGGCGAATCAACATCCGCGTTTATCATTTCTTCAACACTGATACTGTCGTGAGAATGTTCGGTCATTTTGCTTTCCTCACTTTTGCTTGTGCAAGATGTTCACGATCTTGGTGTTGTTACCAGCACCCAGCACCAGATTCATTTTTTCAGGCACGCCATCAACAATGTAGTAATCGCCCTTCACCCTGAAATTCACAAGCTGTTGCTCGCCATTTACCAAGCTGAAAATAGCAGGCGCATCCTTTGTTTTCAATGCGTCTGGCATCTGGATATAGGTATGTCCGGCGCTTGCAAATACGCGGACTGGCTTGATATCGCTTGATCCACCCATCGAAACGAAGCCAAAATCCATCGCAGTTATATCTTCGCCGGGCATGGTTGCAACGGTTTTGTCTGCTTCAGCCTGAGCGGCTTTGGAGTCAAGAATAGATTTATGATTTACTGTTTCAACCATTTTTTGAGGGTCATAGAAGCTGATCAGTGGTACCCACTTGTTTGAATAAGAAACAAGTGTCATGTAATAAATCCGCCCCGCGTCTGTCATCACGGTTAAATTCGTTTTTATATCGCTTCTTGTCGGTTTGATAACCAGCGTGGGGAATTTGCCAGCGCTTGCTGCCTGGACTTTCCAGCGTACAGAATCGCCCAGGGCCACGTTTGAAATCGTTTCGCCTTCTTGCAGTTTTACTACACACAGATGCAGAGGGGAGCAAGCAACAACGGGCTGAGATGCACCATATGGGTATTCAACCGACCCGTCGTCGCCTGTCAGCGTCTCAGCATTTTTTTCACCCGCCGCCTCCCAGTTGAATGAGGCTTCTTTGATGCGTTGTGGTGTGATTGTTGTGGGCGCATCGGCTTGCAACAGCTGTGAAGAGGTGTATTGCTGCACATGTTCTTTGTGTTGCAGTTGGGGCATGCAGGCAA
>MNWZ01000105.1 GCA_001871925.1 Zetaproteobacteria bacterium CG1_02_53_45
GACGGGCGTCTTGAGATCGACAACAATGCCGCAGAACGTTTCATTAAGCCATTTGTCATCGGCCGCAAGAACTGGTTGTTTTGCAACACTGCACCCGGCGCCACGGCCAGCGCTGTTATCTACTCACTGCTGCAGTCGGCCAAGGCCAATGAGCTGCCGCTGAACGAATGGCTGACATTTGTGCTGGAGGAGCTGCCTCGCTGCACCACCGATGATGAACGCCGGGCCCTGCTGCCACATAATTTTGATGTTCAGAAGCTGAAATTGGCATAGGTGGAAGCGTTAAACCCTTCCTTTGACGCTTACGTGTTGATGGTGATGGGGGTCTGTCTGTTGCTCGGCCTGCTGCTGGCATACCGGTTGCAGAAACGCATTGCCTCGCCGATCAGTGCGCTGGCAGGGCTGATGCGGCAGGTGGGATTGAATCAGGACTATAGCCTCAGGGCCGACGGGCCCGCTTATAACAGCGAGACGCAGGAGCTGTTGCAGGGTTTTAACCAGATGACCGGAAAGATTCAGCAGAGTTTCGAAACCATTGAGCAAAATCAACTGCGACTGAAAGAGAGCGAAGAGCGTTTTCGAAATATTGTTGAATTGGCGCCTGTGCCGGTCATTGTGACCCGGCCGGATAATGGACAAGTTCTGTTTTATAATCAGTCAGCAGCAAGACTGTTCGATGTCGATGAGCTGGGGCAATTGAAGTTCAATGCGGTCGATTTTTACCGGCATCGGGAAGATCGCCAGATGTTGATGGAAAAGCTCAAGAAACAGGGTGAGTTCTACGGGCAGGAGCTGGAAATGCTCAAGCCGGGTGGCGAAACACTCTGGATCTCCCTGTCGATGAGCACGATGGATTTCGAAGGCGAGCAGGTGCTGTTCAGTGCATTTGTCGATATTACCGAACAGAAAAATGTCGAGCAGACACTGGCCAGGAACAATCAACTGCTTGAGCAGCGTGTGCTCAATCGGACAGAAGAACTGCAGGCTGCCAAAGATGAGTTACAATCCACGCTGGATAATATGCTCGATACCTATTATCGCATCCGGGCCGATGGTACGGTGAAGTGGGCATCGGCTTCTGTTTACACTCTGCTTGGCTATCAGCCATCAGAACTTGCAGGGTTGTCGCTGCAGGAGCTCTCTGTCGATGGTCAGGGGTTCCCTGAGCTGGCGGCGGCACTGGAACAGGGTGATGGAGCGGTGATCAATCAAAAGGCACAGCTCAAACATAAGCTGGGTCATGCCATCTGGGTCTCCATCTCTGCCCATCTGATTGCTGATGAGCATAGTGAGTTAGCAGGGGTCGAAGGGGTGGTGCGTGATATTACGCTGCTGGTTCAGGCTGCGGAGCAGAAGCAGGAGATGGAAACGAAGATGGTCCATGTGCAGCGGCTGGAGTCGCTGGGGGTACTTGCCGGCGGCATTGCACATGACTTTAACAATATTCTCGCAGGTATTATGGGCAATGCCGAACTGGCAGAGATGAATACGCAGGAAGGCTTGCCGGTCGAATCAGAGCTGAAGAATATTCTCTCCGGATCAAGCCGGGCGGCAGATCTGTGCAGGCAGATGCTGGCCTATTCCGGACAGGGCGTGTTTCTCAGGACTGGGGTGAACATGACGCTTCTCGTTGAGGAGGCACTTCAGCTTATCGATGTATCCATACCCAAGAATATTTCCCTGAATCTGGAGATGTCCAGCGAGCTGCCCAATGTCTATGCAGATAAAACCCAGATGCAACAGATTATCATGAACCTGATCACCAATGCGGCTGAAAGTATCGGCGATGAGAAACAGGGCAGTATTACCATTGTCACGCGCTTGATTCAGGCCGGAAAAAAAGATCTGGAGAGTAAATTTATAGAGCATAGGCTAAAACCCGGCGCCTATGTATTGTTTGAGGTGGTTGATAACGGCTGCGGTATGGACAGTCATACCATGGCCAAAATGTTTGATCCCTTCTTTACGACCAAGTTTACCGGCCGCGGCCTGGGTATGAGTGCCGTGCTGGGTATTGTGCGCTCACATGACGGATCGATTCAGGTCAGCAGCAAGCCGGGACAAGGGTCGCAGTTTAAGGTGCTGCTGCCGGCCAGTAACCGGGAACCGGCAATTCATGCTGAAAACAACACTGAAGTCATGCTGCATCATGAGGCTGAGCATACGGTTCTGCTGATAGATGATGAAGTGATGGTCAGAACAGTTGTTGAGCGGTTATTGAAAAAACTGGGTTGCAAGGTGTTGCTGGCCGCGGACGGTGAGCAAGGGCTGGAGGTCTATAAACAACATGGAAAAGAGATAGATCTGGTTTTGCTGGATATGACAATGCCCAGAATGGGGGGTAAGGAGACACTGTCCAGGTTACGGGCGCTGGACGCATTACTTCCGGTGTTTATCTGCAGCGGTTACAGCAACGACAGCGTGTCCGGACAGTTTGATGAAGTTCAGCCAACGGGATTTTTACAGAAACCGTTTTCGTTGAGGTCATTGCAGGATGTGCTTGTGGTGTTAGCTTTAAATAATCAGGCAGACAGATAAAAGGATTTTATTGTATCGATGAAGATAATCGGGGGGAGTTGGCTTGTGGTTCTGTTGTATATGGCAGGGTCAGCATATGCAGAAGAATTCGCACAGGCCGATGCACTGCTGGATATGGATATGCAGCAACTGATGAATGTCACCGTCACCTCTGCCGGTAAGCGGCATGAAAAGTATTATTCGACTGCGGCAGCAGTGTATGTGATCAGCAATGACGATATTCGGCGCTCGGGCGCCATGAGCATCCCGGAAGCTCTGCGTTTGGCTCCCGGGGTAGAAGTTCAGCAGCCGAATGCCAATCAGTTCGCAGTCAGTATTCGCGGCCACAACGATACATTATCCGACAAGTTGCTGGTGCTGATGGATGGCAGGGCGCTCTACTCACCAACCTTTTCCGGTGTCTGGTGGCTGGTACAGAATTATCCGCTGGAGGACATCGAACGCATCGAGGTGATCAGAGGCCCTGCCGGAGCTGTCTGGGGTTCAAATGCCGTCAATGGCGTGATTAACATTATCACCAGACATACCAGAAAAACGCAGGGCCTTATGTTGTCGGGTGGTGCAGGAACGGAAGAGAAAAGCTTTGGCAGCATGCGTTATGGCTGGGATAGCAAGCAGGCGCATTACCGGGCTTATGCCATGGCCGGGAACAGGGACGGCGGTATTATGACCCGGCTGTTGCCAATATCTGGGGTATGCGGCCCGGTTCTGATACTCCGGATTACAGGAAACTTGGGCAGGCCGGTTTCAGGGTGGATTGGGATGCAAGTCATCTCACACAGGTATCCCTGATCGGTAATGCCTACAGGGTGAAGGAAGGTGCATTCGGTTATCTGGCAAAGGCCGGCGTAGCAAACACTCCGTTTATCCGTAATAACAACTATTCCGGTAGTAATATGCTGCTGCACCTGGATCACGAAGTGTTGCGTGATACACAGTTGAGCGCGCAGCTCTATGTTGATCGATCCAGAATGGAGGTTGCGCATTTTAGTGAAACGCGTGATACGCTGGATACGGAAATGCAACTGGATTTGCCTGAGGTTTTCAGACAATCGATTTCTGTCGGAGGAGGCTATCGCCTTTCCCGTGCCGATATTACCAACTCAGCTGTATTGCAGATGGCGGATACGACAAATGTGCTCTATTCGGTTTTTATTCAGGATGATATAGCGCTTATACGTGACCGTTTGAAGCTCACTGGCGGACTGAAGGCAGAGCATAATCAATATAGCGGATGGGAGATGCAGCCCAGCCTCAGGGCAATTTACAGTGCTGGTCAGTGGGGGCTTTGGGCTGCTGCATCACGCACACTGCGTATGCCGAATATGATTGAGAACGGTATCGCACTGGATGTGAAGGCAGGTCCGGGTTATGTGGCTCGCCTGATCGGTGATGGCCGCATGCGGCCTGAACAGGTAACAGCCTATGAGGTTGGCCTGCGACTGCATCCGCATGATGACCTGCTGTTCCAGGCCACTGCATTCAGGATGTTTTACAAAGGTGTAGCCGATAGCTACCAGAACACGGCAGCGGCATTTGTTGAAAACACCTATCTGGTTGTGCCGGTCTATATGGCTAACGTGCTTGATGGCAATGCACGGGGTGTTGAGCTGGATCTGACCTGGCAGGCCAGCTCATGGATCAAACTGAAGGGTTCATTTACGCATCTGCGCTCCCATTATATGCCGACGCCGATTAATGATGCGGAAACCCGCTATAGCGCTTATGTGCTTACCGAGCAGACGCCTGAAAACAGGTATCATATCGGAACCAGCATCAACCTTGCTGGCGATGTTGAACTGGATCTGAATTTCTCGCACTGGGATCGATTCAATCGGGACAGGGTGGCGCGATATAATCGCCTGGATGCACGCATCGGCTGGAACCCGGTCGCAGGTGTGGAGTTGAGTCTGGTTGGCAAGAATCTGTTGCAGGCCACGCATAAAGAGGATCTTGAATCCACCCTCCAGGCATCCACGTTGCAACAGCAGAGCTACCTGTTCAAGGCAACGTATCGATATTAATCGCCAGATTAGCTAGGCTTGCCGTCTTCAGAAGTATTCAGGCGGGTAAAAAGGGGCGGGGCTATTTATGAAAAGCGATATATTGCGCTGCAAGTGCGCCTTTTTGTTGCTGTCATTGGCAGTAGCTGTGGGTGCCTGTTCGGTGGGGGCAACAGCTGCCGAGCGTTATTCACCGGATGACCTGCTTTCCATGAATATGGAAGATCTGGTTAATGTCAAAGTAACCAGCCTGTCCAAACGCGAAGAGAGCTATATGTCGACAGCCGGTGCCCTGTTTGTCATCAGCAATGATGATATCCGCCGTTCCGGTGTACGCAGTATTCCCGATGCGTTGCGATTGGCGCCGGGGCTGCAGGTTTCGCAGACCAATGCCAACCAGTTCCAGATTGGTATGCGCGGGCAGGGCGACTTCTGGTCCGATCTGCTGCTGGTGATGGTGGACGGGCGCCCGGTTTACAACACCACATTTTCCGGCGTCTGGTGGGTGGCCCAGAACTATCCGCTGGAAGAGATTGAGCGCATCGAGATTGTGCGCGGGCCCGGTGGTGCGGTTTGGGGCTCCAATGCCGTGAACGGCGTAATCAATATTATCACCAGACAGGCCGGAGCATCGCAGGGCTTGCGTGTGACTGCCGGTACCGGCACGGAAGAAACGGGTTTCGGTAATATCAGTTACGGCGCCAGAGCAGGTAATTTGGATTACAGACTATACGCCATGCGCGAAACCCGGGATACGGGGCTGGCGCTGAATGTGGCCACCGAGACGCCTGATTTCAGGCGCATGAAACAGCAGGGCTTCCGCCTTGACTGGCAGGCTGATGCATCGACCAAAGTCTCTCTGCATGGTGATGCCTATCAGATAAAAACCGGGCAGTTCGGTTACTGGATGCCCAATCCGGCGCCGCTGAATTTCATTGAGTTCACCAACAGTTTGAACGGGTTCAATGGCAAGAATCTGGTGCTGAGTATGGAGAAGGAGCTTGCTTCGAACGTGACCTTCAAGGGGCGGCTGTTTTACGATCAGTTCAAGCTGCATACGAAAATTATTCGTGAGAAAAAAGAGACATTCGATGGCGATTTTCAGCTCGATTTTGCCGATGTGCTGAACCAGAATATCTCTGTGGGTACGGATATCCGGCGTATGAGCTCCCACTTTGATAACACGCCGCAGTTCCAGATGCCGTCGCGCACTACGGGTCTGGCCTCCTTTTTTATCAACGATGAGCTTTCCCTGTTTGACGGGCTGTTTCGTATCATTGGTGGCGTAAAGGTGGAGCGTAACTCCTACACCAGGTGGGAGACCCAACCGAGTATTCGCGCCATTGTTTCAGATGATCGCTGGGCACTCTGGGCTGCGGCATCGAAAGCTGCGCGTACACCCAATGATATGGAGAACGGCCTGGTCTGGAACCGCAAGGCTTCCGGTTGCGTGTCCGGAGTAGGGAGTCCGTGCGTTGTGAGACAGATCGGCGATGGCAGGGTAAACACCGAGTGGGTGCACGCCTATGAGGTGGGGGCACGTCTGCGGCCAACCGAAAAGAGCCTGATTGAGGTGACTGCATTTAAACTGTTTTACAAGGGGATTCCGGATACCTGGCAGGATCGGAATCCGGCTAACCCTTATCTGGTCAATGGCATTATCCCTGAATACCTGAGAAATGTGTTGAACGGTAAGGGGGAAGGCTTTGAGGCCAATTTCCGTGTTCAGGCCAGTGACCAGCTGACATTCAAGGGCTCATATACCTATTTGCATCAGAATTTTGTTGATTATCCGATTAAAGATGCAGAAACGAAGTGGACGGTGTTGTCAAACAAGTTTCAGGATCCTAAAAGCCGCTTTCATCTGGGCGTCAGCTGGAATCCTCTGAAAAGCCTGGAGGTTGATACAAACCTCTATTTTACAGGTCCGTTCCGCGAAGGCGATGTGACAGGCAATCACAGGCTGGATCTGCGTGTGGGCTGGAAACCGTCAGAAGCGATGGAAATCAGTTTTGTCGGTCAGGATTTGATCAAGTTGAATCATCAGGAAAATGGTAATAACTCCATGCAGTATGCATCCCTGATTCAGCAGCGCTGGTATGCTCAGGCGACATATTCGTACGATTAGACTAAAATAAACATGTCTGCCTTCAGGAGGTGATGATGAAGATTCGTCCTGCTGCTGTAGCCGGTATGTTTTATCCCGCTGATGCCGGAGAGCTTGGTGCATCTGTTGCCACTGCTTTAGGCAGGGCCTCCGTTGAGGCCGTTGCGATGTCTTCACCCAAAGCGCTTATTGTTCCCCATGCCGGATATATCTATTCCGGCCTGACCGCCGCCTTTGCCTATGCGGCCATAAATCCGGCAGCAATCAAACGCGTCGTGCTGTTCGGCCCTGCCCATCGGGTGGCGTTTTACGGGGTAGCCCTGCCGGACTGTCATGCATTTGTGACACCGCTTGGTCAGGTCAGGCTGGATCAGGCAGGCATGCAGGCGGCACTGGATTTCCCACAGGTCAGTCTGAACGGTCAGGCCCATGCAGAGGAGCATTCGCTGGAGGTGCAGCTGCCTTTTCTGCAAACCGTGCTGAGTGATTTTGATCTTGTGCCTTTGTGTGTCGGCATGTCAGAGCCTGAGTCTGTAGCGGAGGTGATGTCTGCTCTCTGGGGCGGCGATGAAACGCTGCTGGTGATCAGTTCTGATCTTTCACATTACCATGTTTACGAAGAAGCCCGGATGCTGGACCGCATGAGTATTGATGCCCTGTTGGCGAAAGCGCATGATTTAAGCCATGATCAGGCCTGCGGTGCAACGGCGATCAATGCTTTACAGCTGCTGGCCGGCAAAAAAAATCTTACACCGTTGTTACTGGATTATCGGAATTCCGGGGATACGGCAGGAGATAAAGAGCGCGTGGTAGGTTATGCCTCAATAGGATATTATTGACACAGGAGTGGTCATGAGTGAGTCAGTCAACAAGGGTAAGTTCATTGTGGGGATTGCACGTGCGGCAATAGCCAAACACCTTGATTTGACTTCAGATCCCATTGATACAGCAGCCCTGCCATGGCTGCAGGAGCCCGGCGCATGCTTTGTGACACTGTACCTGCAAGGTGTTTTGCGCGGCTGTATCGGCTCGCTGGAGACTTACCGGCCACTGATTGAAGATCTGCGTGCCAATGCCGTCGCTGCAGCTTTTCATGATCATCGTTTTGCGCCGCTTACGGCAGACGAATTTACCAATGTACAGATCGAGGTTTCCGTACTCTCATCGCTGGAAGCCATGCATGCCCGCAATGAAAATATTGCCCTCTCCAAACTTCGTCCGGGGGTGGATGGTGTGGTGTTTAAATTCGGTATCTACAAAGCCACGTTCCTTCCGCAGGTGTGGGCGCAGTTGCCTGATCCGAAGTCCTTTCTGGGTCAATTGAAGGTGAAAGCCGGCCTTTCGACCGATTTCTGGCATCCTGAAGTGATGTTGTATAAATATCAGGTCAACAAATACCGCGATCAGGATCGCTCCAAAGAGTAGTCATGGACAACGAGCATTTCCCCGCCCGTTACTGGCATGCACTTGAAGATGGCCGCATCCAGTGTGATGTCTGTCCGCGCGACTGCAAGCTGCACGACGGGCAGCGGGGGCTCTGTTTCGTGCGCAAATGCGAACATGGGCAGATTGTACTGACCACGTACGGGCGTTCTTCGGGCTTCTGTATTGATCCGATAGAGAAAAAACCGCTGAATCATTTCTATCCCGGTTCCAGCGTGCTCTCCTTTGGCACTGCCGGCTGTAATCTGGCCTGTAAATTCTGCCAGAACTGGGACATTTCCAAATCGCGTGAATTTGATCGGCTGTGTGATCAGGCCGAACCTGCGGCTATTGCCAGAGCGGCCGCACAGCATGGCTGCAAAAGTGTATCCTTCACCTATAACGATCCGATCATCTTTCTAGAATATGCGGTGGATACGGCCATTGCCTGCCATGCACTGGGCATCAAAACCGTGGCTGTTACCTCGGGTTATATCCATGCCGAAGCCGGTGCCGAATTCTTTGCGCATATGGATGCGGCCAATGTTGATCTGAAGGCATTTACGCAGGATTTTTATCATCGGCAATGTGCCGGACATCTGCAGCCGGTACTCGATACGCTGATATACCTGAAACATGAAACCGATGTCTGGCTTGAAATTACCACGCTGCTGATTCCGGGGCAGAATGACAGCGATGCAGAACTGACGGCCATGTGTCACTGGATTGCTGAACATCTGGGGCCTGATGTGCCGCTGCATTTCACCGCCTTTCATCCGGAATGGAAAATGACCGATATTCAGCCTACGCCGTCGTATACCCTGACAAGGGCACGCAATATAGGTCTGCAGGCCGGGCTGCATTATGTGTATACCGGCAATGTGCATGATCCGGATGGAGATACGACCTTCTGCCCGGGTTGTGGCGCCAGAGTGATAGTGCGCGACTGGTATGAAATACTTGAACACCGCCTGTCCGATACAGGTGAATGCATCATCTGCGGTAGCCGGATTCCCGGCCATTATGATGAATTTAATGGAGCTTTTGGTGCCCGTCGCATTCCGATTCAGATTAATGATGGCTAAGTAGTAATAAAACCAGTGGGCTTTTGTATTTTGTCCGGGCAGGCAGGGTGAGCGCATGTTTCATATTGTTGATGATAATTATGCGCTGCGGGAGATGCTGGTCGAGATTTTACGCGAACTGGGCCACGTTGCCTTTTCGTTTTCATCCGCCTTGGAGTATCTCGATTTTATGACCGATAGCGATTATGCGCGGCCGGTCGCTATATTTACCGATGTGAAAATGCCCGGCATGAACGGCTTTGAATTGATGAGCCGTGTGCAGAAACGCTATCGTGACATGAAGTTTGTCGTGATGACCGGTTATGCCGATGAGTTGCCTGCTAAAATGCAAGAGGCCTGTCTTGTTTTAACCAAGCCGTTTCAGATAGATCTGCTGGAAAAAATGACGGAACTGTTAATCGAGTGCCATCATGGTCGGTTGGGAGAGTCGCGCTGCAATCAGGTTGCCGAATTAAAGCCGCTCTATCCGAGCAATTGGCAGTGTCCGCACCAACCCTCCTGCTCCTGTATTTAGCCCGAAATTAGGGAAGCTCTGAAAAACTACGTCCATGTAGTTTTTCAGCACACAAAGGCAAAAACGTGGTTTCGCCTTTGTTCACACAAGATTGCAGGATAGCAATCTTGCACGTGTTGCGCCCGAAGGGTGCCAGACATGGACGTGTGGCATGAAAATCAGGCACTTTCAGTGCATGATTTTGACTCGCGGCATCGTGCCGTTCGCCTGATGGCGGCGAAAGCCGTCCAATCCGGCTTCCTGCCGGATTGTGGCAGGCCATTCATGGCCTGCAAGGATACTCTGAGTTTTTCAGAGTATCCTTAGCTCCGCGAGCATCTTTTCCACTTCACCCACTGCCTGCTGCAGTCGCTCTGCATCCTGTCCGCTTAAACATATTTTGCCGCAGGGGTTGGGGCCGCAGCGACCCGGATATGAACCAACCTCAATATCCGCATAACGTTCCTGTATTATGGTGAGCGGTCCGGCAAACAGGCTTTCGGCCAATGCCACTTCAATCTCCGAGCGCAGGTAGGGTCTGTCCCCGAACTGATGCAGGATGGAGTCTATTTGTGACTCGAAGATGTAGGGGACGCCGGCGAGAATATAGACGTTGCCGATGTGCGCACCCGGTGCAATGGTCTTCTCACAGCGGATCAGTCGCGCACCCTGGGGCACGCGGCTCATGCGCCGTCGCCCCTCATTAAGCCCTTCCGCGCCAAAATGTTCGGTCATGGCCTGTACGATATAATCGTGTTCGATCAGTTCTACACCGAAAGCCGCAGCAATGGATTCCATGGTGATATCGTCATGGGTGGGACCGATGCCGCCTGAAGTGATGACCGCATCAAACTGCTGGCGCAGGCGGTTGAGCGTGGAGATGATGGCATCACGATCATCGGGAATGATGGCCACTTCACCGAGTTTGCAACCGGCGGCAAACAGCTTGCCGGCTGCATAATATGCATTGGCTTCGCGGGTGCGGCCTGAGAGTACTTCGTTTCCGATCACCAGTATGGCTGCAGTCAGATGTTTCATAGTGCAGCCATGTTAGTGCTCAATCAGTCAAAATCCAAGTGCAACGCAGCTACATTCACCACTAAGGATACTCTGAAAAACTCAGAGTATCCTTGCAGGCCATGAATGGCCTGCCACAATCCGGCAGGAAGCCGGATTGGACGGCTTTCGCCGCCTTCAGGCGAACGGCAGATGCCGCGAGTCGCAATCAGGCGCTGTAAGTGACTGATTTTCATGCCAAACATCCATGTCTGGCACCCTACGGGCGTAACGCGTGTAAGATTGCTTTCCTGCAATCTTGTGTGAGCAAGGGCAAATCACAGTGCCCTTGCGTGCTGAAAAGCTACAAGGATGTAGTTTTTCAGAGGTTTCCTGGATACGGCTGAGGGCAGTTTTTAATTACTATGCTTGTCTGGCAGAGCGCGCAGAGCTGCGATGCGTGCTTCTGTTGGCGGGTGGGTGGCGAACAGGTGTGAGAATCCCGACGACTGACCGTGGATTTTCATGGTGGCCAGTGCATCTTCGCTCATGCCCTCTTCACGATGATCGGAAGCCAGGGTGCGCTCTGACAGGGCCGAGATTTTTTGCAGGGCGGATGCCATGGCCTGTGCACCTACGGCATGGGCAGCAAAGGCGTCAGCGCGGAATTCACGACGACGGGAGAACCAGCAGATCGGAATCATGGCAAGTACGGAGAGCATGAACTGCAACGCCATATATACGGCAAAACCCATCCAGTAATTACGCTCCATCAGCGGGCGTGAAATCATACGGGCGAGGAAATAGACAAAGGTATTCATCAGTCCCTGCAACAGCGTGGTGGCCATCATATCGCCATTGGTGACGTGACCAATCTCATGGGCAACTACAGCTCTGAGCTCATCATCACTGAGGTTCATGGCAAGACCGGAAGAAACTGCTACCATGGCATTGTTGCGTGTTGGTCCTGTGGCAAAGGCATTGGGTACATCATCCCAGTAGACCCAGACTTCCGGCATCTTGATGCCTTCAGACCTGGCCAGTTCGGCAACGGTGTTGTAAACGACCTTTTCCTTGGGGGTGGATGGGTCCGTGATCTGTTGCATACGCATGCCGCGCTTGGCCAGAAACTTGGACATGAACAGCGAAATAAAGGCTCCGCCGAAACCGAATACCATCGCCCAGGCAAAATCCTGTGTGGCAAGCGAGTCGCGCAGGTCGATGCCGAAGCTCGGTAATACGAAGTTGATGAGGATGGTGCCGCTGATCACCAGCGTGAAGAAGATCAGCAGATTGGTAACAATTAACAGAAAAATGCCTTTAAACCATTGCATTGTAGAACTCCTTTAGTGACTGACTGGCAGTGTGGGGGCGCCAGTGTGCAAATTCAAGTCTTGAAATAGAATGAAGATTACCTTAAAAGGAACTTATGAATTCAGACACTATACACGACCCCGAAATCGTAGATGAAACCGGCGAGAGCAGTAAGGCACAACTGGTGCGATCGGATGTTACGCTACCCCCGATACTGACCATCCTGCCGCTGTCGAACCGGCCGCTGTTTCCCGGCCTGGTGGTGCCGTTGATTTATGAAGGTGACGAGATGGGCAAGGTTGTCCGCGACCTGGCTGCCAGCCACGAACAGCATATCGGGCTGGTGCTGGTGCGTGATGAAAATGAATCTTATGCACCGGAAAACCTGTATGAGGTTGGCGTGGTGGCCCGCATTGCCAAGGCTGTCGAGATTGAGGGGCATGGCCTGCATCTGGTAGTAGAGTGCCTGAGTCGTTTCAGTATCGAAGATTTTGTCACCAGTAAAAATCCGATTCGGGTGAAGGCGCATTACCGTGAAGAGACCTCCTATGAGGACAATATTGATCTGCGCGCCTATACCGTGGCCGTGATCAACACGATCAAGGAGCTGCTCAAACATAACCCGCTTTATGAGGAAGAGCTGCGCCTGTTTGCCTCCCGCTTTGATGTCAATGAGCCGAATCGACTGGCCGACTTTGCCGCCAGCCTGACCACGGCCAGCCGTGAAACGCTGCAGGATATTCTTGAGACCTATCCGATCTATGACCGTCTGAAGAAGGTGGTTACGCTGCTCAACCGAGAGCTGAACGTGAGCAAGGTACAGCGTAAAATCCGGGACAATATTGAAGAGAAGGTGTCTGATCAGCAGCGTCGTTTCTTCCTGCATGAGCAGTTGCAGGAGATCCAGCGTGAGCTGGGTATGAATGAAGACCCGCGTGAAAAAGAGATTGAGGAGTTTCAGAAGAAGGCGGAAAAGCTGAAGTTCAGCAAAGAGGCAGGCAAGGCTTTTGAAGAGGAGCTGGATAAGCTTGCCATGCTGGAGACCGCATCACCTGAATACAGTGTTACGCGCAACTATCTGGATTGGCTCACCTGCCTGCCCTGGGGCAAAACCTGTCGCGAGCGTTATAACCTGAAATCCGCATCACGGGCGTTGAATAAACACCACTCCGGGCTGGATGATGTGAAAGACCGCATTCTCGAGTTTATTGCAGTCGGTGCGCGCAAGAAGGCGGTTGGCGGCTCCATTCTCCTGTTTGTCGGCCCGCCGGGTGTGGGTAAAACCTCACTGGGCAAGGCTATTGCCGAAGCGGTAGGGCGGCCGTTTTACCGCTTCTCGGTTGGCGGTATGCGCGATGAAGCTGAGATCAAAGGCCATCGTCGTACCTATATCGGGGCCATGCCTGGTAAAATTGTGCAGGCACTGAAACGCCTGGAGGTGTCCAACCCGGTCATTATGATCGATGAAGTGGATAAGATCGGCTCTGATTTTCGCGGCGATCCGGCTTCCGCGCTGCTGGAAGTGCTCGATCCGGAACAGAACTCCGATTTCATGGATCACTACCTGGATGTACGTTTCGATCTTTCGCAGGTGCTCTTCCTGCTGACGGCCAATCAGCTCGATACCGTGCCGCGTCCGCTCCTCGATCGTGCCGAGATCATTCGTCTGCCCGGTTACATGACCAGTGAAAAGATTGAAATCGGCCGCAAACACCTCTGGCCGATTCAACTGGAAGAACATGCCATCACTCGCTCGGAAGTCAGCCTGACACCATCGGTGATCAAACATCTGGTGGAAGATTATGCGCGTGAGCCGGGTGTACGGCGCCTCGAAGGTTTGATGAAGAAAATCCTGCGCAAAGTGGCACGCAAAATTGCCGAGGGCAGTGAAACAGTGCCGGTACACATCGGCGTTGCCGATCTGGCTGAATATATCGGTAAACCGCGCTTCCGTGAATCGGCCATCAAGCAGGATGTGGGGCTTTCGACGGGGCTTGCCTGGACCGCCATGGGTGGGGTGACGCTGTCGCTGGAGGTCACTGTCGCACATCATGATCGCCGCGGCATGAAGGTCACCGGTCAGTTGGGCAAGGTGATGCAGGAGTCGTCCGAAATTGCCTACTCTTATGTCTCGGGCAACCTTGCCCGCTTTGGCGTGCCTGCCGACTTTTTTGACAGAGCGTTTATCCATCTGCATGTGCCCGAAGGTGCCGTGCCGAAAGACGGGCCGTCGGCCGGTATTGCCATTGCCACAGCACTGCTCTCACTGGCACTGGGCAAAGCCCCTGCCCGTATCGCCATGACAGGAGAAATAACACTTGTTGGAGATGTCCTGCCTATCGGCGGTGAACGTGAAAAACTGCTTGCAGCCAAACGGCTGGGTATCACCGAAGTGATCCTGCCTGTAGCCAATGAGGTGGATGTGGATGAGTTGCCCGAGAGTGTGCGTGAAGGGCTGAACATCCATTACGTCAAACACTTCAAGGATGTGGCAAAACTGATGTTCGGCATCCGTATGCAGTCGCTCAAAAAGACGAAACCGGACTCCAAACCTGAAGTGAAGCCTGCGCCAGTCGTGCAAACGGAACCGGATGATCTGGAAGATAAGCCGGAAGAGTAAGCGCAGCTTTGCCTCCTGGTTGTCAGCAACTGATTTGATGATTTGTAGCGGGGTTTGAAAACGCTATTTTTTATCAAGGGCCGGAACGGCTCCGGGTGGCTCCGGCATCGGTTCGCTGCGCTCACGGGCAACCAGAATGCCGGCAACAACAATGGCTGTGGTGCCAATCAGCCCGATCATATCGGTCATCTCGCCCCATAACAGGTAGCCCAGTATGGCTGCAAAGACGAGGCCGGAATAACCCATTGGCGAGACCTGTGAGGCAGGCGCCATTTTATAGGCCCGGGTCAGCGCCAGATGACCGATATTGCCGAAGATGCCCATGACAATCAGCCAGCCCCACTGCTTTGCATCGGGCAGGCGAAACTCGAACAGCATGGGGATAAATGAGATCAGGCTTGCCAGTATGGCAAACCAGATAACGATGCGGATTCCCGGCTCTGTGTCGGAGAGTTTTTTTACTGTCGTCAGTGCCAGTCCGGCCAGTGCTCCAGAAGCGAGGCCTATCAGTCCTGCGGCAGAAGCCATGTTTGAAGAGGGGTGAAACAGCAGTGCTACACCTGTCAGGCCGAGAATGCCTGCCCAGCGCCGCTGTTTTGTCCATGATTCTCCGAGCCATAGCGTGGCAAACAGGGCGATAAACAACGGTGAGGTGTAGTTGAGCAGTAGTGCATCAGCCAGTGGCAGGTTGAACAGGGCGTAAAAGTAGAGGTACATGGCCGACAGGCCGATTGTGGCGCGAAACAGGTGCAGGCCGAACACTTCTGTCTTTAACGAAACTTTTTGCCGGTACATCAGTGGCAGAAGCATCAGTAGAGCCAGAAAATTCCTGAAAAAAACCACTTCGGATTGTGGCAGATGTTCCGACAAAATTCTGATGCAGGCTGCCATGGCGGCAAAGCTGGCAGCGGATACCAGCGCGAATACTACCCATGATTTTTCGCCCATATTGAGCAGTCAGCGTTTCCGGAAGCTGGTGACCAGAAGCAGGACGACGGCGACGGAAATACAGCTGTCGGCCACATTAAAGGCCGGCCAGTGGTATTCGGTTGCGCCTGTGCGCACATACCAGTCGATAAAGTCGACCACATAACCGAGTTGAGCCCGATCCCAGATATTGCCTGCCGCACCGGCCAGAATCAACACCAGCAGCCATGAGGTCAAGCCGGAACGTTTACGTTCCTGCAGCCACCAGAAAATGACAGCAACACCAATGCCGATGGTGACACCGAGCAGCAGGTAACGCCGCCATGCATCGGGCAGATCGGCAAACATCGAGAAAGCCACGCCGTAGTTATAAGCCCGCACAATGTTGAAGTAGCCGTCAACGACGACGAACGGGTGAAAGTTTGGTTGCTGAATCCACCACTTGCTGAGCTGGTCTGCTGCCAGCAAGAGTGTGAACAGGATGATTTGTTGCGTAGTTCTGGTCATGGGCCTTCCTTGAGCCCAAAACTCTGTATGCACGGGAAGGGAAGTCAATCGGCCGTTTTGGTCATACCGCGTCAATATGCAAACATGCTTCTGGTCACATCAGTGATTCCGGGGCGTCGCTAAACAGTGGTTATGCGGCGTTTGGTGCTGGCATGCTAAAGCCCGGATCAATGCTGCCGATAGACTAACAGTAAGACAGAAATGCTTAAAAAAATGGCCCGGGTTGATGCAATCATCCCTCCCTCCCCCTTCCTGATGCATATTACCCGGGCTAAAGCATTCAACGCAGTTTTGTGCCATCTTGCTTTCCTTGTGCAGGGCAATCGCATTAAAATCATGAGCAGCCATTGGTTGCAAAAATGGTTGTTTCGACAATAACAGATTAAATTTGGTTAAGACGGAGTGAGTGTTTCTTAGTCGAAATTTGTCTTCACGAATATAACAATTATCATTATAAAACAATGCTTTATACATCATTTTGTGGTAGCCTGACAACATGAAAACACTCACTATTCCAACCACATCCATCATCTCACATTTCTCATCTATTGAAGACCCACGCATTGAAAGACGGAAACGACACGAGCTCAAGGACATCTTTT
>MNWZ01000077.1 GCA_001871925.1 Zetaproteobacteria bacterium CG1_02_53_45
AAGTTCGCGGGCCTGTTGAATCGATTGCTCAATCTCTATGTTACTCATGGGGGAATCATAACACAGCTTTTCAACCCCGATTTTTTCGCCACATAATGGCAGCAGATCAATCTGAATATTTTACCGGTAGCCAATCGGGAAAAACCACATGAAAACAAGGTGGCGGCCATTGCAATGCCTTATGGCAGCACTCCCGGAGAAATAACTGCCGGAACCAAAAACAACAACTTTCCCCCGAAAAACCTGTCAAGATTTATTTTGCTGAATAGTTACCAATAGACTTCATATTCACTTCGTCTGCCTGATTTCTGTGCGTCAAAGCGCCATGTCGTAATAGCGAAATATGTTACGACACGGCGTATGTACACTACTACATAAGGAGTCTCTAATGAAAAAGTCTTTGATGGTCACAACTGCGGCGGCAATCATGTTTAGCGGCATGGCTGCAACCGAGGCATTGGCCGGTCCGGAAGGCAAATGTAAAGCGTGCCATACCTTCGAACAGGGCGGTGCAAACAAAACAGGCCCCAACCTGTATGGCATTATAGGTAAAAAGGCCGGCTCTACTGCTGACTATAAATATGGACCTTACTTGAAGGACTCTGACTTCACCTGGAACGAGGAGAATCTGAAGGAGTGGATCCAAAGCTCCAAGTCCGTGGCAAAGGCAGCCGGCAGCAGCACCAAAATGGCTAACCAGAACATGAAAGGAGACAAGGCTGACCTGCTCATAGAATTTTTGAAGGGTCAGAAATAAGTAATTAAATGGTTAACGCAAAGGGGCCGGTCAATCCGGTCCCTTTTTTTTTCGCCAAAGAGCTGTCATAAAAATAAGTGCTGACAGTGTCAAGTATACCTTCGCACCATCCATTATTGGGACAAAACACCAGAGCCGGCTGCCGCCGGTATGGGGATATGATGGATGAACCCGGAACTGAAGCGCACTGCCGTTCGTTCCGGATGTCAAAATCGTTAAGGTGAAATGCTCTTTATAGATAAACAGATCAAAAAGCGGGGTGATTTTACCGGGCCAGTAAAACAGTTATTGGTGCAACTGGAGATACAACAGCATCTATTCAACTGCTCTCGCATCCAGGCATCTAGCTATAAGTCGATTATAATGAGAACCATCTTTCTGCTTCAGCTGATTAATTGGTATATGTGATGAATAACGAGCTTCAAAAAAGCCAGGGCGATGAAAAGTAGTACCGTAAGAACCGCTGTGCCAAAGGCAGGCGTTGTGTGAACTGCGTGAAAATCATGATTCATGTGACCGGTTTTCATAATAATCCCTCCTACAGGCTGGATGATTAACTCAGTCAGTATGCCACAGCATCTGCTGCCATGAAGTGACATGGCTCACGGGCATTGAATCGTGCGAATTAGAACCAGCTGCCGTCGTCGAGATCATCCTTGCAGCGTTTGAGTTGAGCGCTGTAAGTAGCAGCCTTGTTTTTTACTTTTTTGGCCACCTGAATGAGCCACGGTTTCTGATTGTAGGTTTTGCGTTTCCAGCCGCCATGCCCCTCGTGATAGGCCAGATACTGGTTATAGGCATCCCATTTGGAGATGCCGAGCGTTTTATGTGAGTAGCTGCCATACCAGCCGATAAAGTCGGTGGCATCCTCGAAATCATCGCGGTCGGCTCCCCAGTTGCCGGACTGATCAATATACCAGTCCCAGGTTTGGGTTTTGACCTGCGCGTAACCGTAAGCGTCGGACTTGCGGCCAAAGGGGATGAAACCCAGCAGATAATCTTTGGGAGCTTTGGCCTGAGCCCGGAAACGCGACTCCTGCCACATGATGGCCAGCTGCACATGCACCGGCACACCCCATTTTTTAAAGGAGTCGTTGGCATACTCATACCAGTCATCTTTCTCTTTAAAGATTTTACAGGCGTCATCGATATGTCTTGGCGGCCCGCTGGCACAGCCGGCCAGCGACAGTAAAACAACGCACAACAGCAATCGTGCGCCGTTCACTACATCAGTACCCGTTCGATACCGCCACTTTTGATCTTCTGGATAAACTGTTTCTGCCAATCCTCGCCGTGCAGATGTTTGACCAGTTCGATAACGATATAATCTGCATCGACTCCGGTCTCCCCTTCCAGTCGTGACAGCCCCTGCAGGCATGACGGGCATGATGTGAGGATCTTCTGTGGGGCAAGGCCCGGCAACTGCGCCTTGGCAATCTGCATCTGCTCTTCCTTGCGCATACGAATCTTGCCGGCGATTGCAGGTTGCGCGACAGCCAGCGTTCCCGCCTCGCCGCAGCACTCTTCCGACTTCACCGCATCTGTACCCAGCAGCGTTTCGATAGCCGCTTTGGTTCCATGACGTTTGAGCGGCGAATGGCATGGCACATGATACATATACTCGGTGCCGGTCACGGCTTCGGTTTTCACGCCCTGCTCCATCAGATATTCATGGATATCAATCAGTGGCGCATTCGGAAACACCTGCTCCAGTTCATATTTGGTCAGCTGATCATAACAGGTGCCGCAGGAAACAATCACCGCCTCAAAATCGAGATAGGAAAGTGCATTCTTGATACGGTGAAACAACACCCTGTTGTCATAGGTGATCTGATCACCCTTCTCATGATCACCACTGGCTGTAGAAGGATAACCACAGCAGAGGTAGGACGGTGGCAATACGACATTGACACCCAGATCGAACAGCATCGCCTGAGTCGCCAGTCCCACCTGGGAAAACAGCCGCTCGGAACCGCAGCCCGGGAAATAAAACACAGCCCGGCCATTGGCTTTTTTCGGGTCACGCAGTATCGGAATCATATTCTTGTCACTGGACTCAATACCCAGTTTCTGGCGAGCCGTACCCGCTTGCAGTGCCGGCAAAGGACGCTCAATAAAATTAATCACCTGTGCCTGCACACCATC
Organism: Zetaproteobacteria bacterium CG1_02_53_45; assembly: GCA_001871925.1. Classification (GTDB taxonomy): domain Bacteria; phylum Pseudomonadota; class Zetaproteobacteria; order Mariprofundales; family Mariprofundaceae; genus Mariprofundus. Next base: position 2,903 of record MNWZ01000077.1, read on the forward strand.
AAGATTGCGGCTGGCTGCCGGTTCCGCTCTCACCAATCCTGACAGCTTGCCCAGACGGTTGAGCATACGGTGCCCCGCATAACCCCAGCGAATCACCACTTCACGCATGAAGCGTACTGCATTGGGATTCTGTAGTGTCAGGAACAGCATGGAGAGCTTTGAACCAACGTTAAATCTGGCCTGCCCCTTATCCTTGAGCAGGGCGCGCATTTTTTCAGTCACATCACCGAAATCGATATTCACAGGACACGGCGATTCACACTTATGACAGATCGTGCAGTGATCGGCGACATCATGCATACCCTCAAACTGCTCAAACGAGATGCCCGAACCGGTCTGCGATTCATACAGGAATGCTTCGATCATGGCGCCGCTCGCCTGAATCTTGTTGCGCGGGCTATATAACATGTTGGCGCGCGGGAAATGGGTATTACATACCGGCTTGCACTTGCCGCAACGCAAGCAAGGAGAAATCGCTTCGGAGAGATCAGTGAGATCGGCCGCCTCCAGTATCATCGACTCCATTTCCAGCAAATTGAAACTCGGCGTATAGGTCAAACGCAGATCGGTGTCCGGCATCAGCTTGCCACGGTTAAACAGATGACCGGGGTCAACGCGCTTCAGATATTCTGCGGTCTCCTGCAGAAGCGTTTTATCCATGTATTCCAGCTTGGTAATACCAATACCATGTTCACCGGAAATCACACCGCCCAGCTCAACAGCTTTGGCCATCACCTTCTCAACCACACGATGGGCTTTTTTCATCATGGCGTAATCGTTGGAGTTGACCGGAATATTGGTATGCACATTACCATCACCGGCATGCATGTGGGTGGCTACGACAATACGTCCGGACAGTGCTTTCTGATGTGCCTTTTTCACACCTTCAATCAGCGAATCATGACCCCGCAACATATCGCACAGCGGTTTTTCCACCTCTTCGCGATAAGAGATGCGCAAAGCTGAACGCTGGATCACCCGAAACAGCGGCTCCGAGCGTTTGAATTTAATATCACCAAGCAGGTGCTCGACTTCGCGGGCCGGTTCATCCATACCTTTGAGCAGACGGCACCAGTTTTCGCGTGTGGTCGCAATCAGCCGCATACATTGATCCAGCTTCTCGGTCAGATAGGGATCGTCATCGAGATTCAGATCAATGGTTTCCAGCCGGTTGCCGCTGATACGTTTACGCGCATTATCGAGATAGGCTGAAATCGCCTCAATCGCATCCATTTTATTAAGAATCGAGTTATCGATATTCAGATGTTCAACGTAATCGTTGTATTCCGACAAACGATCCAGCGGAATCACCACATCTTCATTCATTTTGAAGGCACGGGTATGCTTGGCAATGGCCGCCATGCGGCCCCGATCGCCCCAGAAACATTTACGATCAGCCTCGGATGTCGCGACAAAACCTTCACCATTGCCGTTAGATGTAATGCGACAGATATCAGCACAGGCTCTGCCTACGGCATGTTCATCATCACCGGAAACATCGATCAACAACACCACGCGGGGTGCCTCGCGACGGGGTGATTTGGAAATATATTCGATGGCTTTGACATATTTCTCGTCAAAGTGCTCCAAACCTTCCAGATGTGCACCTTCCAGTTCATCAACATGGTGTTTGATCTTCACCATCGCCTTGGTGGCATCACTCAGTTCCTGACCGAAAAATTCACAGCATACGGTACGGGTTACCTTGAACGCACGATGCAGAATGAATGTGGCTTCCACGATAAAGCCGTCGGTACCCTCTTTCTGCACACCTGGAAGCCCACCCATGGCTTTGCGTGTAACATCCTTACCCAGCCCCTCTTTTCGGAAGGCTGAGCCCTTGATGGGCAGAATTTCATCACTGATCTGTGCGCCGGTAAGCGCATCGGTCTTGAGCAGGCGGAAGCATACTTCCTGCTCATCATGCACCTTACCCATATTGTGATTGATACGTTCCACCAGCAGCCAGTTGCCGTCCGGTGTCACCATCTTCCATGAAAGCAGGTTATCTACGCAGGTGCCCCAGATCACCGCATGTTTACCACCGGCATTGGATGCGACATTGCCACCGATAGTGCAGGCCCACAGGCTGGTCGGGTCCGTTGCAAACACATGCGGAAGACTTCTCTCCCTCACCTTGCCGGTCACTGCACCCGCTCCGGCAGAGATCGTGGCAACCTCTCCTTTTTCACCAATATCCTGTGTCACAAGCGGACCGATCTGATCCAGCTTCTCAACATTGATCAACACGGCATTATTGGACAATGGTACCGAACCGCCACACAGGCCGGTTCCTCCACCGCGAGGGATCACCACCAGCTCCTGCTCGGCCGTAGCGCGAATCAGACCCGGCAGCTCATCGGCCGAATCAGGTGTTAACACACAGAACGGTGCATGATGGCGCCAGTCTGTGGCATCCGTTGCATGGTGCGTCAGTGTATAGGCATCAAAATGGACATTGTTCGGATGCGTATGTCTGGCAAAAGCCTTACGCGCCCGTTTACGGCGGATCGGCTCCTCATCAAACCAGGCATAAAAATCTTCCAGCATCCGGCTGGTACAGGCTGCAACTTTCTGGGCGCGTGGATTATCTGATGCCCCTTTCGCAATACGGGCCAGACGATCGTAATGGCGCTGGTACATCTTCTGGCGCCGTTTCTGATGATTCAGCAGGTCATTACGCAGGTAAATATTGCGCTCTACTATCCAGAGATCACCAAGGATCTCAAACAGCATGCGGGCAGAACGACCGGTACGGCGCTGGGTACGCAACACATTCAGGTCGTCCCAGGCATCCTCGCCAAGAAAGCGAATGACGATTTCACGATCTGAATAGGATGTATAGTTGTAAGGTATTTCGCGAATATTCTCGGACAAAAAGTTCTCCAACTCCTGGATAGACTGTGTAGCGGACGCAGCATAGTGAACCGATCAGATGAATAAAACCTTAATTCTCACATCGGCAGCCTTACATCCACCCTTGTTCTTTGCCGCCCGGGTTGACTAACATGCAGCCATCGAATGATTGGAGCTGTTGTTATGGGAAAGAAAAGTACGCAAATCATGGATATTACCATTTTCGGCATCTGCCTGTTTATTATCCTGCTGCTGCGGGAATACCGTGCAGACCTGGCTTCAGTCATGAACTGGTGGGTTCCAGCCATTCCACTGGGCATAGTCGCCCTGCTGTTCGGCTTTCGCGGTGCCAACCCGGACAAATTCAAGGCTGACGAATAGCCACCGGCTTAAATTTAAGCATCTCCCTAGTACCTGGACGGTACAAATGTCTGCGTATCAATATCCGGTCGCTTATAGCTACCCTGCTGTTTACGCGGAGGCAGTGATGTCGGCTCCGGCATAATATCCTTAAAGTGAACCTTCTCAAGAATATGGCTTAAGCAGTTCAGACGTGCGGCTTTCTTCACATCAGCATCCACGACATACCATGGTGCTTCGGGAATATCGGTATAGAAAAACATTTCATCCTTGGCCATCGAATAATCAATCCAGCGGTCTCTCGACTCCAGATCCATAGGGCTTAACTTCCAGTGTTTGGTCGTATCACTCGCCCGCTTCTGGAAACGGCGTTCCTGCTCCTCATCGCTGACAGAAAACCAGTATTTCAACAGAATAATTCCGGAGCGCACAATCATACGTTCAAATTCCGGACAGGAGCGCAGAAACTCCTTGTATTCTGCATCTGTACAAAACCCCATGACGCGCTCGACACCGGCGCGGTTGTACCAGCTGCGGTCAAAAATTACGACCTCACCGGCTGCAGGGAAATGCGGCACATAACGCTGGAAGTACCACTGTGTTTTTTCACGGTCTGAGGGTGCGGGCAGTGCCACCACATTACAGCCGCGCGGATTGAGCGGCTCTATCAGGCGCTTGATCGTACCACCCTTGCCTGCGGCATCGCGGCCTTCGAAAACAATCATCACGCGCAGGCCCTTCTCTTTAATCCAGTACTGCCACTTCACCAGATCGACATAGATATCAGATAACACCTTATGATATTCGCTTTTAGACAGTTTCTTCGATTTACTCATCACATCCCTCCACAGGGTATAATAACAGTTCATCAACGAATACCAAGCCTCGTTTGGATCATGAATCACTGTAAAACGATGCATGCAAGCCTGTAATCATACGATAGAAGGTCATCCATCCAGAGAGAAAGCGATACGTCGCATTGTTGTTGGTGATGCAAAAGAGGCCGCAGGCTGGTATTGGCAGAAATTATTGCTTCTGCTGGTTATCAGGCCCGAACGTTTGAGCCTGCCGGTTCATTTCCGGACGTTGCCATTGCACTGACTGGTCGCAGCCCATTGCTATCATCAGCGATGACAACATGCCTGAACCAGGGGGGCTGACTTATTCTGAGTAACATTAATATGAACAGACCCTAGTAAGTCAGCAGCGGGGTGCGGTGAATGTATTGAGGATGTTCCAGTTCACTGAGCATAAAATGGGCAACATCAGCGCGGGCGATTTTTTTCACCTTGCACCCATCAAGTTCGGTAAGTACACGATAGATGCCGGTTAATGGTGTTCGGGTGAGAAAGACCGGACGCACAATGGTCCAGTCGCAGGCGCTGGCTTTAATCATCTCTTCCTGACGATTTTTATCCTCATAGACATGCCTGAGCAGAGCAGCAAGTGTGACCTTTTCGAAAAAGAAGCCACCGTGTCCCCTGCTGTCGCCTGCACCGATGCCGGTGACCGCCAGCAGACGTTTGACGCCGGCCTTTTTCATGCCGGACAACACATTGGCAGTACCTTCGGAAAACAGCTTCACTGTTTTACTGGAGGGCATCATGCCAACCGCAATGCAGACGGCATCCTGACCAGTACAGGCTCCTTCAATGAGCTTTCTACTCATAATGTCGCCCTGGCGAACCTTGAAGCGTTTGTGTTTGACGCCGTCAAACACCGACTTGTCACGCGCCAGCGCTGTCACCGTATGACCTGCATCCATAGCCTGGCGCACAAGCTCAAACCCGATGCCGCGCGATGCGCCGATGATCAAGATATTCATACCAGATGCTCCTTAACCGGCAAGCTACAGAAGGACAAAAAAAAACCCACCAAACCGAAAGGTCAGGCGGGCTTTTAAAATGAATTTGTAAATCAGGCGATAGTTTTTACTTTCGCATTCAAGCGCGATACGCGACGGGAAGCCTGACTCGAATGAATCTGGTTCTTACGGCCTGCGCGGTCGAGCAGAGAAGTTGCCTGACGCAGTGCTACTGCTGCAGTGTCTTTGTCACCGGATTCTACAGCGACCAAAACTTTTTTGATTGCAGTACGCATTGCAGATTTCTGCGTGCGATTCTGCAGACGTTTTTTCTGATCCTGACGAGATCGTTTCAGTGCTGATACATGATTTGCCACGTTTCTTTGCTCCTTACAGCTTTCGCTGCACCTGTATTGAGGCGCGGAAACATACCGCCTGATATTCGGGTGTCAACTAAATTCATATCGAAAACCCGAATCGCACATCATCCGGCTGCAGACGTTTCAGCTGTCGGAAAGCGATATATGCGATTTACACTTTCCTTTCAAATCAACATCTTGCAAAGCAAACTGCTCATTTAAGTACCCCTATCCAAGGGTCAGGATATTTTTTTTCGCAGGCGCAGAATAAAGCATATGCACAAGCTGCAATATCCGTGATATGCTGCGCCTTCGAAAACGGCCAACCCGCTCCGGTCGTTTCACCAATCGGGAGGAATCATGAAAGTTTCTGAAGTAATGTCACGTGGCAGTCTGACTTGTAAGGCAGGCGATACCCTGCACGATGCCACACAAAAAATGGTTATGCGCCGCTGCGGATCACTGCCGGTAGTTGCCGACGATGACGAGACCAGACTGATCGGCATTATCACTATCCGCGACACCATGCTGCCGCTCTATCCCAATTTCGGCGAATATATTCACGATGCCAAAACAGCCCGTGACTTCGAAGATATGGAAGAGAACTACAAACGTGTGATGTGCATGAAGGTGAAAGAGGTCATGACCCCTGATCCGATGACAGTTGAGTCCGACACCCCTGTACTGAAAGCTGCATCCTATATGGGCCTGAAAAACCTGCGCCGTATTCCGGTAGTCGATGACGGTGCCCTGACCGGCATGATCAGTATCGGTGACATCAACCGGGGCATGTTCATCAACCACGGCTAATGCTTTTACTGCACTGCAATTCTCAGGCTCCGGAAAACCGGAGCCTGTTTTGTTTGAGGTACCGTTTTGCCTGAACTACCTGAACAGCTGAACTGTTTTTTCAAGCCGGAGTTTTATCCACATCCGGTTGAACAGATCAAAATGATCCAGACACATATCTCCTGGGTCTTTCTCACCGGCCGTTTTGCCTACAAAATAAAAAAACCGGTAAACTTCGGTTTTCTCGACTTCACCACGCTGAAACTGCGCAAACAGCTCTGCGAACGCGAGTTAAGACTCAATCGCAGACTCTCGCCGGATATTTATCTTGAGGTGCTACCGGTCAGCCTGCACAACAACATCTGCCGCCTTGCGGATGCAAACAACATCGTCGAATACTGCCTGAAGATGCAGCAGTTCAGGCAGTCCGATCTGCTCGACAACAGGCTGCAGGAGAACCGCTTCAATCCGCTATGGGTCGATCAACTGGCCGGCAAAATCGCCCACTTTCATATCCGGGAGGAGCCGGTCGCCAATAGCCGCATTGATTCCGCTCTACTGCTTGATGAGCATATACAGGCCAACCTTGCCGTGGCTGAGAAACATGTTGGCCGGGCACTCTCTTTCAAAACCATGCAGCGGCTCTCCGATTATGCCGAACAGGCATGTGAAAAGCTCTCCGAACTACTGAACAAGCGTCAAAATGACGGTTTTGTACGCCGTTGTCATGGCGACCTGCACCTGAAAAACATTACCCTGTTCAATCACCACCCTCAGCTGTTTGACTGTATCGAGTTCAATGATGATTTCAGCATCATTGACGTGATGAACGATGTGGCCTTCCTGATGATGGATCTCGATGCGCACGACCGCTCCGATCTGGCCATGCGCCTGCTCTCCCGCTACCTCGAACACACAGGCGATTACACCGCTCTTATCCTGCTGCGCTATTATCTCTGCTACCGCGCCTGCGTACGCGGCAAAGTAGCCTGCCTGCTGGCAGAGGAGCTGGAGGCGGAGCAACAGCAGCCACGCTACGATGAGGCCAGAAAGTATTTTAACCTTGCCGCCAGCTATACAGAACCGGCACAGGCCCGACTGTTTGCTGTCGGCGGACTCTCCGGCAGCGGCAAAAGCCACCTGGCCCTGCTCGGTTGTGGCATTGAGCGGGCCATCATTATCCGCACCGATGCCACACGCAAACGCATCGCCGCCGCTTTTCCCGAGCTGGAACTGTACGGACGCCAGATGCATCTTAACACCTACAAAGCCACGTTCGATGCCGCCCGCATCGCCCTGAACGCCGGATTTTCTGTCATTCTGGACGCTACATTCATCCACCCTGATTCGCGCCACCAGCTCAAAACACTGGCTGATGAGAACCAAACCCCACTGCACTGCTTCTGGCTGGATATTGATACGGAGACACTCAGGCAACGGATTGTCGCCCGGCAACAAGCGGCCAACGATATTTCCGACGCCGACCTGCGCGTGCTCCACCTGCAACTGGCCGAATACCGGCGCCCGACTGAACCCTGGATTCAGTTCGTAGTATCAAGCAACACATGGCCTTCAGTCATATAAATTACAGGATTCAGATCAGGCTTCTGCAGCCGCCTTACCGATCCATCTGCAGGCTGCGCTGACTGAAGTCGGAGGCTTTCAGCCCTGACTGAAACCGGTAGGAGTCCCGGATGATACGCGTACTTCTGCCATTCTGGTGGTTGACCATATGCATGGCATCAGGGCGCCAGAATTTACCCAGATACTGACGGTAGCCGTCGAACGTCAGGGTTTTCAGCAACACATTTTTGCGGTCAAAATAGTCGACTTTTAAGGCATAATAGTCGCGCTGATCCATCCAGCTGATGCGGCGACTGTAACCGGAGTTGCGCGTATCCACCGGAACCGACTCAATAACAAAGCAGTTGTGCGTGCCATACAGCTCATCGCCCAGCCAGCGGTAGCTGTATTTCTCGACCTCTTCACCGGCAATATCCTCGTAAGCGAATTCACTGCCCACAAACGGCTCGGACTTGCTGCGCGAGGCGATGCGCCGCACCCGCTTGAGCGCAGGCAGATAGATCCACTGGTCATCATCGGCATGTTTGTGGGTGTAGTTGAGAAACCCCGTGCCCCGCATATTGGGTGGATAATCGAAAAAAATCAGCCGTTTGTCCCCATCCTCCACCATCTCCAGCGAGCGGCTTCTGATCTGCCGTTTTCTCTCATCCCCCTGCCTGTTAGACAGAATCATGGTCATATGACTGGAGCTGTCACCCCAGCCGGTGTCCCGCCTGTCGGCCTCACGCATGATGTTTAATCCCTTTTGTTCAGCCGTTTCCGCCAGAAGATCGAGCGGATAGCAGAGCAGCGTAAGGCAGCAGCAAGCAGCAAATCGCATCGACAAATTCATCGTTTCACCCCAGCGTTTTCCGGAAACGGATGATGGAAATTGCGATAAACACCGCGGCAAAACCCGCCAGTGCAGCATAAGCCGGCACCAGTACGGCAAGATCACTGCCCTTGATCAACAACCCTCTGATGATCTCGACAAAATAGGTGAACGGCAGCAGATATGCCACCGGCTGGATATAAGTCGGCATCGCCTCGATCGGGAAGATGAAACCCGAGAGCAGAATAGATGGAATCAGCACAAAGATAGAGAGAAAAATAGCCTGCTGCTGGGTCTGGCTCAGTGTGGAGATCACCAGCCCCAGAGCAATCAATCCGCTGACGTAAACCAGTCCGAGTCCAAACAGTGACATATGGGATGCCGGCATCGGCAGATCGAACAGCAACCAGCCGAGCGCGAGAATAAAATAGAAATCAGCGAACGCGATCAGCACATAGGGCAGGATCTTGCCGAGGATGAACTCAATTCTGGTGATCGGACTGACAATCAGCTGTTCCAGCGTATTGTTCTCCTTTTCGCGCACAATGGCGGTGCCGGTGAGTATCAGCGCCACCTGCATAATCAGCACACCGATCACGCCTGGCAGGAAAAACCAGGTTTCCCGCTTTTCCGGATTAAACAGTATCTGCATATCCAGCAGAAACGGCTCCGGTGCGATGGTGATGTTCTCCGAATCGGGCTCAAGGAAATACATCTGGCTGCTCACCTTGTCGTCGGTAATGGCTGCCTTTTTATTGTCCATGGCCGTGGCCAGCGACGGCATGGTGCCATCCACATACATGTGCACGGTCGGCTGTTTGTTGTCGGTCAACTCGGCCGAGAAGTTACCATCGATATACAGCCCCGCGCGCGCCCTGCCGTCGCGGATATCACGGATAATCGCCGCTTCATCCGCCACCTCATAGAGTTGGAAGTAACCCTCGTTCCAGATATTGGTCTTGATCAGCTCGCTGAACATCGACTGATCCCTGTCCACATAGGCCATTTTGACATTTTCAGGCTCCAGCTTCAGCGCCAGTCCGAAGAGAATCAGCAGCACCACCGGAGCCATGATAATATAACCGATCAGGCGCGGATCCCGCTGCAACTGCAGAAACTCCTTCTTCATCAGCGCAAGTACATGTCTCATTTCCTGCCCCTCTCATGTGTCAGAGCCATAAATACATCCTCGATGTCGGGCTCAACAAGTTCAATTGCAGCATCACAGTGACGGCGGACAACCCGCTGCAGCGATTCAGGAGTTAGTGAACTATCCGTAATCACGCGCAAGCGGTCGCCGAACTGATTGAGCAGCAGCACCTCCGGCATGGCCAGAAGTCCTGCTGCGAGAGCTGCATTATGGGCCGAGGCAACGCTATAAACACTGTGCCCGGTGAATGAAGATATAATTGTAGCAAGTGTACCCTCTGCAACGACTCTGCCGCGATGGAGAAAGGCAAGTCTGTTGCAGCGTTCGGCCTCTTCCATGTAATGGGTGGTCACAAACAAAGTTTTACCCAGAGCGGCCAGTTCATAAAAACGTTCCCACAGCTCCCTGCGCGTCACCGGATCAATACCGGCAGTAGGCTCGTCGAGAAAGATCAGCTGCGGATCATGGGCAAGCGCACAGGCAATAGAGAGCCTCCGCTTATATCCACCGGAAAGCAGCCCGGCCCGCTGAGCGGCAAAACGCTGCAGACCGAACTGCTTAAGCAGCAACTGCTGCTTCTCCCTGCTGATCGGCGTATAGATAGCGCTGTAAAATTCCAGATTTTCGGCCACGGTCAGTTCCGGATAGAGGGCAAAGGATTGTGCCACATAGCCGATTTCACTCTTGATCTTCTCACGCTCGATGACCAGATCATGGCCAAGCACGCGGGCTGATCCTCCGTCGATATTGAGAATGCCGGCAAGCAGTCGAATCATGGTCGACTTGCCCGCCGCATTCGGCCCCAGCAGCCCGAATATCTCTCCGCTGGAGACAGAGAGTGAAACACCGTCAACCGCAGGAACTCCCGCGAATCGCTTCGTCACACCTTCAGTTTCGATGATACCTGTCATAACCAACTACCTGCCCGTCTCCTGTTGCGCTTTAGCATCGACCTTCTGACCTATTGTAGGGTAACTCTGCTTCACTTTCATGGATTAATAGTCATTGAAGCCGGCGAGCCTAAAAAAGGGCCATCGCGGATTAGCGAGAACCATGCTCTGACGGTGTTGTGAAAAGGTTTTAGTAGTTCCCGCCGGGACACACTCCAAAACCGGATATAGCGGTGGAGGCGTGACCGGTTTTGGATATGCAGGATCGGAAACCCGAAGGGGAAACTGGCTTCAGGTGTGCCCTTCTTTCGTTTTTTCTTGGGTACAACAGTTATGTTAATAGTATATCTATACTTGATCACCCCTGCATCGAAAGCTATGAATGCCCAAGGGTTTTGATCATCCGGGCATATCAGGCAATTATAGTAATAGAACTTAGAACTTAGAACTTAGAGCTTAGAGCTGCTTCTGCTGCCCTAAAGCGGCATTCACAGAGCTTACTTCATCGTCCATGATTATTGAATTATTGGCACTACATATGCTTCTTAATTTTCATGTGTTTTTAGCACGGGGAGATTGACAATGGCCGGTAAAGGCAGCGGAGAAGAGAATAGGAATATAAGTGATACTCATGCCACTAAGGTGATGCCCTCATATTATGTGGGTATTGGCGCTTCAGCAGGTGGTCTGGAGGCCATCGAAGAGTTTTTTAAACATGCGCCGATAGATTCGGGCATGGCATTTATTGTGGTTCAGCATCTCTCGCCGACACATAAAAGTCTGATGGTTGAATTGCTTTCGCGTAATACAGAGATGCCGGTGCTGCGCGCTGAAGATGCTATGAAGGTCGAGCCCAATACGGTTTACCTGATTCCACCCAACCATAATCTGAAAATTTTTCATGGCGCCCTACTGCTGGATGAGCAGGAGCATGATCGTGGGTTAAATTTGCCAATCGATATCTTTTTTAAATCCCTGGCCGAAGATCAGGAGGACAAGGCGATAGCGATAGTGCTTTCTGGCACCGGCAGTGATGGTACGCAAGGCATCCGTACCATCAAAGAGAAGATGGGTATGGTGATGGCTCAGGATGCTGACTCAGCCAAGTTTGATGGCATGCCCAAGAGCGCGATTGCCACAGGCATGTGTGATTTCATTATGGCCGCTGAGACTATGCCGCAGCAGTTGATGGACTTTGCCAAACACCCTTATGCCAGTCGATCAGAGTTGTCTGGAACGATAAGATCCAATGAAGATGGACTGACACGTATATTTTATAAATTGCGTGAAAAAACCGGGGTCGATTTTACCTTTTACAAACCCAGCACGCTGCTGCGTCGAATCGAACGACGCCTTCTGGTGAATCAGATGAATACACTGGATAATTACGTGCAGTTTCTGGAGTCCTCCCCTGCTGAGGTGACGACATTGCATCGTGAGCTTCTCATTGGTGTAACCAACTTTTTCCGCGACAGGAAAGCCTTCGATATCCTTGAAGAAAAATACCTCCCTGAACTTATTCGCCAGAAAGATGGACGTGAATTGCGCATCTGGGTTGCCGGTTGCTCTACGGGCGAAGAGGCCTATTCATTGGCGATACTATGTAGTGAATGTATTGAAAAACTGGGGTTGTCTGTGGATGTGAAAATCTTTGCCACAGATGTCGACAGGAATGCAATCATGAAGGCCGGAAACGGTACCTTTTCCGGCTCTATTGCAGCTGATATACCGCAGGACTTACTGGCAAAATATTTTTACCGACAGGATGATTCTTATCATATTACACGCAAGACTCGTGAGATGGTGGTTTTTGCCCAGCAGAATCTCATCAAAGATCCACCATTCACCAATATGGATCTAATCACCTGTCGAAATCTTCTCATCTACCTCCAGCCTGTGTTACAGCGCAAGGTGATGGAACTGTTTAATTTTGCCTTAAGGTCAGAAGGTATTCTGTTTCTGGGTGCCAGTGAGACAATCGGTGAGATGAATAATTATTTCGAGCCACTGCACAATAAGTGGAAATTATACCGCTCACGCGGCAAAAGGAATATAGGCGCAGTGATTACTGATCCGGTTGCCATGATGCAGCGGCGCGAAGCGAATCATGAACATGCTAACGTTCCACCCAGCATCCGACCTATGTCACATCATCAAATGCAGGACCATGAACGCATGCTTGAGCGCCTGTTACAGTCGATCAGTTGTGATTATCTGCCGCTGGCGCTGGTCGCTAATGAGCAGCTGGAGTTGAAGTATATTGCCGGAGATTCTGATGGTTTCTTCAAGCTGCCATCTGGAAGGGTGCAGAATAATGTTACCAAGATGGTGGTCAGTGAGCTAGCCATTCCACTTTCAACCGCAGGGCAATCGCATTAAAATCATGAGCAGCCATTGGTTGCAAAAATGGTTATTTCGACAATAACAGATTAAATTTGGTTAAGACGGAGTGAGTGTTTCTTAGTCGAAATTTGTCTTCACGAATATAACAATTATCATTATAAAACAATGCTTTATACATCATTTTGTGGTAGCCTGACAACATGAAAACACTCACTATTCCAACCACATCCATCATCTCACATTTCTCATCTATTGAAGACCCACGCATTGAAAGACGGAAACGACACGAGCTCAAGGACATCTTTTTTATC
>MNWZ01000031.1 GCA_001871925.1 Zetaproteobacteria bacterium CG1_02_53_45
CTCACAGGCTGGCGCAGCGCGCTTATTCCATCTTGTCAGCGGCTGCTACGAAGTTACGTCACTGATCATTACGACCAACCTCAGTTTCGGCGAGTGGTCCCAGATATTTGGCGATGCCAAAATGACAACCGCAATGCTCGATCGGATCACCCATCATTGCGACATTATTGAGACCGGAAATCAGAGCTGGAGGTTTACCAATCGAGCATGATTTCGGGCACCTTTAGGGGGGTCAATTTTGGACGCTGACAGGGGGTCAAAATTGGACGCTGATTGACACACTCACTCCGTCTTAACCAAATTTAATCTGTTATTGTCGAAATAACCATTTTTGCAACCAATGGCTGCTCATGATTTTAATGCGATTGCCCTGTATCAACACCTAGAAACATGGCAGGATTGTAACCGTTGGTTCAGGATTTGCAGTGTTAAATTGAGCCGTGATTCGCATCACATCCCTTATCAGGCAGATGGTCAACATACGTCTGCTAATTCATAAACCCAATGATGGAGACCAAACAATGGTGATCAATCTGAAAACAAAAATGATATCTGCTGTGGCAGCAGGCTGTTTCTCCCTTGCCGGCTTCGCCCAGGCGGATGAAACCGTCTCAATCAAGGTGGGCTATATGCTGCTCTCACCTTCCGGACAATTCGGTGCAACGATCAATAATGTCGGCTCCCGCATTGATATGAACACCGATCTGAACTTTGGCAACAGTACACAGCCGACAGGTGAAATCGGCATCAACCTTGGTGATTCACTGCTCACCTTCGGATTTGTACCCATGAGCTTCACCGGCAACGGTACACTTCCCACACCTGTCGTTTTTAACGGCACCCCCTTTGCAGGCAATGTGCAGAGTGAGTTCAAGGCGGACCTGATCGACTTCGGTTACACCTGGTATGTCGTGAATATGGATGATATGCCTTCCCGCTTCCAACTGGGCATAGAAAGCTCGGTCAAGATGATCATGGCGAAAACTTCCATGACCGGTGGCGGTCTGACTGCCAGCAAGAATGTTACCCTGCCAATCCCGACACTGGGCCTGCGCGGACGTGTCGCACTGGCTGACTTTGTCGGTGTAGTTGGCCGCGTCGGTTATCTCGGGTATGCCGGTAACAGCTTCCTGGATGCCGATGCCCAGATCGAATTTTCGCCTGTGCCGACACTGGGGATTTATGCCGGTTACCGTCAGATGAAATTGAAAATCGACAACAGCGGTCTCTTTGTTAACACCACCTTCAAAGGCCCATACGCAGGCGGCTTCTTCCGCTTCTGATTTTTTCAGCGCATAGAATACAAAGGAGCTGTAAGATAAAAAAAGGCTCGGTCATCTGACCGGGCCTTTTTCATTCAAGTTTTTTCTTCGTGACCTTCGTGTTCTCAGTGCTGAATGCCCATCAATAGCTTTTGCCGAATTCCGTGGCATGACATTTCGGACATGGTGGAACACGCCCTGTTTTCTTGAAGTGCAACTCATGCCCGCAGGCATCACAGGTCAGTGTACCGGCACTGGTAATCTCACCGGAGCGACATGAAACCGCTTTCTGGGTACGCTCGGCAATACTGGTCAGAGCATTGCCCGCTGCACTGAGCAGTGCAGAAAGCGATGAAATCGCACCGGCACTGACGCGTGACGGATTCAGCTTCTCCTTTGCTTCCTTGCGCATGGTTGTCGCCATCTGGGCAAAATCACGTTCCAGAAAGGATTTCAGGTTTTTGCCCTGCTCTTCAGAGAAGGTGCCCGCAGCAGTCAACTGCTTGCGTGCCTTCTCCATCGCCACCTGAGCCACTTCAGCGCTCTTCTCGGTGCCCGCTTCAAACAGCACTTTAAAGCGTGCTGCCAGCAGGTCGTACTGATCTTCAACGGAATCAGCGGCTGCCACATCCATATTGGCAATCACAGCATCACCGAATTCGGAGGTGGAGAGTTTGGTTGCACCATCCATCAGACGATGGAAATCATAAGTGACGGTTTTCGCAGTAATCGCCCCGTTAATACCCTGCAGAATCAGGTCAGCGGCTTCCACCCAGCCCATATAACGCAGCATCATTTCACCGGAAAGCAGAACCGATGACGGATTCACCATATCTTTATCGGCATATTTCGGAGCCGTGCCGTGAGTCGCCTCAAAAATCGCATGGCCGGAGTTGTAATTGATATTCGCACCCGGTGCGATTCCGATCCCCCCCACCTGAGCGGCCAGCGCATCGGAGAGATAATCACCGTTCAGGTTCAGGGTAGCAATCACATCGAATTCGGTAGCACGCGTGAGCACCTGCTGCAACGCGATGTCGGCAATGGCATCCTTGATGATGATGCCGTTCGGCAACTTGCACCATGGTCCGCCATCAATCTCTTCTGCACCGAATTCTGACCTGGCAACCTCATATCCCCAGTTGCGGAAACCGCCCTCGGTGAATTTCATGATATTGCCCTTGTGCACCAGCGTCACCGACTTGCGATCGTTGTCGATGGCATACTGAATAGCCGCACGTACCAGACGCGCCGTACCTTCCTGCGAAACCGGTTTGATACCGATACCGCTGGAGTCAGGGAAACGGATCTTGGTAACGCCCATCTCATCCTGCAGAAAGCTGATCACCTTCTTCACTTCATCGGAGCCGGCAGCCCACTCGATGCCGGCATAGATATCTTCCGAATTCTCACGGAATATAACCATATCCACATCTTCAGGGCGTTTCACCGGTGATGGTACACCGGTAAAATATTTCACCGGACGCAGGCAGGTATAGAGATCCAGTTTCTGTCGCAGTGCCACATTCAGAGAAGTGATACCGCCGCCAATCGGCGTGGTCAGCGGACCTTTGATGCCGATCAGGTATTCGGAAAAGGCATCCAGCGTTTCCTGCGGCAACCATGCATCATCACTCTGGCCGTACATGTTCCAGGCTTTCTCACCGGCGAACACTTCCATCCAGGCAATTTTGCGCGTTCCAGCGTACGCTTTGTCCACTGCGGCATCGAGAACCCGCTGTGAAGCAGACCAGATATCGCGTCCGGTGCCGTCACCTTCGATAAAGGTAACAATCGGCTGATCCGGCACATTCAGCTTGCCGTTTTCACCCATGGTAATTTTCTCGCCGTTTTCGGGCAGACTGATCTTATCAAATGCCATGACTAACCTCGCAAGTATTGCCGTTATTTATTCGGGAATTGTTTGAGACGAGCCGCTTCCTGTGCATGACGCTTGGCTTCCAGCGCTTTATTACGCGCCCGGTCATAATGCTCCTGCCTGATTGCAGCAGCTGCATCTTCCAGCGCCTGCTCGGCCGACTGCAGATACTTGTCGGCCCTGGCTGTTTGGCCGGGCAGATCCTGTGCTGTTTTGATGGCGGAGCGGGCATCAGACATTTCCTGCGCAGGTGGATGCGTTGCACAGGCAGAGAGCGTGAGAATAAGAACGAACAGAACTCGTTTCATACCATGTATGATCAAGTGATGACTTCCCATTGTCAACGTAGCTGGTCTAATCTCAGCTCTCCTTGATAGTCGGCCGTTTACGCAGACCCAGTTCTTTCCACTGTGCATCGCTGACTTCGCTTGGCGCATTGGACATCGGATCGGCTGCTTTCTGTGTTTTCGGGAATGCAATCACATCACGAATGGAATCCACACCCGCCATCAGGGAGAGTACACGGTCCAGACCGAAGGCCAGACCACCATGCGGTGGTGCGCCATACTTCAGTGCATTGACCAGGAAACCGAATTTGGCATCGGCATCTTCATCGGAGATGCCCAGTGTTCTGAATACGCGCGCCTGAATTTCCGGATTATGAATACGAATGGAGCCGCCACCGATTTCAGTGCCGTTCCAGACCAGATCATAGGCCTGTGAAATCATGTTGAGCGGATCGCTTTCAAGCTTGTGCAGATCTTCTGCAGATGGCGCGGTAAACGGATGATGCAACGCTTCAGGGCGTTTCTCGTCAGCATTCCAGGCGAACATCGGGAAATCCACCACCCAGACAAAGCGGTGATCATTTTCAGCCACCAGACCCAGATCCTGGCCGAGTTTCACGCGCAGGTGACCCAGAGCATCGTTGACCACTGTGGTTTCACCGGCTCCGAAGAAGAGCAGGTCGCCATTCTCGGCGCCGCAGGCTTCCAGCATTTCAGCCAGAATGTCTTCGGGCAGGAACTTCACGATCGGAGACTGCAGGCCACCGGCCAGATCGGACTTGTCGTTGACCTTGATCCACGCCAGCCCTCTGGCCCCGTAGATGGAGACAAACCTGGTGTAATCATCAATCTGTTTGCGGGAAAGTGAGCTGGCACCACCGGGCACACGCATCACCTTGATCAAACCGCCATTATCGGCAGGTTCACGGAACACGTTGAACTCCACCCGCTGCATCAGCCCGGTGATATTCACATGCTCCAGTCCAAAACGTACATCCGGGCGATCCAGACCGTATTTATCTATCGCTTCGGCATAGGTAATGCGCGGGAACTGTTCAGGCAGTCGAATACCGACACCGGCATCGAACATGGCGCGCAGCAGGCCTTCGGCTACAGCCATCACATCATCCTGATTGACGAACGAGAGTTCGATATCCACCTGGGTAAATTCCGGCTGACGGTCTGCACGCAGGTCTTCATCACGGAAACAGCGGGCAATCTGGTAGTAGCGGTCCATACCGGCCACCATCAGCAGCTGTTTGAAAATCTGCGGGCTCTGCGGCAGCGCAAAAAATGAACCGGGATATACGCGCGACGGCACCAGATAATCGCGTGCGCCTTCAGGTGTGGATTTATTCAGAATCGGGGTTTCAATTTCCAGGAAGCTCTGGCTGTCCAGATAGTTGCGTGCTGCATGTGTCACACGGTGACGCAGTTCCATAAAACGCTGCATTTTCGGACGGCGCAGATCGAGGTAACGGTACTCCAGACGCACCTGCTCGGATGTATCGCAATCGTCTTCAATTAAAAACGGCGGTGTTTCAGAACTGTTCAGGACAACAATTTCAGATGCCTTGATTTCAATTTCGCCTGTAGCGATTTTGCTGTTCACTGCTTCAGGACTGCGTGCAATCACCACACCGATAACTTCAATCACATCCTGCTGACGCATCGCATGCGCAAGTTTATGAATTTCGGCGGTATCCGGATGCACAACCACCTGCACAAGGCCTGAGCGATCACGCACATCCAGAAACACTACACCACCGTGGTCGCGATTGGTCTGAGTCCAACCATTCAGACGAACCGTCTGTCCGATATGCATTACTGTGAAATCTCCGCAATGTGTGCGTGGAAACATCTTTTCTACCTCCGAAGTAAAACTCTGTAAACGGCCGCGCACACTAGCGCCACCGGCTCACTCAGGCAAAGAATCCATCACCGGCAAAGGCTCAATCTCACGCCAGATATCAAGCATGGGAAAGTAGAGTGCACAATTGACGATCCGGTCAGGCTCCATGGCCTTCACAATAGCCGCATAACGTTGCAGTTGTGGCGCATGACGTTTGGCCTCTTCGGCAAGGAATCCTTCCAGATCACTGCCTTCGTGTGCGGCTGTTTTATAGTCGATGATCCAGCGCACGCCTTTCTCATCAATAAAGCTGCGGTCAATGATATGATGGGAGACAAAGCCTGCATGCTCGGTGCTCAGTGCCCACTCGCAGTGGGCATCTTCATGATTGCCGGAGAGTAGCCAGCGGCCTCTTTCGCTTTCCAGCGTTCGATCCATTGCACCCACCGCGCGCTTCTGAGCCTGTTCGAGCATCACACCGGATAACCCCTGAGCTACCAGCAAGTGCTGTATCAACAACAGCCCCTGCTTGTGATAAGGCTCGCCGCCCCACTGTTCCACACCAACATCGCCAATGCGCTGCAGGGCTGCATGCACGGCATTACCGACAGGTGCGGCTTCCGGTCCGGCCCAGAGATATTCCGCCTCGGCTTCCCCATCCCTGGGCTCAATCACATGAACTGCCGGCAGTTGCCTGATGCGCTGCAAAGGCAAACGCTGCGTTGCCCGGACATCGCTATCACGCTCCAGATCCACCACTTCCGCGCCGAAACATCCGCCCTCGACACCATCGGGAAGCAACAGATTCAGCAGCGAGCCTGAAACGGCATTGCCACTGTTTTCAGAGACGTGACCGACCATATGCAGCGCGCGCTCCGCTCGTGTACATGCCACATAAAGCAAACGAGCTAACTCACAGTCATACTTGGACTTTTCAACTCCGTTCACCAAGGCAAAAAGGGCATCGCCGCCGCGCGTGGCAGCACGCACCGCCAACAGCGGATGCGCCTCGCCATGTACAGGCACATCGGTAAAAGCCAGCAGCGGCGAGTCGCTGCTGTTACCCCGCTTACCCAGCCCCGGAAGAATCACCACATCCCATTGCAATCCCTTGGCGCCATGCATGGTCATCAACTCCACCTGCGCAGCTTCAGGGGATGCATCCGGTGCGGCGAAGAGCTTTTCCAGACGTTCATCAAAAAGGCTGAAATCGATCCGCCCGCCCTGATCCAGTGATGCGATCAGATCCAGTGCCACATCAATATTTCTGCTACTGCTCTGATCAAGCAGTTCAAACATGGCCAGGCGACACCAGGCGCTCTCGAGCAACTGGCGAACCGGCACACGGCCGGCCTGATCCATGCACGGGTTTAGCGACCTGCGCAATGCGTTTACCCTCCCGGCAGCCTCAGCCTGCATCCCCGCCAGCAGCGACTCATCACTGATCAGCTGCCAGACCGGCTTGTCACTACCACCAAGCAGCGCGAAGAGATCGGCCGTATTCAGGCCGCAATAACTTGAGCGCAGCAGTGCAGCCCACGACTCACGATCGGCCGGATGCAACAGTGCACGCAGCAGCGCACGCAGCAGACGAATCTCCGGACGTGTATGCAGCGGCAACAGCTTGGTGGCGCGAAACGGGATGCCGGCCTCCTGCAGAGCCGGCATGATGGCATGCAAATGTTTGCGTGATCGGGCCAGCAGTGCGATCGACTGCACCCCTCCGCCGGCTTTCAGAATCCCCCGTTCACGACGGATCAGCTCTACAATCGCCTCGGCCTCCTGAAGATCATCACGCCCCAGTTGCTGAACATGCAGCCTGATTGATCCGGCATGTTTCAGTGCAGCCGTCGCCGCTGCATGGGCAACAGCACCGCGTACCGTGTCCTGCAAATCAGGAAAAATCGCGGCAAAGGCCCGGTTTACCCAGTCCACAATGGCCGGCGCCGAGCGGAAATTGCGTTCCAGCTGCAGCGGCTCAATCACAGGCAGTCCCGCCTGATTGGCAGCGGTCTGCAAAAACAGCCCCACCTCCGCTTTTCTGAAGCGGTAGATCGACTGCATCGGATCACCCACCATAAACAACGTGCGATGCCTGCCGTCACCGGCCTGCCAGCCGGCAGTAAGGTTATGCAGCAGGCGCATCTGCAGCAATGAAGTGTCCTGAAATTCATCCACCAGAATATGGTGAATGCGGTAATCGAGTTTCAGCAGCAGATCGGAGGGCGTGCCCTGCTCACCTTCCAGAGCCTTCAGGGCACGCAGGGCGATCTCGGTAAAATCAGCCTCGCCATTCTGCGCAAAGAGTTGCTGCAGCTGACCGGCCGAGAGTATCAGCAGCGAGAAGAGTGCCTGCATCAACAGCCACTGCTGTGCGGAGTATCCCCGCTCAGCAGGCAGCTTCTGCAGGGCCAGCATGGCCTCTTCCAAACCGCTGATATCGGCCAGCTGCGACAATATCTCCTGAAACAACAGCTTCTGATCCGCAAAGACTTTGCCGGTCGGAAACCCGCGACGGGCATTGATGCCGCCGGGCTTCCTGAAACCATCCTTGGTCAACAACTCGTCCGCAATCAACTGCCACTGTCCCAGCTGGTCGAGTGCCGCATCCGGCCAGCAGTTCAATGCCTGCAGTTGCGGCTCTCCCCGCTGCGAACCGGCAAAGGCAAGCAGCCCGGGCAAAACATTGCGGATACCGATGGGAATCAGCTCTGAGCATAAGCGCAGCGGCTCCTCCATGATATCGCCAAGACCCGACTCCAGCATGCTCCGCAACCCATCCATATCGCGGGCATGGGCGATGACAATCTCCAGCCACTGCTCACGCTTGGCCAGCATATCGGCCACCAGATCAATCAGCACCACCGCCTGATGATCCAGATGCAGCAGTAGCAACCGGGCAGCCTCGACATCGCTGCGCAGCAACTGATCCAGCCCCGTCTCTGCCGCCTTCCGGTAGGCAGGATAAAGATAATCGCCCGGCCTTGGCATCTCACCTAATCCCGAGAGCAGCGGTAAACGCGCTGCCAGTGAATGGGTAAGACTGTCGAGTGTCATAAGCCTGAGGCGTCCGGCATGTTCGCTGATGTGCCAGCCACGCTCAGCAGAGCGTTTCAGGGCAGCCTGCGCAAGCTCCCATGTTTCCATCTTATGCGTCTGGCTTGCATCGGGCTTCTCCATGCAAAGTGCTTCGATCACGCGACTGCGCATCTCGGCAGCCGCTTTGCGGGTGAAGGTGAGCGCCAGTATCTCCTCCGGCTCATCGACAAGCGCCAATAGTGCCAGAATGCGCTGGGTCAACAGCTCTGTTTTACCGGAACCCGCAGGTGCCTGCACCAGCGATGAGTAGTGCGGATTGCGCGCTTTTTTCCGCGCCTGCTCACTCACGACTCATCCCCTGCATCCATATCGAAACCGGTCTCCTCAATCCTGCACACAGCTTCAAGTCCGCAGTAATTACATGCCTTTTCATCGCGCGGTGACACCTCACAGCGCCCATCGGCAAACTCCCCGGCCAGAACATTGATATTCTCCCGCCACGAGTCTAGCACCCCCCCCCAACCATCCGGACTGTTGCGTTTACCATCGCAGGGGGTAATGCCGTTGATGCCGACATCTTCACCGGCAAGCCCCTCAAAGCCCATCTCGCCGCTGCGCACCCGCGCATAGCTGACCGCATCATCCTCACCCAGCTCTGCCGCCATGGCATAGAGAGGCAACTGAGGCTCCTCGATACGCGAACCTATCCACTTACCCACACTCAGTTTGGCACCGGTTTTATAATCGATCAATATCCTGCGCCCGTCAGCATCACGGTCGATACGATCAGCCGTAATCTGCACGGAGAATTGTCTCTCCCCCTGCTCCGGTAACAGCAAGCGATAAGACTTTTCCACGCTCAGCAGCTGGAATGGAGGCCGCTGGCTCTCCAGCTCCAGCCACTCAAGCAGTACGGCCTGCATGCGATGAACTTCAATCTCGCGCAGTGCGGCAGGAACAGTGGCCCTGTTTCGCTGCCAGGCAGAGGCGATAGCTTCATCAATCAGAATCCGCCGCCCTGCCTCATCCAGAGCATGCAATCGCTCTGCTGTCTGTAAGTGCGTCCAGATAAATTCGAGTGCCAGATGCAGTAACGAGCCTTTGGTGCCCGGCTCTATGCCGGGGCTTGAATCACCGAGTTCATGGATCATGAGTCGATGCCGGGCGAATGCCCTGAACGGGCATGCCGACTGATCCCTGATCAGCGCCGTACCGCCGCCGCGTTGCTCCTGCTGTAACAGTGGCAGCGGTGGCGCATCCACATACGACTCCAGCTCCAGCCTGTTTGTGTTGCCCGCATCCAGTGCGGTGTAGTCAGTAAGGGTAGCGCCACGGGCAAACGGTGAAAGCCTGCTCTCCTGCTCCCCGCGCTGTGCGACATAGCTTATTTCGATACTGGGTGCCGCAGTCAGCAGTTGCTGCCAGATAAAACATGAACGTTCAAATGCCAGTGTGGCCTGACTCATGCTGATGTTATACTTCTGCTGCACCGGCAGCGGCAGCAGCGAGAGGGTGCGCGCATTCATTGGAAAAGAGTGCTCCTCCAGGCCCGCCACAAAGAGATAATCAAATTTCAGCCCCACCACCTGTGCCAGCGGCATAACCACCACATTGGGGTAAGAGACGGAAGCCCGCAGGCTGGCATCCGTGCAGGCTGAACGCAGCATGGAGAGAAAGCGCGACCAACTCATCAATTCGCTGACCGCATCCAGGCAGACCAGAGAGCCAAGGGCATCACGAAAGCTGTTGATCAGGCGAATTTCATCATTGCTGCGGCACTCCTCACCGAAGCCGGAGGGCACAAAACCGATATCCTGCAGTAAATTATGCACCAGCTTCACCCATACACTTGCTGCCTGGCGAGAGGCTTTCCACCGGGTCAATACAGACAGCACTGCCGCCAATTCAGGCAGACCATCCAGCAGTTGTGACTCAAGCAGTGATGATAACGAAATATGGTGGCGATTTTTTCGCCGTAGCAGCCTGTCGAGCTCCGCCCTTGCGAAACGCTCGGCGTTATAACCTTTAAGCCACGGCATAAAGAGCAGCCGCGAGAAATCGCTGAAGCTGACACTACCGTTGCCGGCTAACCCCAGTACAAACAGCAGCTGCGTAATCATCGCTGTTTCGGTCAGCCGTTCGCCCGGCATCAATACTGCATGCATATCTGCTGCAGGATTATAGATACTCTCAGGCATCAGGGTTTGGTTAAGCCTGCGTTTCAGCGGTGCAAGATCGCTGATACTGTCACTGGTCAGCAGTGCAATGCGCGCCTGCGGCGAGCGGGCAAGGATATCGGCAATACGGTGGCTCAGGTGGGTTAACTCCGCACGTTCATCCGGGCAACGGATCACTGCGGGCACTGCGTCACCTGCCTGCAGCTGTGTGACTACTTGCAAGCGGATCCCGTGTTGTAACAGCGTCTGCAACAGGGCTTCCTGCTGCGGCGTAAAGGATTCAAAGCCATCAAGCAGTATATTTTTAACATCAATCAAGCGAGGAAGCACGGGAATCAGCAGTTCGGCCAGATCAGCGGCAAGCAGCCGCCCGTTCAGGTGATCTTCCTGCAGCAACTGTTTTATCCGGCTTATCCAGCGCGTCAGTGACTCCGCCTCTTCTCCACCAAAGGCCAGACCGGATAACGGAATCCTGTACTCCTGCATCACCGACCATGCTTCGCGGGCATGGCGGGCAAGACCGCGGATAGATGAGAGCGATTGCGAACCATCAGAGAGATCGGCGCGAATCACCTGCTCCCAGAGCTGCATCTCCTGCATGCGGTTCAGTGCAACTGGCAGCGTGGTCTCCCGATCAGCCAGTTCGGCTATCCACTCCTGCCATGCAACCACGTTCGGGGTCGGGATGACCGGTGCTGTTGAAGCAGCGGTGATGCGGCGTTTCCAGTCGATAGCATGCGCTGCAGATGCGGTCAGCAGCAGTGCCCCGCTTTCCAGAGCGGCGATCACATCAGCAACGGCGACTTCACCGATCTGCAGAGGTTCGTCAAACAGTGAGGGCTGCACTTGCCTGAAGCCGGTCAATCAGCTGCCGGCGCTTTCGGTTCCCAGTGACCCGGAATGATCTTGCCTGACTCACTCATATGCGCGGGCACATACTGCTGCGACACAACATCATCCATGCGCTGCAACTCCATAAATACGGTTACGGCACAGCCCAGACTGACAACCGCGACAGCAATCACAAACCAGTTCGGGTGGATGTGATGATGAATCGGCGTGATATCAATGACTTCCTGCTGAAGCTCCCTGCGCTGGCGGTTTTTCAGCCAGATTAATGTCATCAATACGATATTTCGGGCCATAAACATCAGCAGCGCAGGGCCGACAAAGAAGAGGATCGATACAAGAAGATTGCGGATCATAGTTGCGCCAGCTCCTTCATACGCCGGGCATAGGCTTCCACGTCCGGCTCTCCTCCGGCCCGCTGGGCGTAAAACACCGTTTCAGCCAGTACCTCCAGCAGCTTGTGCATGGCATCGTGGCGATCCATTCTTTTTATCGCCACCATATGTTCCAGCGCTTTGGCCAGTTCCGGCGGATGTTTGGTTGCCGCCTGCTCTTCGAGTGCCAGATGCAGGGACAGATGCAGATAAGGGTTCATGCCGTCATCAACCTGAAAATCGCGATCAAGAAAATCTTCCATATCTTCAAAGTAATGGTGATATTCCGGATGCATGCCGATCACCCTGGCAATACGCACTTCCAGTGCGTTGAGCGGCAAATCAGCCTGCGCCTTATGCCAGGCATCCCAGAACACCTGCCGATGTGCGCGCAACTGCTCTCTGCCTGGGCCGTTTTGCGATTCCATTGTTTCTCCTTCTGTCACCATTATCGAAATAGTAACACGATATCGTTGCGGAAAGAAAAGTCTTTTTCCAGCCGCTTCGATTGTCCGATTTGGCATATTTATATTCGCAGTTTATGATCAGCGCCGCTGATATCAGCCCCCACCCGCAAGAGGTTCCCATGCCCGACCTGAATCCAAAACAGCTGCCCACCGACCTCTCGTTCAAAGCGCTGTTTTGTGCCAATGACAGATATGACTACTTTGCCGATGCTGCCTCGCAACCGTTTCAATTCGCCGCCGATACCTATCAGTCGGTCAACGCATGGTGGCTGGCCGAGGCATCACTGCTGGCTTATGTGCAGCAGCATGATTTTGTACGCCACAAGCTCGCTGATGCAGGACTGCCCTATTGCGAGTTCTTTGAACATGAAAAGAGCGGGACACAGGCATTTGTCGCACACAACAGTGATTTTGTTATTGTCTGTTTCAGAGGCACCGAAATGGACAGAAGAGATATCCTGACCGACCTGAAAATCAGGCTGGTCAACAACAGCTATGGCGGCAAGGTGCATCAGGGCTTCAAGCAGGCTCTCGATTCGGTGTGGGAGGATATGTACGACTATCTCGACATCATTACCGATTTCGGCAGCAGCAAGATCAAAGTGTGGTTTACCGGCCACAGTCTGGGCGGTGCTCTGGCCACACTTGCAGCCGCCCGCTATGCCAAACCACAGGGCATCTACACCATGGCCTCGCCCCGCTGCGGCGACAAACAGTTCTGCAACCTGGTGCCAAAGAACCACTGGCGTTTCGTGCACAACAACGATGTGGTTTGCATGTTACCGCCCGCGATAGCTTACCGGCATGCCGGGCATCTGGTGCATATCGATGATCAGGGGCATGTGCTGCAAAAAACCGGCTTCTGGAAGCGTCTAAGCACCATGCTCAGGGGCCACTACCGGCATATGGGAACCATCTACAACTGCTGGAAACAGGGTGATTTTTCGGCTGTGCCGCTGGACAATATCGCTGACCATGCCCCCATCTATTATGTGGTGCACATCTGGAACAGTCATATCAGGCAAAGCCAGTGAAACGGCTCAGCCTGAAAATTCCACCACCTCTGGTTGCACTGCTTTGCGCCGTGGCAATCTGGGGACTGAGTGAGATTTTCCCTCCGCACGGCATAGGGGTGGAGATCAGACGCAGTATTGCCTGTATCCTGCTGGGTATGGCTATCAGTATTGACCTCTGGGCACTGGTTAGTTTCAAGCTGGCCAAAACAACTATTGACCCGCGCTACCCGCACAAGACATCGGCTATCGTCTCATCCGGGATATACAGATACACAAGAAACCCCATGTATCTCGGACTCATACTGACCCTGTCAGCCCTGAGCATCTGGCTTGGTGCCAAATTCGGCCTCTTCGTCGTTGGCGGTTTTATCATGTATATCAATACCTTCCAGATTATCCCCGAAGAAGAACATCTGGAAAAAAAGTTCGGTGATGTTTATATCCGTTACAAAACAAAAGTGCGCCGCTGGATATAAGGCGGAAAAGTCTCGCCTAGGAATTCAGCTTGTTTCTAATTTCCTGACTAAGCTCTGAAATAGCGAATGGTTTGGATATAATGCGCTCTGACTTGAATTCATGGCTGTCAGTAGCCACTGCCTTATTATAACCGGTAGCAAACAGTGCTTTGACATCAGGATTCATCTGGCGAATCTGTTTCAGTGCTTCCATCCCCCCCAGTCTTGGCATCACCACATCCAGAAGCAACATATCTATTCCAGCACCCTTCTCGCCATAAATTTCAACAGCTTCGAGTCCATCCTTGGCTGAAATAACCTGATAATTCAATCCCTCCAAAACTTCTCGTCCCACATCCAGCACCATTTCGTTGTCATCAACAAGCAGTATGGTTTCGCCTTTTCCCTCTACAATCAGATCATCTGCCAGCTGGGAAGTTGCGAGATCGCCTCCACTTTTATCCACAGGGAGATAGATTTTCATCACCGTGCCTGAACCATCTTTACCCGGCTTCGAAAAAATCCAGCCATTATGTGTTTTGACAGCGCCAAACACCATCGCCAGACCAAGTCCGGTCCCCTTGCCTTGCTCTTTGGTGGTAAAGAAGGGTTCAAATATATGCTCCTGATCAGCTTGCCTGATACCACAGCCGTTATCTTCAACAGCGATACAGATCAACTCCCGGTTTTTCAGCTTCGGAAAAGCAGCCTGCTCATCAGATTCAGCCGGTTTCGCATGCATTGAAATCGTGATTTCAGGATTGGCTACATGTTCAACCGCATCACGAGCATTGTTAATCAGGTTCATGATCACCTGTTGCAGTTGATTAACATCTCCCTTGATTTTCAACCCCTCCTCAAGCACATCGAGGTTGATGATAATATTCTCAGGTACTGAAACCCGATTCAGCTTGACCACCTCTTTGAGGAATGATGCCATCGAAACCAGCCCCATACTCACAGAACCTTTGCGGGAGAACGTCAGTAACTGCCGGATAACGGCGGCTGCCGAAAAGGATAACTGTTCAGCATTTTCCACCCTTTTAATAGTTTTGGGATCTGTACAGTGGCGCCTGGCCAGATAAAGGTTACTGATAATACCTGCCAGTGAATTGTTGAAATCGTGGGCAATACCCCCAACCAGCGTACCTATCGCCTCCATCTTCTGCGACTGGTGAAACTGTCTTTCCAGATCCTCGTATTTCTTCAGGCTCTGCTGAACACCCACATAATGGGTTGTCACCCCATCTTCATTTTTCAGTGGTGAAATTGTCACCATGGCCGGATAGAGCGTGCCGTCCTTGCGTTTATCAATGACACGTCCCTGCCATACCTTGCCGCTGGAGAGCCTCTCCCACATAGCCTCATAATGAGCAAAACCATGTTCGCCGCTTTTCAGAATGCGTGGATTCCGGCCTATCACCTCTTCCCGACTATACCCTGTAATGAGACTGAAGGCGTTGTTAATATACTCAATTGCACCATCCACATCCGTGATCATCACAGCTTCACCGGACTGCTCAACAGCCTGTGAAAGCTTTAGCAGCTTCTCTGCCGCAACTTTACGCTCTGTAACATCTTCACCTGAGGATATCAGCCCGGTTATATTGCCTTGATCATCAGTTAACAGGGCATTGTGAAATGCGACAATTCGATTTTCGCCTGCCCTGGTCACCACAGGATTCTCGTAGTAATTCACAATCTCCAGCCCCCCCAGCATGAGCCGGTTAAATACCGCCTGAACCTTTTCTTTCACCTCTGTCGGAAGACATATGTCAAACCAGTTCTTATGAAGCAACTCATTCTCTTCATAACCCAGAATATCCAGTCCTCTCTTGTTAATCAGCGTAATACGCCCGTCAAAGTCGAGAGCAACGATCATAACGCCGGCAACATCGAGATATTTCCGGGCCAGGTTTCGCTCATGCATCAGTTGTTGGCTCAGCTTTTTACGGGTGGAAATATTTTCAATCGCCGCAATAAAGTAGTCCGGCCTCCCATCATCCGTCATGACAAGTGAAGCAGTCAGATTAATCCAGAGAATGCTGCCATCCTTATGGAAATAGCGCTTTTCCATCGCATAGGAGCCTCTTGCAAAAGTCTTCAAACCTGCTGAATTCAGCCTTTGAGAAGAGGCGAAAAAACTCCCTTCTGGTAGGGTAAGTCATCGACGACAACCAAACCAGAAAGGAGATCAAAGATGAATCATCTTCGAGAGGGATTATCACAGAGCTGGCTAATAATTCAAGGATCGCTGTTTCCATGGCTAGAGGAAGAGCTTGGACCGCTGACTGAGAAGCAGCAGCAATTTGTGACCATCCTTGAACTTATCCGGATTGAAGAGCATCTGAATGATTACTCTGGCGGCATGGGTCGCCCA
>MNWZ01000091.1 GCA_001871925.1 Zetaproteobacteria bacterium CG1_02_53_45
TATATCGCTCTGAGTTCCATTTTTCCTCCTTCTCGCTATCCTTGAGATTGGAAGGTGGCGGTTGCCAGGATGATCAGCCTGAGGGCAATGTGAAATCGCCAACGGCCCTTTTAACATTCGCTCTTATAGAGGCAATCCGGGGTACGAGTCATCCAAGGCGGGCTACGTTAGCTGTCGGGCTCTATGGCTCCAAAATAAAGCGCAGTCTCTAACCGTCACCTTCCACCATGAAGCTTACATTTCATCATACGGGGGGGCGACTCGCGCGATGATCGTTAGCGGTAAACTTGCAGCAGCTAAACCTGTAACACTGACGCATAAGCCATAACCGGAGAGCCGTTTGAATAACACCATTCATGAGAGCCTGGGCAAGGTTCCGGAAGTTACACTGCTGTTCTGGGTCATCAAAATTGCCGCCACTACGCTTGGCGAAACCGGTGGTGATGCGGTGTCGATGTCGATGGATCTGGGTTATCTGCTCAGCACCGGCATTTTCGCGCTGATCTTTTTCGTCGCCGTCTTCTACCAGATTTCAGCCAGACAGTTTCACCCCTTCATGTACTGGGCAACCATTATCGCCACCACCACTGTCGGCACGACGCTTGCCGACTTTGCAGATCGCTCGCTGGGTCTGGGTTATGCCGGCGGCTCATCGCTGTTGCTCGCTCTGCTTATCGTTTCGCTGTTGATCTGGCATCGCAGCCTCGGTTCGGTATCGATTCATAGCGTCATCAGCCCTAAATCCGAGATGTTCTACTGGCTGACAATCATGTTCTCCCAGACTCTGGGTACGGCTCTCGGCGACTGGACAGCGGATGCTCCCGAACTGGGTTATGTCGGCGCCGCGATTTTATTCGGCACTTTGCTGGCACTCATTGCCATCGCCTACTATCGCACACATATATCCCGCACCCTGCTGTTCTGGCTGGCTTTTATTCTTACCCGCCCTCTGGGTGCCGTAGTCGGTGATTTCCTTGATAAACCGATCAGTGAAGGTGGCCTGGAGCTCAGCCGGTATTCGGCAACGGCAGCTCTGCTGCTGTTTATCGTGGTCTGTATTTTGATCTTTCCGCAAAGGGCTGCCGCAAAGAACAGTCATTAACGAAGCACCGGCTCAATCTGCCCTGCCGGGCAACCATGCCCTGTACTGATTGCAGATGATGCCGGCTTGGAACAGATTTCGGGGACATGAAAAAGACCTTTAAATTAACCCACCCGAAAATCAAATTCGCCAGGCTAGTCGACGGCGTAAGAAGCGATGTAAAAAAATATCTGGCGCGCGAACGCAAAAAAGAGCTGCCGGAAGGTTTCGACGTCTGGGATTTCGACTGTCGTGTCGGCCTTACGGCTGAAGCAGCGAAAGTGGTCCCAGTGCCTGAGCTTGGTAAAGCCATAGATGCCAGGCGCAGCAGCCGGAATCCGTATATATCGAAATTCTGGCCCGGCCCGGCCACAGGCCGGAAAATCCAAACCCGAAGAGCGACGATTAACCCAGCCTCTTTGTACGACCATCAAACCGAGAACAGGCATGGGGTCAAATCATGACCCGGCACCATTGGCCCCGATCTTCCCTTCCGCCTCATGTTCAATGCCGGCAATGACCATGTCCTTGAGCGTTTGCTGCCCCAGGGCCTGATCGATGGCATCGTCGGCCGCCTGCAGCATTTGATTGACGACCGGATCATCGGGTAGACGCCACGGCATCAGGCCACCGGCATCACCGCCTGCGCGCACGGCATCCAGAATCTGTTTGACCTGCAGGGTCTCCATATCGTGCGCAGGCACAAACGGAGGCCCGCCTTCGCTGGTGGCCAGAATAAGCTGGCGGTCATGCAGCCGGCTCAGGATCGATTCGGATACATTCAGCGGCACGCCCAGCCAGCGCGCCAGCTCATCCAGCTGCCAGGCTTTCTGCTGGCTATAGTAATGCCCCCCGATAAAGTACATCGACAGCATACACAGCCTCTCCATCATCACCGCACTCATCTCCTGCTGTCCACGCCGCATGGTGATATGCCCCGGATGCTGGCAATAGAAGGCGATGCTGGTACCCAGCAGCAGGATCAACCAACTCAGAAACAGCCAGATCATGAACATGATCAGGATGGCGAAACCGGAATAGATGGCCGTGTAATTGCCCGAATTAACCACAAATGCACCGAAGGCCCAGCCGGCCGTCTCCCATGCGATACCGGCCACAGTGCCGCCGATCAGCGCAGGCACGATCTTCACACGGGTATTCGGCATAAAGATATAAACAAAGGTAAACGCGACGATCACCAGCGCGTAGGGAATCAACTGGCCGATGGAATGCACGACAAAGCCCATCACCGGCAGGCTGGAAACAGCTTCTACTACGGCGTTACTCATCAGCGATGCGGTCACGCCGAGCGCTGAAAAGATCAGTAGCGGCCCCACCAGAATGACACTCAGATATTCGCTGAAGCGTTGCCCGATGGGCCGGGCCTGTTCGATGTGCCAGATATAGTTGAAGGATTTTTCGATTTTGTGCAGCAGGGAAACAACCGTATAGATCAGCATGCCGAGCCCCAGAGAGCCCAGCACGCCGACCTTGATATTATCCACGAAACTGACGATCTGCCGGGCGATCTCCTCGCCCTTGTCGCCGAGTGCGGACAGTGTATTCACCAGCGCCGGTTCAAGCTGGTTCTGCACTCCGAAGCCCTTGAGCACGGAGAAGGTCAGTGCCAAAAGCGGCACCAGCGAAAGCAGTGTGGTATAGACCAGACTCATGGCGCGCAGGGTGAGCTGCCCTTCAAGAAAGTCGCGCACCACCGCAAAACTGACCTGCAGCATGCGCGCCAGCAGCGCCTTCCAGCCGGGAAGCGACTCGATCTCCTCTGGCCACAACATCTGCAAGCCAGCCGCTTTCCATTTCATCATCAGATCAAACATAAACATCCTCCGCTATATCCCACTCTGCTAATGTAGCAGAAACCCGAACGATTTTATATTTATACCACCGCAAACCGCCGCCTTCACCGTTTTACATCTCAGCTATATGAACTCACCTTGCAAGTGATATAATGCTGACATGCCATTCGACCTAGCTGTGATTGATCTCGACAATACACTGTATGCCGCCGACAACGGCGTGTTTGCCCGCATGGATAAACGCATGACCGCCTTTGTCGCCAAAGAGCTGGACGTTGATCCTGCAGAGGCGGATCGACTCAGGGTGAAATACTGGAAAGAGTACGGCACAACACTGCGCGGCATGATGTTGCATCACGGCATGGAAGCCGAAGCCTTTCTGCATGATGTGCACGATATTGATGCCCATGAAATACTGAAACCGGATTTTGAACTCGATGATGCGCTGACGCGGCTGCCCGGACGCAAGGTAATCCATACCAACGGTATCCTTGAGCATGCCGAACGCATTCTCGATGTACTCGGTATCGCCCACCACTTTGCCGCGATCTACGACATTCGTTTTAACAACTATATGCCCAAACCGGACAAGGAGACGCTGGCCAGGCTGATAGCAGCTGAAGGCTGTTCACCTGAACGGACGCTGGTGGTTGATGACATGGCGGACAACCTGAAGGTGGCGCGCAAGCTGGGCTGCAAAACCGTCTGGATCACCCATGAAAAAGATGGCTACTGGGATTACCATATCCCCCGCTTCCACCATCTTCCCGACTCCCTCGGTTTATAGATATATAGATACGAATGCCGGATGTCAGACGACAGATGTGAGATGCAACTACTGTTCCGTCTCACATCTCACATCCTACATCTGACTTCTTCTACTGATTCATGCGATCGAAGAACTCGGCGTTATTCTTGGTGGTGCTGAGCTTGTCGATGAGGAACTCCATCGCATCAATGGTGCCCATCGGTGAGAGAATCTTGCGCAAAATCCATACCTTCTGAAGATCTTCGCGAGGCGTTAAAAGCTCCTCTTTACGCGTGCCGGACGGCGCAATATCAATCGACGGGAAAATACGCTTGTCGGAGAGCTTGCGATCAAGCCTGATCTCCATATTGCCGGTACCCTTGAACTCTTCGAAGATCACTTCATCCATCTTGGAGCCGGTTTCAACCAGTGCTGTCGCGATAATAGTCAGCGAACCGCCACCTTCGATATTACGGGCCGCACCGAAGAAACGTTTCGGCCTGTGCAGTGCGTTGGCATCCACACCACCGGTAAGAATCTTGCCTGAAGATGGCACCACGGTGTTGTAGGCACGGGCAAGCCTGGTAATCGAATCGAGCAGGATCACCACATCCTTGCCTGTTTCCACCAGACGTTTGGCCTTCTCGATCACCATTTCGGAAACCTGTACATGACGCTGGGCCGGTTCATCAAAGGTGGATGAAACCACTTCGCCTCTGACCGAGCGCTTCATATCCGTCACTTCTTCAGGACGTTCATCGATCAGCAGCACGATCAATTCAACATTGGGGTGATTGGCTTCAATGGAGTGGGCAATCGACTGCATCATCACTGTTTTACCGGTACGCGGTGGCGCTACCAGCAGGGCGCGCTGCCCCTTACCGATGGGTGACACGATATCGATAATGCGGCCGGTGATGTCCTTGCGCGTCGGATTCTCGATCTCCATATGCAGACGTTCATCCGGATACAGTGGTGTCAGGTTGTCGAACAGCACCTTGGTGCGCGCCTGCTCGGGCGACTGACCGTTGGTGGTATCGACAGTTTTCAGGGCAAAATATTTCTCGCCACGGCGCGGAGAACGGATTTCACCGGCTACGGTGTCACCCTTGCGCAGGAAAAAGCGGCGAATCTGGTGGGTGGAGACATAAACATCGTCCGGGCCTGAAAGGTAATTCGCATCCGGTGAGCGCAGAAAACCGAAACCGTCGGGCAGAATCTCCAGCACACCTTCACTGTAGATGGTGCCGCCACGCAAGCCGTGACCGCGCAGAATGGCGGAAACCTGCTCCTGTTTGCGCATGCCTGCGGCATTCTCGATATCATACTGATCGGCCAGCTCCAGTAGCTCGGTTGGCGATTTGGCCGAAACCTCTTTCAGATTCAGCGTCACGCCTTCCATCTCGTCGGAAATACGCTCTTCACCATCGTCGCGGCGGGGACGTTGCGGCTTGGCATTCCGGTCGCCCTTCTTCCAGCGATTGCGGCGTGCGTTATCCGGACCGTTATCCTGTCCATCCTGGCGGGATTCGGCATTGTCGCTGTTGCCGTCGCTGTTGCCATTTGAATTACCATTTGAATTACCATTTGAATTACCGTTTGAATTACCGTTTGAATTACCGTTTGAATTGCCGTTTGAATTGCCGTTTGAATTGCCGTTTGAATTGCCGTTTGAATTGCCGTTTGAATTGCCGTTTTCAACCGGCTCCTGCATATCTTTTTTCTCATTGTGCGGGCGAACACGCCGGCGAGGCTTCTCTTCACTCGCCGGACTCGCCACTGCAACCGGAGCACTCTTTTTCTCTGCCTCGACCGCTTCTGATTTTTCAGCTTTCACCGGACGGGCTCGACGCTGAGGTTTCGGCTTCGGCTTCGGCTCAACGGCAACCGCAGTTGTTGCCTGCGTATCTGCATCCTTACTGTTAACTTCAACCTCTTTTGCCGCCTTGCGTGGACGACCGCGTGGACGAGGTTTCGCCGCTTCAGAACTCACATCTGCTGCCGGTGTGGAATCAGCCACTGCCTGTGCGGTTTCGCTATCTTTAGACATTAAAATACTCCAAAAGTGGACACTGGTCGGATCATGAGGTCTGAGGTGCCATCAATGAACTGAATTACGACAAATCCTTACGGACAAACGGAACGCCGGAGAAACCCGACGCATGCATTGTTAATGGGCCGACTCACGCTGTCAAGCTCGATAAAAACGTTATTTACTTAAATCCTTTCGCAGCTGTGCATAAAGCGAGTCAACCTGATCGCGCAGCGCCTGCAGTGAATCATTGTTATCAATAAGAAAATCCGCCTGTTCCCGGCGCTGCTCATCGGTACACTGACGCTTGATGATAGCATAAAATGCATGCTCATCCTGTAGCCCCCGTGCAAGCACGCGCTGCAGGCGGACAGGCTGCTCGGCCATCACAACAATGACGGCATCCATGCGCCCCGCGCCTCCGGACTCCAGCAATACTGATGCCTCAATGATGGCCAACTCTCCCGATTGTCCGGCAAGCCACTGCTGCTCCGCCTGCCAGATCAAAGGGTGCATGATGCCATTAAGCTCTTTCGTGGCTTGCGCCGAAGCGAAACAGTGCGCCGCCAATGCCCGGCGATCCAGTGATCCATCCGGCAATACAAATCCATCTCCGAACACTTGTACAACCCGTTGCAAGGCTACAGTTCCGGGCGCAAGCAGCTCACGTCCCACCTTGTCCAGATCCAGTACCGGCAACCCCAGTTCGGCGAACATCGTTGCCACCGTACTCTTGCCGCTGCCGATACCGCCGGTCAGGCCGATTCTGCGCAAGACTCTCACGGGTTGATGCCTGAAAAACCCAGATACCAGTCCAGAATCTGTTCAGACCAGACATACCAGCACATGCCCGCCACAGCCAGATAGGGACCGAATGGAATTTCGCTGCGAAAGCCCCGCCCCGACAATTTCAGCATCACAGCACCAATCAGTGCGCCGGCCACAGATGAGGCAAAGATAATAAATGGCAATGCCTGCCAGCCCATAAATGCCCCGAGCATGGCAAGCAGTTTGAAGTCGCCATAACCCATGCCTTCCTGACCGGTTACCTTCAAAAACAGCCGGGCTACCAGCCACAGTATACTATAACCGGCAATGGCCCCGATCAGTGCATCCTGCCAGTCGCCGGACATCACCGAGAAAGCCAGCCCCAGTGCGATGCCCGGAAAGGTCAGCACATTCGGCAACAGGAAGGTTTCCAGATCGATAAAGGTCAGTATCCATAGCAGGAAGAACAGGCAGAGCGCTTCGAGCAGCATCAGTGTTGGGCCATAGTGCCAGGCCAGCAACCCCCAGCTGATGCCCATCAACAGCTCCAGCAGCGGGTAGCGCCATGCGATGGCGGCCTGACAGTGGCGACAGCGCCCGCCCAGCAGCAGCCAGGAGAACAGCGGAATATTGTCGTAAAAGGCGATGGCATGGTTGCATTTGGGGCAATGGCTGCCGGGAAAGGCTATCGATTCACCCTGCGGAATCCGGTGTACACAGACATTGGCAAAACTGCCGAAGATCATGCCTACGACAACCGCCAGCAGCAGCATGGAAATCACTCATCACCTCTGGCAAAACCGAGCTTTTTCAAACGGTAACGCAAGGAACGGAAACTGATGCCCAGCTCCTCGGCTGCGCGGGTAATATTGCCGCCGGTTTTGGCCAGCGCCTCATCAATCACCTGCTTTTCAATGGCTTCCATCCACTCATCCAGATTATGATTATCATGCTGCAGCGAAGAGAGTGAGAGTTGCGGCTCACTCTGGGCGCCGGAGTACAACTCGGCCAGTAGCTGCAGATCCAGATCGCCCGTATCGCTCAGTGCAAGCATGCGCTGCAGAATATTTTCCAGCTCGCGCACATTACCCATGAACGGCAGTTCGCACAGTCGTTTCATGCATGACTCGGCAATACGCGCACGCCCTTCACTCCACTGGCGCACGATGGCTTTGGCCAGTTGCGGGATATCTTCACGCCGCTGCCGCAATGGCGGCATATGCACCGGCACCACATTCAGGCGGAAGAACAGGTCTTCCCTGAAACGCCCGTGAGCAACTTCGGCATCCAGATCGCGGTTGGTCGCGGCAATAATACGTATATTCACATCCCGCTCGGCATCATCACCCACCCGGCGAATGCGCCGCTCCTGCAGAACCCGGAGCAGTTTGACCTGCACCGCGAGCGGCATCTCACCCACCTCATCGAGAAACAGCGTGCCGCCATCTGCCGATTCAATGAGACCGACACGGTCGAAGTCCGCACCGGTAAATGAACCCTTTCTGTGTCCGAACAGTTCAGACTCGAACAACCCCTCAGGAATAGCCGCACAGTGCACCGGCACAAACATTTTTTTGCTGCGCGTGGAGTGGGCATGCACGAAACGTGCAGCCAGTTCCTTGCCGGTGCCCGACTCGCCGCTAATCAGCACAGTAAAGTCGGATTTAGCCGCCCTGGACAGCCTCTGCCTGACCCGCTGCATCAGCTCAGACTCACCGACCAGCATCTCCTTTTCATCCGAGCGCTCAGCACTGCGTTCAACCGTGGTCTCTGTTGTTGGCGGCGCCGCATCAAACAGGGCCCGTTCAACGGCAGCGGCCAACTCTTCACCGGAAACAGGTTTGGTCAGATAATCAAAAGCCCCCTCTTTCATGGCCGTTACCGCAGTATCGGCACTGGCATAAGCCGTCAGCAACAGCACTCTTGCCCGGG
Source organism: Zetaproteobacteria bacterium CG1_02_53_45 (assembly GCA_001871925.1). Taxonomy (GTDB): domain Bacteria; phylum Pseudomonadota; class Zetaproteobacteria; order Mariprofundales; family Mariprofundaceae; genus Mariprofundus. The sequence goes on from MNWZ01000091.1 coordinate 8,376, forward strand.
GTTGCAGTTTTTTACTGAGTTTAATGACTTCCAGACCTGCATCACGCCCCTCCATGCGCAGATCGGTCAACACAATATCAAAGGCATGCGCTTTCATGTGCGCTTGCGCCTCTTCAGGGGAGGCGCAAGCGATGACCTGATGGCCCTGCAACTCAAGCCCGAGCGATAAAATCTTGCGGGCATTGGCTTCATCTTCAACGAGTAAAATTTCAGCCATGCACGCTCTCCTTCGTCCCTGTCACTTCAGCAGCCTGATCATCCGCCAGCATGGGGCCGGTTACGGTAAAACAGGTTTGCCCCGTGCCACTCTCCACCCGCACAGACCAGCCATTCACCTCACACACCTGCTTTACGGTCGCCAGTCCCAGGCCTATGCCTCTGGAGCGACCGGTCACAAACGGCTCAAACAATGATTGCCGCAAGCCCTCGGGAATCTCGCCCTGATTACAGACAAACAGGCACCAGCTATCCGCATCACCTCCCAGACAAACCTGCACAGCGCTGTCTTCGCAGCTGTTGGCAAGGGCATTGGAAAGCAGGTTATCCAGCACAAGCCGAAAATGATCACCGTCGATGGCCAGCTCACCCAACTCACAGCTCCACTCCACTTTTCCCGGCTCCACCATCTCCATTTTACTGACCGCTGCAGCGATCAGCTGCGGCATCATCATCGGCGACACGGCAGGCAGCAGCGGCCTTGAATAATCGAGCATGGTGGAGACCAGACGCCCCAAACGTAACATCTCATCATGAATAATCTCATGCACATTCAGGTCCACCGATTTATTGGCTGCCATAATCTCCAGCCCCTGCATCATGGTTTGAATAGGATTGCGAATTTCATGTGCCAGCATAGCTGACATCTGCCCCATAGCCGCCAGCTTCTCTTTCTGAATCAGCTGCTGTTCCAGCCTTCTCAAATCACTGATATCGACAAGCGTCAGCAGCCAGGTCGCATCCGCCTCGGATGAGAGTTTTGTCACTGCAACCAGTAGCACGCTGCCATCCAGTCTGTATTCAGACTGAAACATGGATGCATCAGAGAACTGAAAGAACTCCTTCAACTGAGAAGCAGCGATCAGCTCTGTAATCGTGTGCCTGCCCAGCAGTTCACGCGCGGCATCGTTCATATCGCTGACCTGCAAACGGTCATCCAGCACAATCACACCCTCGCGCATGGATAACATGATTTTATCGTACAGATCCTTTAACTGGCGATGTTGCCTGACTGCCTTGTCGCTGCTGGCACGCAAACTTGCGTGGCGGCGGGCAATAAAAGCCATCACGCCACCGACGAGCATCAGCGCGGAGACCTGCAGCAGAATATGCAGGGCTTGCTGCTCATCGAGCTGCGTTTGATGCACCAACCAGGCCTCGCCATATACGGCAGTCAGATATGTAGCACAGGTAACGACAGTAATCACCAGCGGCAGCATACGGTAGGCATGCGTGCCCGAAGCGATAATGATTAAACCCAGCAGAAAGGAGAAGGGGCTGGCTACACCACCGGTGGCATAAATCAGCATGGCAGCCAGCGCGGCATCAACCAGATAACCGATCGCCCACTGTTTTGGTTCGGAGAACGCGCTGTAGGTCAGCGCGGCTTCAATGGCCAGCCAGAGTATAAACAGAATGCCTACGGCAAGAATAAGCTGTTGCTGCGCAGGTTCTGCCGCCGCATAAAACCAGCTGGCGGTAACCAGTGCTATCATACAACCGGCAATGACCCTGTAAAAAATCAGCTGCATATCAGATTACAGCGCTGTCGCATGCCCACCATGGAAAACAGCCTCCAGCGTGATCAAACAATCGCAGCCATCTGGAAGATCGGCAGGTACATCGCAATCACCAGTCCGCCAATCACCACACCCAGAAAAGCCATGATCAGCGGCTCCATCAACTGCTGCATGTTGTCCACAGCCGTGTCCACCTCTTCTTCATAAAAATCGGCGATTTTACTGAGCATCTCTTCAAGACTACCGGTCTGTTCACCGATGGAGATCATCTGAGTCACCATGATCGGAAAAATCTTACTGGCCTCCAGCGGAGCGGTCAGTGTCTGCCCCTGCGAGATGGAATCCTTGGAGGTCAATATCACCTCTTCAATGACCAGATTGCCCGATGTCTCGGCAACGGTATCAAGCGCCTCCAGAATCGGCACCCCGGCTGCCGACAGCGTTGAGAAGGTACGGCAGAAACGCGCCACTGACGCTTTACGCAACACATCCCCGATAATCGGCAGCGCAAGCAACAGCTTGTCGAGCTGGTAGTGACCTTTTGGCGTTTTGTACAACGCCTTGATCGCCATCACCAACAGTATCGGCGCAAACAGAACCACATACCAGAACTCAACAAAAATATCCGATATCGCCATAGCGATCTGAGTCGGCGCAGGCAGCTCAGCTCCGAAGTCGGCAAACATCTCGGCGAAGATTGGAATTACGAAAATCATCAGGATGGATGTTACAATAAAAGAGACCACCAGAATGGCGATGGGATAGACCATCGCCGATTTGATCTTGGCTTTCAGGCTCAGCGCCTTCTCTTTATAGGCACACAAGCGCAGCAGAATGGAATCGAGGATACCGCCCTGCTCTCCGGCTTCGATCAGGGCGCAGGTCAGACGATCGAACTGTTTGGGGAACTTGCGCATGGTTTCACCCAGCGGATTACCCCCCTCCAGACTCTGACGCACATCCCTGAGCAGTTTGCACATGGCCTTCTTCTCCGAGCCGCGTTCGGCCAGTTCAAAACACTGCACCAGAGGCAAACCCGCATTGATCATCGTGGCAAGCTGGCGAAAGAATATCGAGATATCTTTCTCTACCACTTTTTCAGGAAACAGATGAATTTCGACAGGTTTTTTCTTGGCCTTGATCGCGGCCAAGCCCTGCCTGCGCAGCATGGCAACAACAATATCCTTGTTGGCCGCCTCAATCTCGCCGGACTGCTCTATCCCCTGTTTGTTCTTTGCCTGCCAAACAAATGTTGTCGTCATCAGTCAGCCACCGTCACCCTGAGACACTCTTCAAGAGATATCTCGCCTTTTTTCACCTTTTCCAAGGCTGCCATACGCAGGGATTTGACCCCTTTCTCAATCGCAATACGGTTAATCGCGTCGCTGTTCTCGCCAGCATAGACCGCCTCGCGGATTTCATCAAAAACCGGCATCACCTGATAAATACCGCTTCGCCCCTTATAACCTGTGCCATTGCACAGCGGACATCCCTTACCCGCCATCGGATGAAAATCCTCCAGTTCAGCGGCCGCCACGCCGGCTTCAAGCAGGGCTGCATGCGGGATATGATCCTCCTGCTTGCACTCCGGACAAATCTTGCGCGCCAGTCGTTGTGCGGATACCAGGTTCACGGCCGAGCCGACCAGAAATGACTCCACCCCCATATTCACCAGTCGTGTCATGGTTGAAGGGGCATCATTGGTATGCAGGGTTGCCAGCACCAGATGACCGGTCAATGCGGCCTTGATACCGATGGCCGCCGTTTCATGGTCACGGATTTCACCAATGAGGATAATATCAGGATCCTGACGCAGGAATGATCGCAGGGCGGCGGGAAAATCGAGGCCGATATCCGGATGCACATTGACCTGATTGATGCCCATAAAGTTAAACTCAACCGGATCCTCTGCCGTACAGATATTCACGCCGGGTTTATTCAGCTCGGATACCGCGGAATAGAGACTGACGGTTTTACCCGAACCTGTAGGACCGGTCACCAGCACCATACCGTAGGGCCGGTTAATCGCATCTTTCAGCCATGATAACGCCTGATCTTCATAACCGAGCTTGGTCATGTCCAGCTGCAGACTGGTCGGGTCAAGCAGACGCATCACCACCTTTTCACCGAACAGCGTCGGCAGCACGGAGACACGGAAATCCACCGTTTTGGCACGTGACAGACGCAACTTGATGCGCCCGTCCTGCGGAATGCGGCGCTCGGAGATATCGAGCCGGGCAAGAATTTTCAACCTGGAAATCATGGCATCACGCATACTCATGCGTGGCCGCATAATCTCATGCAATACGCCGTCAATACGATAGCGCACGCGCAGCACTTTTTCGTAAGGCTCAAGATGGATGTCGGAGGCGCCGCGTTTGATGGCGTCGAGCAGCATCAAATTCACCAGCTTCACCACAGGTGCCGCTTCGGTTTCCGCCGTCAGCGCATAGGCATCGAGTTTCTCATCAGATGACTCAATCACCTCGATTTCGCCGGCCCCGAGATCGGCCATTACATCCTGCAGGTGTGAATCGCTCTGGCCCATCTCGTCGAGTTTGATCACCAGCTGACTTTCCGGCGCAATCACCAGATCAATCTTGCATCCGCTGATAAAGGCAATCTCATCCAGGCTGTTGATATCGTAAGGATCGGCCACGGCCAGCTTCAACACATTGCCCGTACGGTGCAGCGGCAATGCCATGTTTCTTCTCAGGATATCGATTGGTATTTTCGTAACGTCAGACTCGACTTCGACCCCTTCCAGGCTTATGACCGGTGCACCGAAGGCTCTGGCCACGAATGCAACCAGTTCATTTTCACTGAATATCTGCTGTTTCACCAGCTGTGCGGTCAATGTGTCACCACTGAGTTTGGCCTCGCGCATCACATGATCGAACTGCTCACGCGTAATGCGGTGCTGGCGCAGCAGGATATCACCCAGACGGGAGCGGCTCATCAGCCCCGACTCCACCCAGGCAGTTGCAACGGCTGACGCCCCAGCAGTTGTTCAACCTGGCTCAATGCCGCAGAGCAGTCCGGCCGCTTGCAATCATGCCACCAGGCAAATGCTTCAGCCCCCTGGGCAATCAGCATGGGCAGGCCGTCCACCACACCTCGGGTTGCAGCGGCCGCCCGCACGAATGCGGTCTGACAGTCAGGTTTGTAGACAGCGTCAATCGCCACACCATGCCCTGCCGTAAGTTCAAACGGAAAACTCTGCCCATCCTGCAAGCCGATGCTGGTGGTATTCACCAGCATCGAAGATTTCCGGCAAGCCTCTGTCACTGCATCCTGTTGCCAGTCAAGCGCCTGACAGTTCACCTGTGGATAGCTGCTTTGGACAAACGAGATAAATCCGGCCAGGCGCTCAGGATTACGGTTGCATATATAAATTGTCTCCAGCCCCATGCCGGCTAGTGCGTGCAGCACAGCACGTGCGGTACCTCCGGCCCCGAACAACAGCGCAGACTGTCCTGCTGTTGCAAAACCAAGCCCTTCAACCACGGAAGCAAAACCGCGCCAGTCGGTATTGGTGGCAACCCAGCCGTCCTCTCTGCGTTTCACTGTATTCACGGCGCCAATCAGCCGGGCATCCTCATCTGCAGATACCATCTGAAACACCGATTCTTTATGCGGCACGGTCACATTGAATCCCTCAACGCCAAGGGCCCATAATCCATCCATGGCATCTGCCAGCAAATCAGGTGCCACTGCAAACGGCAGGTAAGCCGCATTGATATGATTCTGCTGCAGAAAGGTTGTCTGGAAGAGAGGTGAAAGCGAATGTTTCACCGGCCAGCCGATAATGCCATAAGTCTTTGTCGTGCCGTCTGTTTTCATGTTTGTCAGCTTAGAAAGAGAAAGCCCATGTGTCAAAGCTTGTCATATAGCCAGCAAGCGTCAGACATAGCATGATTAGCCCGAATGACACAGCGTACCGACAACCCCAGCACTGCCCCGACCCCCTCTTATGTGACCTTGCCCAAGCAAGTGCCGCCCATGCCGCATCTGCTTGAGTTCCTCGACAGTCACTTCCCCTTTGTCGGCAGAGATGTATGGCTACATCGACTTGAGAGCGGCAAAATATCTGATGAATCGGGCAACATCGTAACACTGGATACGCCGTACCGGATCAATGCCCGCTTGCGCTATTTCCGCGAAGTTAAATACGAACAGCCGATCCCGTTTCAGGAAACCATCCTGTTCCACAATGATTTCATCCTGGTTGCCGACAAGCCGCATTTCCTGCCGGTCACTCCGGGCGGCTCATATGTGAATGAATGCCTGTTGCACAGGCTCAAGCGCAAGACAGGGCTGGAACATCTGGTGCCCGTGCATCGACTGGACCGCGAAACGGCAGGGCTGGTGTTATTTACCTGTCAGGAGAGCAACCGCCGTCCGTGGTTCGATCTGTTCCGCCTTGGCGGCATCGACAAATCTTACGAAGCTATCGCAACACTGCCCGACCATCCGGCGCAACAGCAGTGGCTCGTCGAAAGTCGTATTGAACGCGGTGAGCCCTGGGTGCGACACCGGAATGTTGAAGGGGTGATTAATGCCCGCTCACGCATCCGCCTTCTAGAGCTTCGGGGTGAGCAGGCCCGGTTTGCTCTGGAACCGATCACCGGCAAAACGCACCAGCTGCGCCTGCACCTTGGACTGATTGCTTCGCATATTATTGGTGACCGCCTCTACCCTGAGTATCAGCCGCCGGAGACCCCGCCGAACTACGATAACCCGCTGCAGTTGCTGGCCAAAAGCCTCAACTTCACCGACCCTGTTTCCGGCGAAAACCGCCATTTTGAAAGCCGCTTCACCCTGAACTGGTAAGCGACTGTTTCACTCACTGTTTGGCAGGTGTATTCTGCCAGTCTAATCATGCAAGGAGTAACCATGACCGAGATTGCCGAACATTCAGAAGCCATGCTGACAGCGTTGCAGGCGCGCGTGCTGGGCAGCCTGATGGAAAAGCAGATGACCACGCCTGATTATTATCCGCTCACACTTAATGCACTGGTCGCGGCCTGTAACCAGAAATCTAGCCGGACTCCCGTGATGAACCTGACACCCCAGCAGGTCGGCAGTGTGATCAACGAGCTGCGCCATGACGGCTTAATCACCGCCAACACACTGGCCCGGGCTGACCGTTACGAGCAGTTTCTCTCCCGCAAACTGAAACTCTCATCCAAAGAGCGCGCCATTATCTGCGTCATGCTGCTACGCGGTGCGCACACCCTGAATGAGATCAAGGTCAGCACCGGCCGCATGGCCGAGTTCGCCGACCATGACGAGATTGAAACCGTATTGCAGGAACTGGCTGATCGCGATGAGCCGCTGGTGATCCGCATTCCCCGCGCGGCAGGTCAACGCGAAGACCGTTTCACCCACCTGCTCTGCGGCACCCCGGATTTCGAAGCCCAGCCGACCAGACATACCGCGCCAGCATCCTCTTCACTGTCAGACGATGGCCTGACCCGCATCACCCGCCTGGAAGAGGCTGTCGCCAAACTACAGGAAGAGTTGGAGCAACTCAGGCAACAAGACTAGGAGTCTGTCGGACTTCAAGCATGCGCCCATTCATTTACGAACCCCTGCATTTTTGAAAAATGGCTGATGTATAGATAGCGGCGAGTTGGACACGGATTTTCCTGATTTCACCCGCCCATTCAGCAGTGTGCAAGGCATCGGTTTGCATTTATGCGACCTTGAGTGCGAAAAGGCGACGGATATTCCAAGCCATGCAAACGAGATTCCATTCGCCTTTGACCTTCTCTCTGCCGCGCATCAAAAACTGTCTGAAGCCCATGACGTGCTT
>MNWZ01000073.1 GCA_001871925.1 Zetaproteobacteria bacterium CG1_02_53_45
TCCAACGTCCTGATTTGTGTCTCATCCATCTGTACCAGCATCCCCCTATACTGGACAGACCCATCAGAATTTCAGACGCATTTCATATTGGAAAAGGCTCCTTCTGGCGTGTCTGCCTCATCATTGTTACATTTCGGCGTCAATTTTAACATCGCAAAGAGAGTGTCCATAATGGGAAGAGCGTATCAGAACCGTAAAGAATCCATGGCCAAGACCGCCGGTGCCAAAACCAAGGTCTATTCCAAATACGGCAGGGAGATCTATGTGGTCGCCAAAAGCGGCGGCACCGACCCCAGTTGCAACCTCTCCCTGCGCCGCCTGATCGACAGCGCCAAGAAGGATCAGGTGCCGACACATGTGATCGAACGCGCCCTGGAGAAAGCCAATGGTGCAGGCGGCGAAGATTATGCCACAGCACGTTATGAAGGTTTCGGTCCCGGCGGTTGCATGGTTATCGTGGATTGCCTGACTGACAACTCCACCCGCTCCTTCAATGATGTGCGTCTCTGCTTTACCAAGAGCGGTTCCAAGCTCGGTGGCCCGGGTTCCGTAGCGCATATGTTCGATCATCAGGCTGTGTTTGTATTCAAGGGTGATGACGAAGATGCGATACTGGAGATCCTGATGATGGCCGACGTTGATGTCACCGACATCGAAGCTGAAGACGGCATGATCACTGTGCTGGCTCCCAATACCGAATTTTTCAAGATCAAGACTGCGCTGACCGATGCAGCGCCGGATATCGAGTTTGAGGTAGAAGATATCGCTTACGAGCCACAGACCCTGACCACTGTCAGCGGTGACGATGCCGCAGCCTTTGAGAAGTTCCTTGATGCTCTGAATGACTGTGACGATGTGCAGAAAGTATATCACAACGCCGAACTGGAAGATTAAAGCCGACGACATCTAAAACGCTTGCATAAAAGGCCCCGGATCAGCTCCGGGGCCTTTTTGTTATCAGGCCCCGGAGCTAAGCGGCCAGGTGCGGCGCGCCCATTTGTGCAACTCCATCACCAGCAGAACCGTCAGCGCTACCGGCACCAGTTCAAGCCACTGCAGCAGCGAAACAGGCTGCATATCGAGAATCGTATTCAGGCCCGGCACATACATCGCCGCTATATGGATCAATTGTGCAATGATCGTACCGAAGAAGAGTAACGGATTAACCAGCGGATTGTGCGTGAATACCGACTTGCTTTCCGAGCGCGAGTTAAAGGCATGTACATTCTCGAATAGCACCATCAGCAGCAGCGTGCCATTGCGTGCCGCATCCACATCCATGCCACTGCTGAGCAGGGTCTGGAAGGTGATAAAAGCCAGAACGCCGATCACCAGAGCAGAAATCAGCGTGCGCTCAATCATGATGCGATTGAAGATCGGCTCGCGTGGATCACGCGGCGGCTGTGACATCTCGTTGCCTTCGCGGGGTTCAAAGGCCAGCGCCACATCCTGAATACCGTTGGTCACCAGATTCAGCCATAACAGTTGCACCGCAGTCAGAGGCAACGGCAGTCCGAACAGCAGGGAGAGGAAGAAGAGCACCAGCTCGGCAGCACCGGTCGAGATCAGCAGAAAAATCACCTTGCGGATATTCCGGTAGGCTACACGCCCCTCTTCCACGCCGGCCACAATCGAGGCGAAATTGTCATCGGCAATAACCAGATCAGCACTCTCTTTCGCCACATCGGTGCCGCGTTTACCCATGGCCACGCCGACATGGGAGGCGGTCAGCGCCGGTGCATCGTTGGCGCCGTCACCGGTCACCGCCACAAAGTGGCCGGCCCTTTGCAGGGCCTGCACGATCATCACCTTCTGGCTCGGCTCCACGCGGGCAAATACATTGGCTCCGGCTACCAGTCGCTCCACCTCGGACTCACCGAGCTTGTCGGCTTCGCGCAGCTGGCTGCCGGTCACCACCTGATCGGGAAATTCGACCAGATGTATTTCACGGGCGATGGCAAAGGCGGTGGAAGGATGGTCGCCGGTAATCATACAGGCCCGGATGCCCGCCTGATGGCATGCCGCAACCGCAGCTTTGGCTTCACTGCGCAGCGTATCGATCATGCCGACCAGCCCCAGCATGGTCAGCCCATGCAGATCCTCACGGCCGAACTCGGCAATATCGCGATTTGCCGGTACTAGAACGTGGGCAAAAGCCAGTGTTCGAAAGCCCTCGCTGGCCATCTCTTCCTGTTGCTGCTCCAGCATCGCCCCGGCAATCGGATAACTGCCGTTTTCACTGACCATGTTATCACACATCGGCAGCAGCCGCTCCAGTGCCCCCTTGACGAGGATCAGATAGCGGCCATCAATTTCATGCAGTGTAGCGGCATAGCCAAACTCGGACTCATACGGAATCGAGGCCTTGAGTGGACAGGTTTCCAGCATATCCGCCTGCGACAGCCCCAGCTTGTGCGATAATACGAGCAGGGCCACATCCACCGCATCGCCATGACTGACCCATTCACCATCGCGGCGACCGAAAAAACCTTCATTACAGAGCACCGCAGCACGACAGATATCGACCAGCCGGGCATACATCTCACCATCTGGCGGTTTGCCGTTATTCAATACGCTACCTTCAGGCGAATTACCGCTGCCGCTCACCTGCCAAGCGGGCATTCCCGGTATTGCCACCAGCCTTGCGGTCAACTGGTTCATTGTCAGCGTGCCTGTTTTATCAGAGGCAATCACCGTACAGGAGCCGAGGGCCTCCACAGCCACGAGCTTGCGCACAATCACATTGCGCCGGGCCATGCGGTTCATGCCAATAGCCAGCGCCACGGTCAGTGCCACAGGCAAACCTTCCGGGATGGCGGAAACTGCCAGTGCCACCGAAACCATGAACACCTCGTGCCAGCCTGTACCGTTGTATAATTCGACAGCGGCCAGCACCAGCACGACGGCCGCCAGCGCCATAGCAATGCCCATGGTGAACTTCTCCATACGCAGAATCAGCGGCGGCTTTGCCGCACCGCCCAGTTGCATGGCCGCAGCAATCTCTCCGACCTCTGTATATGAACCTGTTGCAATGACAATGCCGCGACCACGCCCATGATTTACCAGCGTGGCGGAGTAGAGCATGTTTCTGCGATCTGCCAGCGGTGTCTCTTCGTCAAACAGAAACTGCACGCTCTTCTCAACCGGCATGGACTCACCGGTCAGCAGCGACTCATCCACCTCAAGATCATATTCATGGGTCAGACGCATATCCGCAGGTACCTTTGAGCCGCTCTCCAGCAGCACTATATCTCCCGGCACCAGTTCAATGGCATCCACTTCATAGGATTCACCGTCGCGCATCACAATAGCCCGCGAAGAAACCATATTGCGCAGCGCTTCAGCACTGCGCTGGGCGTGGAACTCCTGCACCGTTCCAATCACAGCATTGACCACCAGCACCGCGAAAATAAAACCGGCATCGGCATACTCGGAAAGCAGCAGGGAAACCGACGCTGCCGCCAGCAAAACATAAATCAGCGGACTCAGGAACTGGGAGAAGAAAAGTTGCAGCAGACCGGCCGCTTCGGGCTCGGGCAGCTGGTTGGGTCCATAAACCTGCAATCGCGCCGCCGCCTCGGCTTGCGACAAACCGTGCGGCGAGCAGTCCAGATCCTGCAGCAGATCTTCGATGGCTCTGGCATGAGCCAATTCAACTACACTGATCTTTCCGGTACCGTTTGCGCTCATATGCTATGAACCTCATCCGCCATTTCAGACTGGCGTACAGGTTATACTTCTAACACATTTCAACCCGATCAGCCACCATGACGGCAAGGCTCATTGCAACACGGCAAACAACACTTACCTCGTCAAATCCATTCCCTGATTTGCCCATACCATGCAAAAATGCCCCGCATGATCCGGACACAGTGCTTACGTCACTGTTTCAGTTGTCTATTTTGCAACGCCCGAAAGCCTTTACCAGTTCGCCATCAAACTGGCTGCCGGCTGCCTCTTCAAGCCTGGCCATGGCTTCCTGATGGGAAAGACCTCCCCGGTAGGGACGATCGGCAGTCATCGCATCAAATGCATCGGCAACCGCCAGAATACGTGCCCCGAGCGGAATCTCATCGCCACGCAGACCGGCGGGATAACCTTCACCATTAAACCATTCATGATGATGGCGAATGATCGGAACATGGGGATGTAACATCCTGATCTTGGAAAGGATCTGTGCTCCATCCTCCGGATGGCGTTTGATGATGGCATACTCCTCTTCGGTGAGCCTGCCCGCTTTATTGAGAATTGAGCCGGGCACGGCAATTTTCCCGAGATCGTGCAACAGCCCGGCAATGCGCAGTTCTTCAATACCTTCAGCACTCCACCCGAGCTCCTCAGCCAGCATCACGGCATAAGCGGTTACCCGTCGCGAATGGCCGGCAGTCCACGGTGATTTCATTTCCACCGATTCAGCCATGGCCAGCACGGCCTCCATCATCTGTTCGATCAGTCGGTCATAGAGCTTGGCCATGGCAATCGCAACACCCATCTGGGTGACCATGGCCCGGCATAACTGAATTTTTCGCGCATCGATCGGATTGCGCTCAAGGGAACGGAATTCGCTCAGTACAACAACACCTAATACCTCACGCTTGTTTACAATAGGAACACACAGCGCCGATTCGGCCTGATCCAGCCGTAGCAGTGCCCGCTCTATATCAGTTACCGGATCATCATGATTGATCTGGATATAATCATTGAGATGGATCGCATTCCAGATATGCGGACAACTGTCCCTGCTACCATATAGCGGTGACTGCTCCGGAATCGGCCGGATCGGATGCTCCACTCTCATTTCCAGTCTGCCATTTTCATCCAGCATCAATATCCGGCATGTGGTTACCCTGAGCACGTCCACCAGCGTTATGGAAAACTGGTTGAGCACTTCCGTCAAGGGCGCTTCCGAACCGATATGTTGACTGGTCTCCATCAACTGAGTCAGCTCTATGGTCTGCTCTTCGATCACCTTCTCCTGATCACCGAGCAAGGCTCGGATCTTGCCAGCCATATCATTGAACGACGACACCACCACACCCAGTTCGGTATCGGCCTCACCCTCGATATCGCTACTCAGATCCCCCAGAGCCATGCGGTTCGCCCCCTCGCCAAGCCTGACCAACGGTTTGAATACCAGCCTGTTCAACACCCATAACAGCAGCAGCAACAGCAGTGCCGTCTCCAGCAGACTCATCTGCAGCAGCTCGGTTTTCTCATCTTCGATTTTCTTCCGAACAGCGCTACTATCCAGCCGCAACGACATCACACCGAGCGACTCGCCAACCGTGGCCTCATGACATGAAAGGCATACTGCTTCAGCAAACAGCGGATAAACGAATTCGACCACTTCCAGTTCACCATCCGAGCGTTGTTCAATCAACGCTTCCCGGCTCTCCAGCCCGCGCTTTTCCAGATCGGTTTCAGCCAACTCATCTTTATGAGCGCCGAACTGGCGGTTTATCGGATGCCCGTGCAGCACTCGCAGGGAGAGCACCTCCGGCTGCTTCTCAATAATGCGCGCATAGACTTTATCCAGTGCCTTGTTATCAGCGCCGGCATTCATCATTTCCAGCAGCGTCGTCTTCAGGCTTTCACCCATTATGCTGAGGTGTTGATAAGAGAGCTCCTGCATTTCGGATTTGATATAATGGCGTGTCAGAAAATAGCCACTGGTGAGGATACCGGTGATCGACAGGGCAACAATCAGGATCACACGCAGGCGAATAGAGAACGGGTAATGGTCAGGCATAGCACTCCGGTCCGCAACGTTCAGCGTCGCGATCATAAGTCTCTGTAACGAAAGTGATCATTACCACTTTAAGCAAGGCAAAGGCCATAAACATGCTGCGGAGGTTTAACTCACGATGAGAAAGTCAGCTGAGCCTGTCACCGGCTTCAAGCTGGACACCTCGGAGAAAGTCACCGGCCTGCATGGCCTTCTTGCCTTCGGGTTGCAGCTCGCTGATGCGATAAACAGAGCCGTCGGCGCAGGCGATGTCGAGTGATTGATCCGCAGCCACAACAATGCCAGGCTCACTGTGATGCAGGTCAGTCAGGACTTCGCCGGCGATCAACTTCAGCCATTTGCCGTTGCACATGGCCCGCACGCCCGGACGCGGTGAAAAACAGCGAACCAGCCGGTCAATCTCATCCGCCGGCTTTGACCATTCGATGATGCGCTCATCATTGGTGATCTTCTTTGCATAGGTGACGCCGGCTTCCGGTTGCGGCACCGGTTGCAGGCCCGCTTCGATCTGCGGCAGTGTTTGCAGCAACAGTGCTGCGCCCAGCGGGGATAGCTGGAACCACAGTTCGGAACCAGTCGTGCTCGCAGTGATCGGTAAAACAGCCGTGGCATAGATACCGCCGGTATCCAGCCCCTCCTCCATCTGCATGATGCAGACGCCGGTTTGCGCATCTCCGGCCAGCAGGGAGCGTTCTATCGGGGCCGCCCCGCGCCAGCGCGGCAGCAGTGAGGCATGCACATTCACCGGAGCTAGGGTTGGTGTTTCCAGCCACGATTTCGGCAGGATCATGCCGAAGGCCACCACCACCAGCACATCGCACTGTTTGGCTTCAAGCCAGGCCAGCGCCTCATCATTCTGGCGTAATTTTTCCGGCGTAATAACATCGATACCCGCGTCTATGGCCGCCTGTTTAACCGGCGAGGGTGTCAGTTTCATGCCGCGCCCGGCAGGACGATCCGGCTGCGAGACCACACCGACTACATCGATACCTTCTGTTTCAATCAGGGCGGTCAGACAGGGGACGGAAAATCCGGGTGTGCCGGCAAATACTACGCGCATCACTTCTCCAGTTATTTACCGCAGAGGACGCAAGGGACGCAGGGAAAAGCAGAAGCAAGACAGTCTCGGTTCATCAGACTGATCACATTCAGTTTTTGTTTTCCCTCTGTGTCCTCTGCGTCCTCTGCGGTGAGATATTTAAGATTTATATAACTTTTTCAATTTCTTAGTGATCATGTTGCGCCTGAGCATGGAGAGGTAATCGATAAACAGTTTACCGTCGAGATGATCGAATTCATGTTGCAGTGCAACAGCCTGAAATCCCTCGAAATCGGACTCGTGCCGGGTACCCTCTGCATCAAACCAGCGCAGGCGTACCGCAGCCGGACGCGCCACGTCGGCGTAGTATTCAGGCACCGACAGACAGCCCTCTTCCCAGGTGACCATCTCATCGGATTTCCAGAGAAATTCCGGATTAATCCACACCTTCAGATCACGCAGCCCGCCCGGTTCATCGGCATTGTGGCGCACCTCTTCAGAGCGCCAGAGAATATCGGTGACCGCCACACGCAGCGGCACGCCGATCTGGGTGGAGGCCAGCCCCACACCCGGTGCGTCATACATGGTATCGGCCAGATCCTGTATCAGTTGTTTCACATCATCAGAGAGCGGGAATGTGACCTCCCTGGCCACCTCACGCAGGTGATCATCAGGATGAATGAGTATTTCACGAATTGTCATCAGAACGTTCCGCCATTCCAGCCGAACATATCACGCTCAGGCGCTTCAAACTCGATATAAATACGCGATATATCAATGTCCAGTTCATGATGAATCAGCTTTGAAATTTTTTCTGAAATATGCACCGTATCGGCAGGTGAAAGGCCAATACTTTTCAGTTCAACAAATGCCAGCGGCGCATCGGTTCCGGCAAACAGCATGGATTGCTGCTCAGAGAGTTCGACCATCACATAGGATTCCGGTTTTTTCAGCGCCACCGCAATAGCATGCGAGCAGCGGGTGAGGAAATCGACATGACTTTCAACTGCCACATTGGTATGCACATGCAGATAGGGCATCAGAGTTTCTCCTCTTTGGCGGCCTCTTCAGCCTGTTGGGCCTGTTGTTCTGCCTGCTGTTTAGCCAGCCATTCAAGATTCCTGCGTGCCTGCTCTTCACGCTCCAGGTTTTTGCCGTGACGCATACGCGCAGTGGCAACATAGGCCAGCCACCATAGAAAAGCGCCGACCACTGCAACAATCAACCAGAATTCGATACTACTCATGAGTGCGCCTCCACAGCTTCGGTCTGCACAGTCTGCATCTGCACCATTTGTGCCTGCTGTTGTGCGCGTGCTTTCAATTTACGATTGATCAGATTCACACCGGCAAGAATGAAACCCAGCGCGATAAAGGCGCCCGGCGGCAGAATAAACATCAGCATATCCGGATAGCTGTCGCCGAACACTGTGATACCGAAAATCGCACCCTGTCCGAACAATTCGCGCACACCGCCGAGCAACACCAGTGCAAAGGTGAAGCCCGAGCCAACCGCAAGCGCGTCCACCAGCGAATCGGAAATGGAGTTTTTGCTGGCAAAGGCCTCGGCCCGGCCAAGGATGGCGCAGTTGACCACAATCAGCGGAATAAACAGACCCAGCACCAGATACATCTCATGCATCCATGCATTCATGGCCATGCCGACGATGGTTACAAAGGCGGCAATAATGGTGATGTAAGCCGGAATACGCACATTTTTCGGGATCACGCCGCGCACCAGTGAGACCACCAGATTGGAGCCGAGCAGCACCAGCACGGTTGCCGCTCCCATCCAGAAACCGTTACCGGCCGATGTAGTGACGCCCAGTAGCGGACACATGCCGAGCAGCTGTGCAAAAATGGCATTGTTATGCCAGAAACCATCAAAAAACACTTCAGACTTGGTCATGGCTGCTCCTTCTCTTCTGCCACAGCCGCAAGCATAAGCTCGCGCTTGCTCGCGAAAAAGGCTAGCGCGCCCTTCACCGCTTTGACCACGGCACGCGGCGTAATGGTGGCGCCGGTAAACTGATCGAAATCACCACCGTCCTTTTTCACTTTCCAGTTGCGGCTGTCCAGCTCCTGTCCTGCAAACGCTGCCAGCCAGCCGGCATTATTGACGATGCCGTCACCGAGCCCCGGCGTTTCCTTGTGCCCGGTGACGCGAATGGCATGGATCTTACCGTCGGGATAGAGGCCGACAAGGATACGAATCGAGCCGGCATAGCCATCGGGCGCGGTTACTTCCCAGGCAAAACCATTGAGCCGGCCTGCTTTATCCTTGCCCGGATATATGCTGAGGGCCTGCTTTTCCCTGCCGATCACAAACATATCGGCCTGTGCATCATTGGCATGCGCCGGCAACACCTGCGCCAGCGCACTGTGCAAAGCCTCTTTCTCCGCTGCCGCAATCGGCCCGCGCGTAAAAATATCGGTCAGCCCCAGCAGTGTGGCTGCAATGACTGCCACCACAAACAATGCCAGTACCATCTGCAACTGTTCTTTATCAAACTTCATGACTCAGACCTGCGCTGGTGCCCGTAAACACGCGGCCTGAAATAGTGGTCAATCAACGGTACGGCACAGTTCATAAGCAAAACGGCAAACATCGCCCCTTCCGGATAACCGCCCCAGGTACGGATGGACCAGGTAATTACACCGCAACCGATACCGAATACCACCTGCCCCATGGGCGTGACCGGTGAGGATACCGGGTCGGTGGCCATAAAAAAGGCACACAGGATCAGCCCGCCGGCAAAGAAGTGGAACAGCGGTGGTGCAAACTGATCCGGGTTCAGTGCATTAAACAGGCCGGCCAGCACCAGTACCGTGACGATATAGGTAAACGGGATATGCCAGGTGATGGAGTGACGGGCGAGCAGAAAAATGCCGCCGATCAGCAGCGCCAGCGCACTGGTTTCACCGATGCTGCCCGCTTCAAATCCGAGGAAAGCATCCAGGTAACTGTAGTGATAGGCATTCAGCGCATCGGCTACCGGTACACCAAGCGTGGCTTCAGTTTTAATATAACCCAGCGGTGAGGCCATGGAGATCGCATCAAACCCCAGCTGCAAGGCCGCAGGCCCGCCAAAAAACAGCGTGGCGCAAGTCGAGAAGTCATACAGGTTCAGGGCCGGTTCCATAGCCCCCATATGGGCCGACATCGGTATAATCCATGTCGTCATGTTCAGCGGGAACGAGATCAGCAGGATCACGCGTGCCGACAGGGCCGGGTTGAAAATATTGTAACCCAACCCGCCGTAGAGCTGTTTACCCAGCACAATGGCAAACACGGAACCGAGCACAGCCATCCACCACGGTGTGGCGGCAGGCAGCGTCAGCGCCAGGAACAGGCCGGTCAGCGCAGCCGAATTATCCAGCAGTGTCGAAACAGGACGCCCCATCCATTTCAGGCAGAGCGCCTCGGTGACCAGCGCGCTGAGCATACAGGTGACAATCAACAGTACGGCCATCCAGCCGAACAGGTAAACACTCACCCCTGCTGCCGGCAACAGGGCCAGAATCACGGTCAGCATGATCATGCGAATCGAATCGCCGCCATGCGCGTGCGGAGAGCTCAACATAATCAATGGCATTACTCTTTACTCTCCACGCTCTTACTCTCTGCTGTTTCGCCGACTGCCTTGTCCGCATCTGTTTTCGGTACATCTACTTTCGGTGTTTCGACCTTGGGTGCATGCGTCTGACGCACCTGGGATCGGCGCGCCGCTTTTTCGGCATTTTCCCGCGCAATACGGGCATCGCGTGCTTCCGAACGTTTGCGCGACGCTTCGGCAAAAGCCTGCTCGCGGCGCTGCAGGGCCAGCTGCCCCTTGCCATAGCGGAAGTAATGCACCAGCGGAATATTGGACGGGCATACATAGGAGCAGGCGCCGCACTCAATACAGTCGAACAGATCATACTGGGCCGCTTTTTCAAACTGATCGCTGCGACACTGGTCGGCCAGCAGGTTGGGCACCAGTGAAATCGGACAGGCTTCACTGCAGTGGCCGCAGCGGATACACGGCTGTTCAACCTTATGCGCAGCCCCCATCGCAGGCCGGCTCATCACCAGCAGTCCGGTGGAGGATTTGACCACAGGAAAGTCGGGATGTTTCAGTCGCTCACCCATCATCGGGCCGCCATGCACGATCTGGATATCTGAAAAATCATCCAGCCCCTGACGGGCAAACAGCGTCCGCACCGGTGTACCAATGCGCACCCGCAGGTTGGCCGGGTTCGGCAAGGCGTCACCGCTGACCGTGACTATGCGCTCGGTTAACGGTTTGCCCAGCACGACGGCATCGCGCAAGGCCTTGGTGGTGCCGACATTCTGGCATAGTACACCGATATGCATGGGCAGTTTACCTGCCGGTACTTCGCGGCCGGTGAGCGTATAAATCAGCTGCTTTTCACTGCCCTGCGGATATCGGGTCGGCAATACCACAACGGAGACGCCATCCATGTCATCACGTGCATCGAGTGCCTGCTGCATTTTCTGTGCCGCATCCGGCTTGTTATCCTCAATGGCAATGATGCCGGAGGCTGCCCCCACCATATGTCTGATGATGGCCATGCCTTCGAGGATCGCATCGCTCTGTTCACACATCAGACGATGATCATTGGTCAGATAGGGTTCGCACTCGATACCGTTGAGCACAACGGTTTCAATCGGAAAACGTTTGTCCTGCACCAGCTTGATAAAGGTCGGAAATACGGCGCCGCCAAGCCCTGCCAGGCCGCACATGCGAGCGCGCTCGCGCAACAGTGTCGGATCCGTATTGATCCAGTCGCTGATCGGCGCAATGCTCTGATCCGACAGATCATCACCGTCGGACTCGATAAAGATGCTCGGCAGTCCCATGCCGGAGGGATGCGGAATCGCATGCTCTTCAATCTTGACCACGCGACCCGAGGTCGGCGCATGTACCGGTACGGAGAGATAACCTTCCGATCTGGCGATCTTCTGGCCGCGCAACACCTTATCGCCCACGTTCACCATCGGAGAACAGATCTCACCGATATGCTGTTTCATCGGCAGCACAAACATCGGAGCCAGTTCGACGTCCTCGATCACCATATCCGCCGTCAGCTTGTGCATGTTCGGATGCACTCCGCCAACGAAGCTGTGCTGCAGCATGCCCAGTCGCTGGGCGAGTTTTCTAACCATGGCCGGCATGTTGTTCCCGCCTTTCGTGACCGAGCTGAGCACGTTTGGTATCCGGCAACGGCCAGGACCAGTGTTCAATCAGCTCCGGTTTCATCAGCATATCAATACAGTCCACCGGGCACGGCTCCACGCACAGTGTGCAGCCGGTGCAGTGGTCAGCAATGACGGTGTGATACTGTTTGGGTGCGCCGATAATGGCATCCACAGGACACGCCTTGATGCAGAGCGTGCAACCGATACACTCATCCTCGCGCACAAAGGCCAGCATGGGAGCAACAGGTTCGGCTTCCAGGTCTTTCGGCTCCACGCCCATCAGATCGGCGATCTGCAACATGGTGCGCTCGCCACCGGGCACACAGTGATTCACATCGGCCTCGCCGCACGCCACAGCCGTCGCATAAGGCTTGCAGCCGGGATAACCGCACTGACCACACTGGGTCTGCGGCAGCAAAGCATCGAGCTTGTCCACCATCGGGTCGCCCTCGATATGGAACACTTTCTGGGCAATCGCCAGTACTATGCCTGCAACAAGTGCAAAGGCGCCAAGGCTGGCTAATGCATACAACAGACCGGTCATGGAACTAGAACTTAACCAGGCCGGAGAAGCCCATAAAGGCCAGACTCATCATACCGGCAGTAATCAACGCCAGCGGCGAACCCTTGAACAGGGTTGGTACCGGCGCCACCTCAATACGTTCACGCAGGCCCGCAAACAGAATCAACACCAGTGCAAAACCGACTGCCGCACCAAAACCGTACAGAGCCGAGGTCAGGAAGGTCTGCTCCTGCTGTACATTCAAAATAGCCACACCGAGCACCGCACAGTTGGTGGTGATCAGCGGCAGGAAAATCCCCAGCCCCTGATAGAGCACAGGGCTGGTCTTGTGGATCATCATCTCGATAAACTGCACAAGGGCTGCAATGATCAGGATAAAGAAAATGGTCTGCAGGTACTCAAGTTCAAGCGGAATCAGCACATACTGCTGCACCAGCCAGGAAACCGTTGAAGCCACGGTCATGACAAACATCACGGCAAATGACATACCCACAGCGGTTTCCACCTTGCTGGAGGTACCCAGAAACGGGCAAATGCCGAGAAATTTCGTCAATACGAAGTTATTCACCAGCACGGATGAGAGCAGAATGAGCGCGATTTCAGTCATGGGGCGGGAGTATAGGGTGGAGGACCAGCCGCGTACACCGCATAAAACCCTTACTTATTCATGTTTCAAGCCATATCTGCATCCTCATAGGGCCATTGCAGCGCAAACAGCCCGCACTGATGGCAGTTGACTGCTGCTACAATCCTTCCACACTGCCACTGTCGGCTTCGGCTTTCTGTTCAATATGGAGTTATCATGAAACGTATTCTGCTATCACTTATTTCATTCGCGCTGCTCTCTTTTTCAGCGGCTGCCATTGCATGCCCTGCGGGCAACTGTAAGGCCGGCGATGGAAACTGCCCGATGGACGGCACCGGAGCAAAAGGCATGCACGGTAAAAATATGGCTGGTAGTTTTTTTGACCATGCCGATACCAATAAAGACGGCAGCCTGAGCCGGGAAGAAGTTGCGGCAGCCAAAGGCTGGCACAACAACAAAGACTGCCCTCTGACCAAGCCACAGTAAGCCATTCGCATGAGCCCCTGTTGCACGGACTGGCTGGCTTATGCCCGCACGCTGAAATGTAATCTCATCCTTTCAACAGCACTTGCCGCCGCCGCCCAGTTGCCCCTTTCAACTGCTGCAGCCGCGGCAGAGACGGCAACTGGCAGATCGGTGACATTTCACGGTGAGATTCTCGCCGACAGCGATATCAGCGCAGCCAGCCTGCTGCATGGCATGCTGGTGATCGGTGCCGATGAAGCAGTCGGTGCCAAAGCCAATGAAAATTATATCCAGCTGCTCAAACAGGACGAGTCCGGCAACTACCGCACGGTGAGCAATATTCTGGTCTATCGCGGCGACAAGCAGAGCGGGCAGGAGCTGGATATTGAAGGTTTTGCCGTAGACGGTGACCGCCTGTATGTCATCGGCTCCCACTCGCTGGCCAGAAAACGGTTCAAGGAGAGCGGCAGTTATGAGGAGAACCTCAAGCGGCTGACTCAGGTCAAACAGGAGAACAGCCGCTACCAGCTCTTTCGCCTGACTATGGATGCGACGAATCAGGTTACCGGCCGCGACCGGATCAGTCTCGCCGCCATATTCAACAATGACCCGCTGTTATCCCGCTTCACCACTATACCTGGCAAGGAAAACGGCATCGACATCGAGGGCATCGCCGCCAAAGATGGCTTGCTCTACCTGGGTTTCAGGGGCCCCGTGCTGCGCGACGGTTATGTCCCGGTGATGCAACTGGCATTTGAACATCCGGCCGAGAGTTACAAGCTGCTGTTTGTTAACCTCGCAGGGCGCGGCATCCGTGATATGGCTGCGGTATCCGATGGTTTCCTGATTCTGGCCGGCCCCGTCGGCGACGAGCAGGTCTCTTATCAACTGCTGCACTGGAACGGCCAGGACTGCCTGACAGGCAACAACCACACCGGCAAACTGCAACTGCTGACTGAAATCACCCCGCCAGCGGGAGGCAAGGCCGAAGGCGTAGCCCTGCTCAGTGAAACCGCACAGGCCTATGAACTGCTGATCGTGTTCGACGGTGCCAGAAACGGCGCGCCTGTGCGTCATACAATCAAACGCCCCGGACTTAAACAATGAGCGAAGAAACCCTGCTGACATTCCCCTGCCGATTCCCGATCAAGGTGATGGGCACCAACAGTGCCGATTTTGAAAATGAGATCGTAGTGATAACCCGCCGCCATGTGCCGGATCTCGGCGAAGGCTCGGTGAAATCCAGACCCAGCAGCAGCGGCAAATACCTGTCAGTGACCATCACCTTCACCGCCACCAGCAAAGCTCAGATCGATGATCTCTATCGCGCCATCAATGCCCACCCCGCAGTGAAAATGGTGCTGTAGGCGCTGTTGAGCCCCGGCGAGGAAATTCAGGCTAAATTGCGAAACATGCCAATGTGCACTACTCTCATATAAGTAAAATCACTGCTGTCCGGTTAAGCATTGATCAGGCTCAGTTGGTTTAAATTTCGGGTTCGTTGCCGTTTTGGCAGGGGCGAAAGTTTCATCACTAATTCGAGGATGTTTCTTCGCTGCATGAGATTAACTGCGACCAATCTTGCGAGCTGTTGAAGTGTTAAGCTTGAGTCGACTGCTTTGTTCGCCAGATGCAATAACAGGTATGCAATCATGGCGATAATGATCTGGATTTTAACTG
>MNWZ01000097.1 GCA_001871925.1 Zetaproteobacteria bacterium CG1_02_53_45
CTCACAGGCTGGCGCAGCGCGCTTATTCCATCTTGTCAGCGGCTGCTACGAAGTTACGTCACTGATCATTACGACCAACCTCAGTTTCGGCGAGTGGTCCCAGATATTTGGCGATGCCAAAATGACAACCGCAATGCTCGATCGGATCACCCATCATTGCGACATTATTGAGACCGGAAATCAGAGCTGGAGGTTTACCAATCGAGCATGATTTCGGGCACCTTTAGGGGGGTCAATTTTGGACGCTGACAGGGGGTCAAAATTGGACGCTGATTGACAGTGAAACGATCCGGTATCCACAAGCGCGCCTCTCTGCACACGCTGCGCCATAGCTTTGCCACACATCTGCTGATGCAGGGTACCGATATCCGCGAAATTCAGGAGCTTCTCGGACATAAAAGCGTGGAGACGACAATGATCTATACCCATGTGGTGCGCGAGTTAAAAACAAGGGCAAAGTCTCCGCTCGATTCGTTGACCGAATAGGCGAGGGGCTATTTTCGGGATGCTTTCTCGTCGTGGCCGGAAACACCGAAACGGCGGGCCAGTTCATTCAGGACATCATCAGGTGACAAGCCTTTCTGGGCCAGCATGACCATGCTGTGGAACCAGAGGTCGGCTGTTTCATAGATGATCTGCTCGCGATCTTCATTCTTGGCCGCGATGATGGTTTCCACGGCTTCCTCACCGATTTTTTCCAGCATCTTGTCCGGTTTGGCATAGAGGGAGGCAACATAAGAGCTGTCCGGGGACTCGGATTTGCGCGCTTCCAGAATGGCTGCCAGTTCTCTCAGGATATCGGTACTCACGTCATCGGCTCCTCAATGGTGACCCATTGTCCATGTTGCTCCTGCTTATAAAAGCATGATTCGCGGTTGGTGTGGCATGCCGGTCCAACCTGTTCGATCTTCAGCAGCAATGTATCGCCATCACAATCGAGATAAATCTCCAGCACCTTCTGCACATGGCCGGAGGATTCACCTTTCTGCCACTGCTTCTGTCTTGATCTGGAATAGTAGTGGGCAAAACCGGTTGCCAGTGTTTGCTCAACAGCTTCTTCGTTCATCCACGCCATCATCAGCACGCGGCCGGTAACCGCGTCCTGGGCAATGGCAGGCACCAGACCGTCATTGTTGAATTTAATCTTATTTAACAGGCTCATACCATGAGTCCGTTGTCCTTTCTTTGTCCCCCAAAGAAAGAACGAAAGAAAGGGGCTCGCAGGCTGAGATGAATTCCCTCGCTCACTGCTGCAAAATGGGTGCGGAATAAAACACGAATTCCGCACTGGTTCCATTTTTCAGCAGTGAGCAAGGCATCTCCGCAAGCGAGGAAAAGCCGAGTTTCCTCTGCGTAACTCTGCGACAAGATGAATTGCGCTTGCGCAAGAGAGAGCGCCCTGGGGTGACTCTGCGGTGAAAAAATCATGCCGTCAGTTTGGCAAGCGCACGGGCTGCGGCTGCAATGGTTTTTTCCACATCGGCATCGCTGTGGGCAGCAGATATAAATGCGGCTTCGTACTGGGACGGGGCGAGGTAGATGCCTTCATCGAGCATGGCATTGAAAAACTTGCCGAAGAAAGCCAGATCGCAGTGATTGCTGACATCGGAGCAGCAGGTGACGGCAGCAAGGTCGGTGAAGAAAACGGTGAACATCGCACCCACCTGATTGGCAACAGCGGGCACTCCGGCAGCTTTACAGCCCTCCAGCAAGCCTTCCACCAGACGTGTGGTTTTGCGCTCCAGCTCTTCATAGAAACCGGGTACAGACAGGCGCGTCAGTGTTTCGATGCCGGCACGCATGGCCAGCGGGTTGCCCGACAGGGTGCCTGCCTGATAAACCGGACCATCGGGGGAGATTTTGCGCATGATCTCTTCGCGGCCGCCATAAGCGCCGACCGGCAGGCCGCCGCCGATGATTTTGCCCAGACAGGTCAGGTCAGGTGTGATGCCGAAACGCTGTTGCGCGCCACCGGCTGCAACACGGAATCCGCACATCACTTCATCAAAGATCAGCAGCGCGCCTTCGGCATCACAGATATCACGCAGCGCCTGCAGGAAACCGTTTTCGTGCAGCAGCATCACACCGGTATTGCCCGGTACAGGCTCAACAATAATGCAGGCGATCTCGCCCTTGTTTTCGGCAAACAGGGTTTTTACCGCTTCGATATCATTAAACGGAGCCGTCAATGTCAGTCTGGCATAATCGGCCGGTACACCGGCGGAGTCTGGTTCGCCGAAGGTGGCTGCACCCGAGCCTGCTTTAACCAGAAAACCATCGGCATGGCCATGGTAACCGCCGTCAAACTTGATGAACTTGTCGTGACCGGTAAAGCCACGCGCCAGACGCAGGGCACTCATGGTTGCTTCCGTGCCCGAGTTCACAAAGCGGATCACCTCGATAGAGGGCACCATATCAATCACCAGCTGAGCCAGATCGATCTCCAGTTCACATGGAGCGCCGAAACTCATGCCGAGCGCTGCAGTCTCCTGCACGCCTTTGACCACATCGGGGTGGGTATGTCCAAGAATCATCGGGCCCCAGGAGCCGACATAATCGATATACTGGTTACCATCCACATCCCAGACGTAAGCGCCGTTTGCTTTGGCGAAGAAACGGGGCGTGCCGCCGACCGATTTGAATGCACGCACAGGCGAATTGACGCCGCCGGGAATCAGTTTTTTGGCTTTTTCGAAGTCGTTCTGGGACCGGGTAATTACTGACATGGTATATCCTTGGTTCAAAAAGTGTCGCGACGTTAGGAATCAGTCGCCAAAATGTCAACGCAACAGACTATGATAAACGCTCTATTCTGGCACCGGTTATATGTATGGTTTTATTGATAACGCCTCGTTATTCGTTGTAATTGTGGTGCATTCCGGCTGTGCACCGATATGCCGTCAGTCTGTTGTCCGATTCATTTAGATCCGAAGGCGGCACTATTCTTGCTGTAAACCCGTTTATGACATCCGTAAACGACACTCAGGGCAGCGATAACTTGAAGCAGAGACTGGCTGGTATGGTGGAAAGCATGCCTGCATTTCCTGAAAGTGTGCATCAGGTCATGGCGATGTCGGCCGATATGAACTGCTCACCCAAGGATCTGGTGAAAGTCATCGAGCGCGATCCGGTGATGACGATGAAAATCCTCAAACTGGTGAATTCGGCTTTTTTTGCCCTCTCACGCCATGTCGCATCAGTTCAGCATGCGCTGGTCTATCTGGGTATGAATACAGTAAAGAATCTGGCTGTGAGTATCGCCACCGTAGATACACTGCCGCGCCAAAGCATTCCGGAACTGCCATTGTCGGCTTTTTTAACCCATTCACTTGCCACCGCTGCAGTGGCGCAGCGTCTGGCCAAAGAGGTGCTGAAGATCAGGGATGCTTCGGACTACTTCGTCGCGGGGCTGCTGCATGATTTTGGTAAAGCCGTGCTCATACAGTTCGAGCCCACGACCTATGCCAGAGTGCTGCAGCAGGCCAGAGATGAGCAGCTGCCGCTAGCGCAGGTTGAAATGGAACAGCTGGGTTTAACCAGCGCGGAAGTTGGCGCCATGCTGGCTGAAAGCTGGCAACTGCCGCAAGAGCTGGTGGATTGCATTCGAGGCCATATCGACTGCAACGACGAGTCATCCGACCTGACCGTGACCGTGGCTGCTGCCAATATAGTGGTCAGATCCATGAAACTGGGTGCTAACGGTGACCCGTATGTGGATGGTTTTAGCGAACCGATAAAAAACAGGCTGCAATGTGAACTTGCTGATGTGGTCAGCAGCATGGAGAGCCTGCCGGGAGAGGTGAGTAAATTGTTAACGATGGTACGTTCATAATGAAAGTGCGCTTCTGGGGTGTGCGCGGTTCGATTGCTTCGCCGGGCCCGAAAACTGTCCGCTATGGCGGCAACACGACCTGTATCGAAGTACGTACTGACGATGATCAGCTGATTATCCTTGATGCCGGCACAGGTATTTTTCCGCTGTCGCAGACGCTGCTTGGCTCAGGCCCGGTACGTGCCCATATTTTTAATACGCACTCGCACTGGGATCATATTCAGGGGCTGCCGTTTTTTATCCCGCTGTTTATCCCGGACAATCATGTCACGATCTACGGTGCCTATGATCCGATAGGACGCAACAGTATTGAGGAGATTCTGACCGCCCAGCTGCAGTATCGCTTCTTCCCGATTCGGGAGTCGGAGCTCAAGGCCAGAATCGACTTTACCACCCTGCGTGAGGGGGAGTCGGTAACTATTGGAGAAACCACGGTGACACCGGTGATGATGAACCACCCGGTAGTCAATTTCGGTTACCGCATTGATTGCAATGGCAAGTCGGTCTTTTTTACCGGCGATCATGAGCCCTTATACAATATCTATGACCCTGAAGATGATGAATTTGATATGTACCAGTCACTGGTGGATCAGAAAAACGATCACATAGTTGAGCAGGTTCGCGCTGTTGATCTGCTGATTGCCGACTCCTCCTATAACGAAGAAGAGTATCCGGCCAAAAAAGGGTGGGGGCACGGCACCTTTAATTCCTGTATGACTCTGGCTGAGCAGGCGCAGGCGAAACGGCTGTTTCTGACCCATCATGAGCCGACAAGATCGGATGATGCTCTGGAAGCCGTTTTCAAGGCCAGTATGCAGAAACGTAAATACAATATTCCTGAAATTGATCTGGCTCGCGAAGGGCTGCTGATCGAGTGGTGATGTTAGACTGATAAGGGTTTCTTATCGGTTGTCATCATCTTTGATTGTTTTGTTATGGTCGCCCCGGCGGCTCACGTTTCAGGGATGTTAAATTATCTTTCCCAGGCCGGTTTGTTCCGGTTTCAACAACTGTTCAACCGGTAATTGCCAAGCTGTTCAGGTGGAAGGATGGCATGAAAATTGTACTTGGCTTTGTAGCGATTGTTTGCATAGTAGGAGGTCTGGATTTTACGGAGCTTTCTATTACAGGAGTTGGGGATATGGTAGCGGATTTTTTGAATGGAGAAGAGCGTACGCTGTTTCTGCAGGAGATGCTGCTTGATCGCAATGAACCGCTGCTAAACCGTGGTTCTGCAGCCATCTATCTGGGGCACGATGACTCCGACAATGCGCTCCAGGCCCTTGTTGAGTGTGCCTGCAACGATCATGAGGACAGCAAGATTCTAACCTGTTGCGGTGATGCCATTGCCGAGATTTGGGATCGTAATAAAAACTTCGACATTGATGTTATTCTTGGACAGGTGACCCATGCGACAGGGCAGGAGATCCGCAACTGGCTGAACAGTAAATAGTTCGCTTCCTCCGTTGCCGGCCGGATAAAGAAAAACCCCGCTGTGTTGCACACAACGGGGTTGCTTTTTATCCGGGTTTTATAACGTACGCATGAACCGGATGCGGAATTTAATCATCCCACTCATCCCAGTCGTCATGATCACGTTTCTTTTTTTCAAGATGTTTCATCTCGATACGGTGACTGTGTCTTATTTTATCCTGCTTTGGGGATTCGCTGTTCTCCCAATTAGAGTGATCAAATGCTTGATGACCCATCGTGCTTTTCTCCTGGTATTCTGCAACTAAATCAAGCCGGTTTGTATGGCCGCAGTCGAATTATTCAGCTATTTAATTCCACAGGTAAATCAATCATTTTTGATCAGCCTAATCAAAATAATGATTTATGCGGTAATAGAACACCGGGCTGCATTGCAGCCCGGTGTAGCAGGATTCAGTTGATAGCAACTGTACGTGCCTTGGCGCTTTCGCGTTTGGTCAGGCGAATTTCCAGTACGCCATCTTTCATGTCGGCCTCGACTTTATCCGGATCAATATTTCTGGGCAGACTGAAGCTGCGAGAAAAACTGCCGTAAGAGCGCTCTATGCGATGGATATTCTCTTCCTGCACATCCTTCTCATAGTGGCGCTCACCGGAAATACTCAGTACGCCATCTTTTATTTCCAGTTTGACATCTTTCTTTTCGATGCCGGGAAGATCGGCCTGTATTTTGATGCTCGCTTCCGTTTCTTTGATATCAACAGATGGCAACCATTGCCCGGCGTCCCTTTTCATTGGGTTCACATTATCATCAAGCAGGCGGTTGAGTTGACGGTTCATCGACTCAAGTTCCTGCCATGGGGTCCATCGCATCAGGGTCATCACATTCCTCCTTGGGTTAATTTGGCACCGGAATTTCGTCCCGGTAGCTGTTATATAATTATGGGTTCTGGTATTTTCAAGGGGGGTGAAAAACTGTTAAAGGATAGCGGGCAGCAGCGGTCGGATCAGGTAAACCAACCCTGTGACAGCAACAATAAAGATCAGGTTCAGCCGTATACCTGCCTTGACCATGGCCTGCATCGGCACAAGGCCTGTGCCGAAGATGATGGCATTCGGTGGTGTGGCAACCGGCAGCATAAATGCACATGAGGCAGAGAGTGTGGCGACCAGCAGGGTGGAGGTGATATCCAGCCCGCTGGCCAGGCTTGCTGCTGCCAGAATCGGCAGCATCACCTGAGTGGTGGCGGTATTGCTGCTGATTTCAGTCAGAAAGATGATGACAACGGCGACGGCCAGCATCATCAGCGGCAGGGGAACAGCTTTGAGAAACTCCAGTTGTTCTCCGATCCAGAAGGAGAGACCGGATTGCTGCATGCCGTAAGCCAATGCGAACCCGCCACCGAACAGGAGTACGATATCCCAGGGTAAGCGGGAAAAGGATTCGCGACCGAGAATTGAGCGTTTGCTTTCACCACGAAGCAGGAAAAGCAGGGAAGCCATGAAGATGGCAACGGTGCCGTCATCCACACCCTTGTAGGGGAGCAGGGAGGCCCAGCCGGGAATATTCAAGCCTTCACTCTGGATGCCGGAGCGGGTCATCCAGAGCATAGCGGTTAACCCGAGTACGCCGGCGACCAGCTTCTCTTCGATGCGCATCTGCCCCAATGCCAAAAGCGAGTCTTTAAGTTCCCGCCCGTCAGATCTGTTCCATGGCAGTCTCGCCAGTTTCGGGCCGAGCACGATAAACAGTACGACCAGCCCGACAATCACCATCGGGATGCCGATCATCATCCACTCCAGAAATGACGGGACGGCATCCGGAGCGCTGATGCGCATGTTTTCCAGGAATACGAGATTGGGCGGAGAGCCGACCGGCGTACCCATGCCTCCGATATTGGCGGCATAGGCGATAATCAGCATGAAGCTGGCAGCGACCGCTCTTGCTTCTTCTGCATCATGCTCTTCCATCAGTCGCTTGAGCAGCGGCAGGGCGATGGTCACCATCAGCATCGCGGTTGCGGTATTGGAGATCCACATCGAGAGGAAAGCCGTGGCAGCAGCAAAACCCATGGCCAACTGTAGCGGACTGGCATGCAGTCGACTGAGCATACTCAGGGCGATGCGTTTGTGCAGTCCGACATTCTCCATGGCCTGGGCGATCAAAAATCCGCCGATGAAGAGAAATATGATGCTGTTGGTATAGAGCGGTGCAATCTCCTTGCCTGTGGTAATGCCAAACAGAGGAAACAAGACCAGTGGAATCAGTGAGGTGAGTGCCAGCGGCACACATTCGGAGATCCACCAGATTGCCATCCAGAGTGCGATACCGAGCATGGCAGCGGCCAGCGGCTGAGCCGGAATGTCGATCAGGCTCACACATATCAGTGCCGTAGCCGGACCTGCCAGACGTGCAAACGTGTGCGAATTCACCGGCCTGCCATCAAACGTGGCGCCGCATCGTAAGCGTGGCACGCCAGCATCTCATTACTGACCGCCAACCCAGCTGTCCTGATAAGTGTTTCCCGTTGCGATTTCGGCAGCGGTGAGCCTGGCTTCGCGCACACTGGCAAAGCCGGGAATCCGAATGCGATACCACTCTTTTCCCTTGACGGTAACGTGCAGCAGTTCTGCGCCATAACCGGCTGCTTTCAGTTTCGACAGATGTTCAGCTGCATTGTTCCTGTCGGCCACTGACATCAGATTCAGCGCCCAGGGAGGGCCGGCACTGTCATGCTGAGCATCCAGATTATTGTTCACTGTCACAACAGAGGCAGCGAACTCTTCGTCTGTTGTGGTTTTTGACACAGGTTTGTTTCCATGTTGTGCAGGGGTGACCGGCTCAACAACGGCTGTCTTGTTCGGTTGAATGACCGGCTGTTCGAGCGCCTGCCTGTCCTGATGGGGGGCGGTGGCAGCGGGTGCTTCAGCGATGGCAACAGTTAGCGCAGCAGTCTGACCTGTTTTGTCCGGTATAACGACGGCATAGATGGCTACTCCGGCCAGCAGGGTAAGGATAACAACGGAGATCAGAAAGCTGCTTGTGCTATCTTTTCCGGCAGCAGGGTTTTCCACTGCCGGTTCAGGGTCCCTGACTTCATTGAGCAGGTCACCGAGAAGGGCGCCATCGTCGAAGCCTGCATGCTCATCAGAGGGCGGCGCCAGAACATCCTCATCAATAGTGAGTTTGTTGAAAAAATCATCCGCCATTGTTGCATCCCTTCCCTGTGATCGGTTCACGCGGTCATCAGTGTTTCATGGCCTCTGTTTATTGTCCAATGCCGATCACCCATGCGATGAATTTATTTATCTGGAATGACGGCTTACCCATGCATCTTTATAAGCAGTGTTAGCCCGGAATGATTGCTGGGCGTCATATGCCTGTTGATAGCTGGAGAAATCAGCTACGTGTATGCGATAGTATGTTCGCCCTCTTACTTGCACCTGTATCATTTCGCTTAGCGTACCACCGGCTTGTAACCGCAGGTTCACACGTTCAGCTGCAGACCGGGATGTGGTTGAAAGCAGATTCACTGCCCATGAAATTGCCGGTTTGCCGGCTCTGGATAAAACGGTTTGCCCGGTATCGGCAGTGACCGGCTCTGGCAAAGGGTTGCCTGTAACAGCGGCGGCGCTCGCATCTGTCGATTCTTCCGGCTCACTGAGCAGCGCTCTCAATGCTATCGTGGTTTCCGGCGGGGAAGTCTGTTGCGGCCCTGCAACAGCTGCGGCTTTTTCATTGTCAGCTGCTGCAGTCGGTTCCGGAGCTGCAGTCCCGTCATGTTGAGGACTTGGATCCAGCTCAGCGACAGCTGCGGACTCTTCGTAGGTTGCGGTTGCCGTCGTTGCCGGAGCGCCGGGCTCATCAGACTGAACGCTTTGCTCCGACGCTTTGACCGGTGCAGCTTCTTCATAATCTGCCGGGCCTGTCGCTTCCAGAGTTGCGGACTCATCAGCCTGAAGGCTTGGCTCCGGCTCTGCGAGAGGTGCTTCTTCTTCAATGTCTGCAGCTGTGGTCAGCGTCCGGGTGGCAACCATGGCAGGTGCCTGCACTGGTGTGTCGGGTTGAAAATAGAAGTATGCAACGATGGCGATAATGGCAAGGCCAACAAGATCAAACGGCATGAAGACGCGCGGTTTATGATGTTCAGGATTTTCTGTTGCCACCCTGGCTACTCCCTGTTCGTTTAAACTTGCTTCCTGCAGTTTAGTGAAATGATCTGACATGATTTTAATTCCTTTTTCCTGGTAAGGGCTTTACTGGATTTTTTCATGAAACGGGCTACCTGTCCAATAACCATATTTCCTGTTCATCAACTGTTCAGTATAAACGTGACAGGTCCGTCATTGGTCAGGGTGATCTGCATATCAGTGCCAAAGATGCCTGTTTCGACATGGACATGTTTTTCACCAATGACCTCAACAAGTTTATCAAACAGCAGCTTGCCATCAGCCGGGGCGGCGGCAGTTGAAAAGCCGGCCCGGGTGCCTTTGCCTGTATCGGCCGCCACTGTGAAGTTGGGCACCAGCAGCAGTGAGCCCTGAATGTCGGAGAGGCTGAGGTTCATGCGTCCTTCGAGATCGGGAAAGATGCGGTAGGCAAGCAGTCGTTCAGCCAAACGTCGCACCTGCGTTTGCGAGTCACCTTTCTCGACGCCGACCAGCGCCACAATGCCTCTGCCGATCTTTTTCGCTTTGGTGTTTTCGGTCACAAGCATTGCACTGCTCACCCGTTGTATAATTGCACGCATGTCAGGTTCCCTCTGGCTGTTGATTCATGGCAGGATGTCACATTGGAGCATCAGGAGATCGCATATGGTACGAGTCCGGACGCTGTTGTTGCTGTTTTTCTGCTGGCTGCCCTGGCTGAGCCCTGTTGCTGCGGCCGAGCATGCAGTGATTCTGCTCTACCACCATGTCGGAGATGATACACCTGCGGTGACCAGTGTGAACCCGGCCCGGTTTGCCGAACATCTGGATTATCTGGAAGCCAACTGTTTCCACATACTGCCGCTGACTGAGCTGCTGGAACTGCTGAGCAGTGGCAGGGCAGTGCCGGAAAAAAGTGTCGCTATCACCTTTGATGACGGTTATCGCTCCATCTATCGCCATGCGCTGCCGCTGTTGCACAAACGGGGCTGGCCGTTCGCCGTGTTTGTTAATCCGCAGGCTATTGATCGTCACTATAGAGCCTATATGAACTGGGACGAGTTGCGACACGTCAAAGCCATGGGTGGAGCCGTGCTGAATCATACCAACAGCCATGATCATCTGGTGCGCAGGTATGCAGGTGAAAGTGCGGAGGAGTGGCAGCAGCGGGTATCGACTGATATCAGACAGGCACAGCAGCGTATCGAGGCGGAAATCGGCGAAACGCCGAAAATTCTGGTCTATCCCTACGGTGAATTCGGACCTGAGCTGAAACAGCTGGTTGGCAAACTGGGGTATATCGGGCTGACGCAACAATCCGGCGGGGTATCGCGGTTGTCTGACCCTGCAGCTGTTGTACGTTTTCCGATGATGGGCAAATATGCAGGCAAGAAACTGTTTGCCCAGCGTGTGAACAGCAGGCCGTTGCCGGTGACTGTGTTAGTGGGTGATGATAATGTGCTGGCAGCCGATCAACGCAGGCCAGTGCTAAAAGCGCAACTGGGCCGTGGTTTTTTTGATGTCGATGCCATGCACTGTTATCACGCATCCGGCAAACCGATGGCGCTGCACTGGGTGGATAAACAGAGCCGGATATTCGAGCTGGTCAGTGAAATCGACCTGCCGGCCGGACGCAGTAAATACACCTGCACCGCGCAGGCTCTGGATCATCACCGCAGTTATTACTGGTTCAGTCATCTCTGGATGCTGCCGAAAGCCGACGGCAGCTGGCCGAAAGAGTGATCGGCCTCTGCGAATTGGCTCGCCAAATTCAAGTGCAACACTTAAATTACACAGATGCTTAAAAATAACCGCAAGGCCATCTACTCATGGGCGCTCTACGACTGGGCCAATTCGGCCTATACCACGACGGTTATGGCCGGATTCTTTCCGGTTTTTTTCAAGCAGTACTGGGCAAGTGATCTGACACTTAACGAGAGCACCTTCTGGCTGGGCATGGCCAATGCATGCTCGGGTCTTGTGGTTGCTCTGCTCGCACCGGTACTCGGCGCCATGGCCGATCAGGGCGGCCTGAAAAAGCAGATGATGCTTTCCTTTACCAGTCTTGCCATCGTCATGACGGCCGCCCTGTTTCTGGTCTCCGAAGGGCAGTGGCTGATGGCTGTGCTGGTTTACCTGTTCGGGGCGATCGCCTTTTCCGGGGCGAATATCTTCTATGATGCGCTGATCGTTGATGTGGCCGAACATCGTCAACTCGATCGCGTCTCGGCACTGGGTTATGCGCTCGGCTATATCGGCGGTGGTCTGCTGTTTGCGCTCAATGTGCTGATGACGTTACATCCCGACTGGTTTTTACTGGCTGACAAGGCGGAAGCCGTGCGCTGGTCGTTTCTGACCGTGGCGCTCTGGTGGGCGCTGTTCACCATTCCGGTGGCGCTGTTCGTCCATGAAACGGGCGAGACAGGACGCCTGGGCCTGGTTGCATCGGCGCGTGCCGGTTTTCACCAGCTTGGCGGCACAGTTCAACACCTGCGCTCGCTCAAACAGGTGTGGCTCTTCCTGATCGCCTATTTCCTCTATATTGACGGTGTGAACACCGTGGCGCACATGGCGGTGGATTACGGGCTGTCGCTCGGCTTCGATGCCGCTGTGCTGATCACCGCACTGCTGATGACCCAGTTTATCGCATTTCCGGCGGCTCTGGCCACCGGCTGGCTGGGGGAGCGTTTCGGCGCCAAGCTGGTGATTATTGTCAGTATCTGTATCTATGCCATTGCCTGCATCTGGAGCTCCACCATGCAGAATGCGAATGATTTTTACTGGCTGGCGGCAGCCATCGGGCTGGTGATGGGCGGCATCCAGGCTTTGAGCCGATCGATGTATGCGCGCATGATTCCACGCCATCAGGCCGCCGAGTTTTTCGGCTTCTTCAACATGCTGGGAAAATTCGCCGCCGTGTTCGGGCCCATGCTGATGGGGCTGGCCAGCTATCTCTCCGGCAGCGCCCGTTTCTCCATTCTGGTGATAGTTGTGCTGTTTGCTGCCGGTGCTATCGTTCTTTACTATGTAGATGATAAAAGTCAGACGCAGGAGGTTTAACAATGGCGACTACGGTACTGGTGATTCTGGGAGCGATCCTGTTGCTTATTTTTTATGTTGTGATGATCTATAACCGGCTGGTGAAACTGAAAAACCGTTTCAAAAACGCTTTTGCCCAGATCGATGTGCAGCTCAAACGCCGTTACGACCTGATTCCCAATCTGGTGGAGACGGCCAAGGCCTATCTGAAACATGAACATGAAACACTACAGGAAGTGACCGAGGCGCGTAATCAGGCGCTGGCGGCGATGAAAGGGGCTGAACGTAATCCCGGTGATGTTTCCGCCATGAAGTCACTGGCCGGTGCAGAAGTGGCTCTCGGTGGTGCATTGATGAACCTTAATGCGGTGATGGAAAATTACCCTGACCTGAAAGCCGATCAGACTATGGCACAGCTCTCCGAGGAGCTGACTTCAACGGAGAACAAAGTCTCCTTTGCGCGGCAGGCCTATAATGATGAGGTGATGGTGTATAACACCCAGCGCGAAACCTTCCCCGATGTGATGCTTGCCCCGATGTTCGGTTTTGCCGCTGCAGCGCTCTGGCAGATCGAATCGCAGCAGGAGAAGCAGGCTCCCAAGGTGAGTTTTTAAGCATTCACCGCAGAGGACGCAAAGGACGCAGAGGAAAACCGAAACATGATAACCGTCAGGGTTATAGAGTGTGATCATGCCCATGGGTGATCCGGTAAAAAAACTATGAGAGATTTTTTCGGGCAGCAGGAGCAGGCGCGGCGCAACACCACGCTGCTGGTGTTGCTGTTCAGTTGTGCCGTGGTTTTGATTGTGCTGGCGGTCTATCTGGCCGTCACGGTCGGCCTGTTCCTGACCCAGGCGTTTGCCTCCAATGGCGAGTGGTTTGTCCGCGACCTCTGGGATTTTGAACGGTTTTTCTGGGTGACCGGTTTAACCGTGCTGATTGTGGGTTCAGGCAGTCTGTATCGGACCCGGAAGTTGAAGCAGGGCGGCGGGGCGGCTGTCGCCACGATGCTG
Source organism: Zetaproteobacteria bacterium CG1_02_53_45 (assembly GCA_001871925.1). Lineage (GTDB taxonomy): Bacteria > Pseudomonadota > Zetaproteobacteria > Mariprofundales > Mariprofundaceae > Mariprofundus. The sequence goes on from MNWZ01000097.1 coordinate 13,465, forward strand.
GGGGGCGAACGTGTGCCTGCGGCTACAGATGATCCATTGCTCAGGCGTCTGCAGCATGTGGTGGAGGAGATGGCGATTGCTGCGGGGTTGCCGGTGCCGCCGGTTTATCTGCTGGCACAGTCCGGTATCAATGCCTTTGCCGCCGGTTTCGGACGCTCCGATGCGGTGATTGCCGTAACCAGCGGCGCCATCGAGTTGCTTGATCGTGATGAGTTGCAGGGTGTCATTGCACATGAGTTTTCCCATATCCTCAACGGTGATACGCGGCTGAAGATGCGTCTGATGGGGCTGCTGTTCGGGATTACGCTGATCTCCGATGTCGGGATCATGCTAATGACAGCGCGGCACTCGGTGCAGCATAGCAGCCGCGAACGCGGTACCCATCCGGCTATCCTGCTGATCGGCTTTCTGGTTTTTCTCGTGGGCACTATCGGTGCGGTATTTGCCGACATGATTAAACGCGCGGTCTCCCGCCAGCGCGAATTTCTTGCTGATGCTGCTGCCGTGCAGTTTACACGTAATCCGGCCGGTATTGCCGGTGCCCTGAAGGTGATCGGCGGCTACAAGGGTGGCAGTCGCATCAACCATGCCGCCAGCGCGCAGACCAGCCACTTCTTTTTCGGTGATGCGGTTAAATCGTGGGGCAATATGGACTGGTGGGCGATGCATCCGCCGTTGGCCGAACGTATCAAACGCCTGGACCCCTCATTTTCCGGCCATTTCGATCACATCAACTCCGCCGGTCGCAGCGCTGCCGTTATGTTTGCAGCAGTCTCTTCACTGGCCGGTGATGCTGTGGCTGCAAAGCCTGTGCACATGGATGTCGAAGCCGTGATGCAGTCGATCGGACAACCGGATGCAGATGCCCTGCAGCAGAGTGTTTCACTGCTGGAGAATATTCCACCACGCCTGCGTCAGTTCGCGCATGACCCGTTTACAGCGCGAGCCATCGTTTACGGTCTGCTGCTGGATAACGACAGGGGCATTCGTTCAGCACAACTCAAAGCGTTGGAAACCCGGGCTGATGCCAGTGTGTTGCGTGAATTGCTTGATATTCTGCCTCTGGTTTCAGCCCTGAGACCAGAGTTGCGTATTCCGCTGCTGGAGCTGCTGATGCCGGCGCTGAAATCACTGTCTGAACCGCAATACAGGCAGTTCCGCCAGTCTGTTGCTTTGCTGATCAAGGCAGACAGTAAACTCAGTGTGTTCGAATATATGCTGCACCGTATGCTGATCCGTCATCTGCATCCGGCCTTTGCCAGGGTTAAGCCGGTGGTCGTGCATTTCGATGTGGCGGCAGAAATCGCCGAGGAAGCGGGGGTGATTATTTCTATGCTGATCCGGGAAGGGAGTCACGCCAGGCCTGATGAAGTGTTTGCCCATGCCATGTCCCATCTGCTGGCCTGGCAAACGGGCATTCAGCCCTCACTGAAGCAGTCTGATTTCTCACTGCTGGATCAGGCCCTGAGCAAGGCGGATAGAGCGACACCGGACATTAAACGTCGCCTGATTACAGCCTGCGTTGCAGCAGTGCTGGCTGATGGCCAGGTCAGGGTGAATGAGTTTGAACTGTTGCGGGCGGTGTGTGATGCACTGGCCTGCCCGATGCCGCAGATAGGGTTTGTGAAGCCATAGCTTGTATCTAACTGAGTCATTCAGACTTTTTTGCGTATGTATTGTATTTCTATTATGCTATAAAAGAATCGTTTGCGATCACTGCTGTCCGGTTAAGGAATTTGCAGTGATAAAGTAGGCCTGAATTCCCAACGTTTATGGTATATTTGTAGTTATCAGACAGCAAATTTACCCACTGGAGAACTCAGGCCATGAAGCACATTAACACGGTATTTCATCAATTGCTAAGAGAGGTTCCACGCCATCATTTTGAGAGAGTCATCAATCGCTATGAAGGGAATAGACGGGTGAGAAGTTTGCCGTGTTGGACACAGTTTT
>MNWZ01000083.1 GCA_001871925.1 Zetaproteobacteria bacterium CG1_02_53_45
AAAACGCAGTTAAAATCCAGATCATTATCGCCATGATTGCATACCTGTTATTGCATCTGGTGAACAAGGCAGTCAACTCAAGCCTAACCCTTCAACAACTCGCAAGATTGGTCTCAGTTAATCTCATGCAACGAAGAGATATCCTCGAATTAGTGATGAAACTTTCGCCCCTGCCAAAACGGCAACGAACCCGAAATTTAAACCAACTGAGCCTGATCAATGCTTAACCGGACAGCAGTGATGCAGAGTCCTGAATGAAGTATTTGGAGTCAATATGAATAAAATTATCGGAATCGTACTCGTCATTGGTGGTGTTGCTTTAGCCATGTGGGGTTACAACATCTATGATTCTGCCGGGTCACAGCTTAGCAGAGCACTCAATGGCGATGTGCCGGTTAAAGCGTGGGCCGGCATGGTAGGCGGCGCAATCTGCATAGCCATTGGCGTTCTCAAAATAAAATAACACACAATTAAATCAACGGGGAAGTCTCGATTGATTTGCTAAATGTCTCCCCGTTTGGTCGGCTTCAGTCACGCAATGATCAAACCACCTCACCTTCTAACCACACCGCCTGCTGTTAGCTGCTGGCTATTAGTTCCCTGTTACTGCGGATCATGGCCTGAATGGTTTTCACATAGTCCATGCCGCGCTCGGAGTAGGATTTCAGTCCCAGTGCCAGTTTTTCAGCGTTAAGCGCATGGCCCTTGTTTCTGGACTGCTGGCGCAAGTTGCGGAACTCGGCGTAAGCACGCGTTGTGTTGATATTATTGATATAGGCATCCACTGACTCACGCGCATCACTGAAGCTGCGTACTTCATGGGTGGCGCCGGCTGTACGCTGTTCAGGCACGATGCCGCAGCCCTTCTCGTAACACCACTGCCCGAAATAGTTGTTTCCCTTGAGGGCAAAACGCGAGGTGCCCCATGCCGACTCATTGGCCGTCTGCACCAGTGCCATTTCAAGCGGCACCACGTCCACACGTGACTTGAGTTCCTGCCACTGCTTCGGTGTGAGCTGGCCATCAAGGCTCACCTCATACTCTGCAGCCAATGCCTGCAGCCACTGCTGATCACTGCCACTGAGCTGCTTTTTATCCTGCAGTTTGAGCAGTTGCGTACGCTGCTCGGTTATACGTTTGTTCTCTTTCTCAACACGCGGTTTCATAAAGGTAAAAAATTGCTGCTTCTTGTCCGAAGCGCTCAGTTGAACTGCCGGTTTGGACACCTCCGGTTCCGTTTTTACGATCACAGTTGTACAGGCCGCCAGTAAAGCCAGCGCCAGCAGCCAGACTATCAGGGTAAGCCCTGAACGGGCGATTAAGGTCGAGGTAAGGTTAGGTCGTTGCATAGGTCAACTATGTCGCCTGCCTGTGCAGGCGTCCGTGACAGGCCGCACAAAAGTGAAATCTGCAACTGAGCAGCCCTCCCGCCTCTGTGCCAGTGAAGCGCTGATTTATTCAGCGCTTTGTGAGCAAGGGCGAAACGACGTTTTTGCCCTTGCGGGCTGATTTATTGCCAGGATGGCAATAAATCAGCATCTCTCTAGTCTCGCGACATGACAAAACAGGAATCATTTTTTGACCTCGGCCCCGAACAGGTCATTCAGGCTGTAGAGAGCCTGGGCTTCCACTGTGACGGCCACCAGCTGGCGCTCAATTCATACGAAAACCGTGTCTACCTGGTCGGCATGGAACAGCAGCCGTCGCTGATCGCCAAGTTCTACAGGCCCGCCCGCTGGTCCGATGAGGCCATCCTGGAAGAGCATCAATTTATTCAGGAGCTGGCCGCGCTCGAAATCCCGGCCGTCCCCCCATTGACTGTGAATGGCAAGACCTTGCACCGTTATCGCGATCACCGCCTCTCCCTGTTTCCGCTCAAGGCCGGGCGCGCACCGGATCTGGAAAATAAAGAGCAGATGCAACAGCTGGGCCGCTATATCGGTCGCATCCATGCGCTGGGCGCAACCGCTGACTTCCAACATCGCCCGACACTTAATGTCGCCAGCTTCGGCGATGATGCTTACGAATATCTGATGGAATACGGTTTTATTCCTGCCGATCTGCAATCCGCCTACGAAACACTGGCCGAAGACCTGCTCAATACGATTGAAGACCGCTTTGAAGAGGTCGATGCCATGCAGATTCGTCTGCATGGCGACGGTCATCCGGGCAATATCCTCTGGGACAGCGAAGCGGGCAAACACGGCACGCCGTATATTGTCGACTTTGATGATGCCCGCATGGGGCCAGCCGTGCAGGATCTATGGATGTTTCTCTCCGGTGATCGTAACCAGATGAGCGCGTCACTGGATACACTGCTGACCGCTTACAGCCAGTTCCATGAATTTGATTGTCACGAACTGGCCCTGATCGAACCACTGCGCACGCTACGCATGATGCACTATGCCGCATGGCTGGCGAAACGCTGGAGTGATCCGGCCTTTAAAGCCGCATTCCCCTGGTTCAATAGCCAGCACTACTGGGAACAGCATATCCTTTCACTCAAAGAGCAGGTCTCCGCCCTGCAGGAGCATCCGCTGCAGTGGGGATGAGGCTGACACGCAGGGTGTCGCTGAACGGGCTCTGCTGAAGTAGAGTTCACCGCATGGAAAAGCGCCTTATCGAACTGGAAACCAAAATCTCCTATCAGGATCACATCATTGATGAACTCAACGATGTCGTCATCCGCCAGCAGCAACAGATCGACCGGCTGGAAAAAACGATGAAAAACCTGAATGAACATCTCAAGCAGGGTAGCAGTTCAGGCCTGGCGCGTCCGGATGAAGAGGTCCCGCCGCCGCATTATTAAGACACTGCGAACGGCTCAGTGGTTGCCCTGATATAGACCACCCGCTGCCCAAACCGTCCAAATCGTCCAAACTGCTTGAACTGTCCACATCTCGCGATTACCTTTCCTTGCCAGGGGATGGTGCAAGCATGAAATATATATCTACCGGTGAAGCCGCCCGTTTGTGCGGGGTCGGCATCAATACGGTTAAACGCTGGATTCAAAAAGGCGAGCTGAAATGCGTGATCACTCCAGGCGGTCACTGGCGCATTATCGAGCGTGATTTCCGGTCGTTTCTCAAAACGCACGATATAACACCACTGCTGCCCCGGCCGAGCCGCCGGCATAAAGTGCTGCTTATCGAAGATGATCCGGCCATGTGCTCACTGGTTGAAGGTGCTCTGGAGCTCTCCTCATTCGACATACAGTATGACTATGCCAATGACGGTTACACCGGTCTGATGAAGATCGGCTGCATGCAGCCCGACCTGCTTATTCTTGATATTATGCTGCCGGAAATAAACGGCCTTGAACTGATTCACCGTATCCGTAAATCGGGCATCTGCTGCGACCCCCGCATTATGGTGATCACCGGTGCAGGCGATCGCACAGTCGTAAAACGGGGCCTGGATAAAGCAGCTCCTGATGCCGCTCTTTTCAAGCCGTTTGCGACCAACGAACTGATTACCTGTGTTGAACAACAGTTGAGCAGCAAACCGTTGCGCAGGTCCCGCTCATTATGATTTTACCACCCTTAATCAAAACAGTCCTGATTATTGAAGATGATCTGGTCCTGGCCGAGTTGTTTGATGAAATTCTTAACACCTCGTTCTGCGTCAAAACCACCCACAATATCAGCGATGCCATTACCTGCATGCAAAACACGCATATTGATGCCGTTATTACCGATTACCATCTCGGGGTACAGAATGCCGATGCTCTTATAGACTGGATCCTGCAAAAGAGGCCTGAACTGGCTGCCGGAACCATTCTTATGACCGGAGAGTCTGGCACAATAACCCGGCACAGGCATAACATTGCAGCCGTTCTTTTCAAACCGGTGGATTTCAACACACTGGAACTGACCGTTCATGGCCTCTTCGAGTAGCCCAAGGGGGCACAGCAATGAAATACTGGCAAAACAAACTCGGCGTAAAACTGGCCGTCACGGTAACACTGATACTTATCCCGCTGTTACTGGCCAGCTTTATCTGGCTCGAATTCCGCGCCGAAAGCATGGGAAAAAACGAACAGGAAGCCCGGGCAGCCCAGCTGGGCGAATCACTGGTCACAACCCTGAGCAGCATCATGTTATCCGGCAATGCCGATATTGCCCATTTCTGGCTTGAGCGCGTCGCTTCCGTACCGGGCGTGGAATCTGCTAAAATTTTCCGCCCCGACGGAGTGGAAGCCTTTCAGGATCAGTCCACGCTGAATCTGGTGAACAGTTTTGTCGGAGAGCAGCGCTTTGTTCGCGATTCCGTCAGCAAGCCGGGCGAGCTGCCCGCCGAACTCCTTGAACAGTTTAACAAAGCGGGCAAAGGAGCTATTGAAGTTGTCCGCTCTACCGACAGCCAGCTTCTGAGCTATATGTCCCCGATTCGTGCCGAAGCCGCCTGCATGGGCTGCCACGGCTACGACAGCAACCCGATTCGCGGTGTACTGGTGCTCGGTCTTGCTACTGACTCGTTTCAGGTCGCCGCTTTCGAGACCAAGCGTGACATGCTTAATATCCTTATACTCATAATCATGCTGATTGGCCTCGCCATCTGGCTGGTCATTCGTAAACAGGTGCTTGCCCCGCTCGAGAACATCACCCGGGTAGCATCAAGCATTCGCCATGGTGACCTCTCCAGGAAAATCGAACTGCACCGCAGCGACGAGCTGGGCATGGTTGCATCAACGCTGGACCTGCTGGTTAGCGATCTTAAGGAAAAGATCTCTCATGAAGCCACCCAGAGACAACGCCAGGAAGCGATCACTGATGCTGTCATCTCTCTGGGAGAGAAAGTGGCCAGTGCGTCACTGCTTGAGCACATTGGTGAACTCAGCATGCAGATCACCGGCGCCCCTTATGCGATGATCTCCTTTATTGAAAACGGAGAGAAGAAATTTATCTCTCGGGGCCTTTCAGCGGAAAGTGAGGCAAACATTTCCCATGCCCCTGAAGGCAAGGGACTGCTCGGACTGCTATGGAAAGAAGGTCAAACTGCCAGGCTAAACCGTATAGTAGATCACCCCAAATCCAGCGGATTTCCGGATGGGCACCCTCCCATGGAAGCATTTCTCGGCACCCCCATACGCTTTGAGGATGAGGTTCTGGGGGTCATTTATCTCTCTAAAAACCCGGGAGACAAACCATTTACAGTTGACGATGAAAAAACGCTGGTTCTGCTGGCCTCAGCCTGCGCCGTTGCCCTGTCCAACACACAGAATTTTGAACGCGTCAAACAGGTCAATGCGGAGCTTGAAAGCAGGGTAAACGAGCGCACACATGAGTTAAATCTGACCAACCGGCAATTGAAAACACGCGAGATTGAACTTGAACTGATCAACGACGAGCTTGTGTCAGCCAACAGAGCCAAAGACCAGTTTCTTGCCAATACCAGCCATGAACTGCGTACGCCGCTTAATGCCATCATCGGCTTTTCCGAACTGCTCTCGGATGCTCGTGCGGGCGAACTGAACGTCAAACAGCACCGTTATGTGGACCATGTGCATAACAGCGGCAAACGCCTGTTAAGCATTATCAACGACCTGCTCGACATAAGCAAAATTGAAGCGGGCATGATGGAAATTCATGAGACCTCATTCAATCCGGCCCAGTTTGCCCATCAGGTTTCCGCAGAATTAAAACCTCTGGCCAAAGCCAAAGATATCGAACTGAACCTTATCGTATCGACAGACAACAAGCTGAATATTCAGTCAGACCGGGATAAACTGCATCAGATTCTGGTCAACCTGATTGGCAACGCCATCAAGTTCACCCCGGATAGCGGGCGTATCAATGTGGAAATCGAATTGGAAGGAGCTGTGCAGCACGGAGGCGAATCAACCCTCCGCTGCAGCATTCAGGATAATGGCATCGGCATACCTGCCGAGGATCAGGAAAAGATTTTCCTGCCCTTCACTCAGGCCAGGGGCGGGCTCGACCGGGCACATGGAGGCACAGGTCTAGGCCTGTCACTTGCCAGGCGCATGGCTGAACTGCTTGGCGGCAGCATTACACTGGAAAGCGAGCCCGGTACAGGCAGCACCTTTACGATCACCCTGCCTGTTGTTGTAACCGAAGGCGACATGGCTTTTGTGGACAACGCTGCAAGCGCCGAAATGGCGTACCAGAAACAGTTCGAGCATGCGCCGACCGAAGAAATCATTCCGGACAGAAGCCCGCAGCCGCTGATTATGATCATTGATGAAAACAGGCTGCGAGCCGGCAAAGCTGAAGAGATGTTCAGTGCTGAAGGGTATCAGGTTGTGCATGCGGAGATTGGCCAGGTAGACACCGTTACATCCAGCAACACCCCGTTCCTGATTGTGCTGGGTACACTGGAAAATCCGGACTCCACTTATGACCGCATCCAGCTATTGAAACGCTCACCATTTACCAATAAAACGCCAACGATTCTGATGAGCGGCGATGCAGACATGCCACGATTCAGTGCCGGCGGCACCATCAGCCAGCTTGAAAAAGGTATGCCGCGCAATGACCTGCTGGAAATGGTCTCCCATTACGGCAAGCACACGTCACCTGTTCCATCGGCTCCCACTGTGCTGGTTATCGATGATGACGCATCGGTACGTGAATACCTGAAAGAGACACTCGCCCCTGAGGGGTATCACATTCTGCTGGCCAGCAACGGTACTGAAGGTGTGCGCCTTGCCATTGAACGCGAACCCGACCTGATCATTCTCGACCTTATGATGCCCGGCATGACCGGATTTGATGTGGTCGATAAGTTAAGGGAGCATCCGATAGCCTGCGATATTCCTGTGGTGATCTTTACGGCCAAAGATCTTACCCGCGAAGAGGCACTTATGCTCGGCCATGATGTCGAGCGCATCCTGATCAAGGGCGTGAGCAAAAAAGGCGATGTGCTGCAGCAACTGCACAAGCTGGAACTACTTTACCCGCTGCAGGCCAAACTGGTTGATACAAAACTGGGCTGTTTCAATCAGCGTTATATGCAACGACGCCTCGACCATGAGATTGCCCGTTCGATCAGGTATTCACATAATTTTGCGCTCATCGCATGGGAGATGGATCGTTATGACAGCTATTGTAAAGACCATGGTAAACGCTGGGGGCTTGCTGCGCTGAAATCCACCGTATTAACTGCGCAGTCCATCATCCGCAGAGGTGATGTACTGGCCCGGCTCGACGAGAGCAGCTTCATCCTGCTCCTGCCCGGCATCTCTATTGAGGGAAGTAGTCGCGTAGCCGAAAAGATTCGCCTGCGTATAAGCCATCAACGGCTGCCGCTGCCCGGCAGTCAGGCCGGCAAGCTTACCGCCTCACTCAGTGTGGTCAGATCAGGGGAAGGGACCGATAGCATTGAGCTTCTCGAGATGCTGAAACAGAGGCTGAGCGTGGCAGTTGAAGAAGGCGGCAACCGCACGGTTATGGAGGATTAATGAAAAAAACCCATGTGCTTATCGTAGACGATAACCTCCTGAACCTTGAACTGGCATGCGATGTCCTCGAGCTGGAGGATTTTCATGTCACCCTTGTGGATAGCGGCGAGAAATCGATTACCACAGCCCGGCAGAATCCGCCCGACCTGATTCTGATGGACTTGCGCATGCCCGGCATGAGCGGCCTCGATGCCATGCGTGAACTGCGCAAATCAGAGATTACCCGTGATATTCCGGTCATTGTTTTAACCGCATCGGTGATGGCTGGCGAAGATGTCCGTCTGCTGGCTGAAGGCTTTGACGGCTTTATGCAAAAACCCATCTCACCGGCAAGTTTTGCTGACGAGGTGCGGGCTTATTTGAAATAAGCTCGGAGCATGCTGGGAAAGTCAGCCTGCCCTGAAGCTTCCGTTCTCTACAGGCAGAGGTATAGTTGCCCTATTCCGGGTCCCGCGGCCCAGCACAACAGGTGCCTGATATGTCTGAAAAACCATGGGGCGGTCGTTTCGAGTCCCCCACCGATAAATTTGTAGAAGCATTCAATGCCTCCACCGATGTGGACGCACGCATGTATGCCGAAGATATTGCCGGCTCCAAAGCCCATGCGGCCATGCTCTGCGCACAGGGCATTCTCTCAGCGGATGACCTGCATGCGATCAAGTCCGGACTGGATGAAATCCTTGCTGACATTGAAAACGGCGATTTTGAATTCACCATTGCACTGGAAGATGTGCATATGAATATCGAATCCCGTCTGACGCAGAAAATCGGCGATGCCGGTAAACGCCTGCATACAGCGCGCTCGCGCAATGATCAGGTCGCTACCGATACCCGCCTCTACCTGCGCAGCCGCACCGACACGATGATCAAACGCATCCGTCATTTGCAGTCTGTACTGGTGGAACTGGCTGAAACCCATGCCGACACCATCATGCCCGGCTTCACCCATCTGCAGACAGCCCAGCCGGTCACGCTCGGTCATCATCTGCTGGCCTATGTAGAGATGTTCGATCGCGATGCCGGTCGCTTTAGCGATGCCAGAGGCCGCATGAACCACTGCCCGCTGGGCTCTGCCGCTCTTGCCGGCACAACGTTCAATATCGACCGTTTCCAGACTGCCGCAGCGCTCGGCTTTGAAACACCAACCAGAAATTCGCTGGATTCCGTTTCCGATCGCGATTTTATCATGGAGTTGCTGGCTGCCGCCTCGATCAGCGCGATCCACCTCTCCCGCTTCTCCGAAGAGCTGATTCTGTGGATGAGTGCCCAGTTCCGCTTTGTTGACCTGCCCGATGCCTTCTGTACCGGCTCTTCAATCATGCCGCAGAAAAAGAATCCGGACATGCCGGAGCTGGTGCGCGGCAAGTCCGGCCGCATTATCGGCGGTCTGGTAGCCATTCTGGTCACCATGAAGGGACTGCCACTGGCTTATAACAAGGACATGCAGGAAGACAAAACAGCTATATTTGATGCCTTTGACAATCTGGAAGGCTGCCTGCGTGTATTCGGTGATATGTTGCCGGGCATGCAAGTGAACAGAGAGATCATGCACGCGGCGGCCTCATCGGGCTTTGCCACGGCAACCGATCTTGCCGATGCGCTGGTACGTGCCGGTGTGCCATTCCGTGATGCGCATGAAATTGTCGGCAAATCGGTGGGATACTGCATCAAGGCCGATATCGAGTTACATGCAATGGATGCGGCAGCCTGCAGCGCGATTGACGCACGCTTGAGCGTGGATATGGTGCGCGACCTGTCCGTCGAAACCTGCGTGGCTGCCCGCAACCATATCGGCGGCACCGCTCCCGAGCAGGTGCGCAAACAGGTTGCATTCTGGCAAAAGAATCTGGAGAGCAAACATGACTAATCGCAAACATTATGCATTTATTCTATTGATGGCCGCTGTAGTACTGCTCAGCGGCTGCGGTCGCAAGGAAGCTCCTCAGCCCGCAGGGGATGCGGCCAGCAAACCTCTGCTGAGCGATCTGAAGCATCAGGTTGTCGGCAATGTGCTGGAGTTGAGTTTTACGCTCAAGGGTAGCCCTGACGGTGTCGGCTACCAGATTGACCGCACGGAAATGGACCCTTACTGCCAGTGCCCGGGCTTCTGGCGCCGTTATGACCAGCGTGAGCCACAGGCAAAGCTGGTCGACATCAACACCACCCGGCTGATTAACCTGAAAACCGACAAGAAAGAGTTCCTTTTCAGAATCCGGGCATTTGATGCTATTGGAAACCTCGGCCCATGGAGCAAGGCCATTGTTGCCCGTGGCGTTGATCTCACCAAGTAACGTGAAAAACAAATCCATGCAACCGCGCCTGGACAGGCTGGGCGCCTATCCGTTCGAACGGCTCAAAGCGCTGTTTGACGGTTCACAGCCCAACCCTGACATGGCGCACATCGATGCGGGAGCCGGAGAGCCGCGCCTGCCCCTGCCCGGCTTTGTAGCACCGACCCTGCAACAGCACCTGGCAGGTTTTTCCAAATACCCGTCGACAGTCGGCGGCATGGAGTTGCGCACAGCCATCGCCAACTGGCTGGTTCACCGCTACGGCCTGAGCAGTGTCAATCCGGCCACACAGGTATTAAGCGCCAACGGCACACGCGAATCCCTGTTTGCCATTGCCCATGCGCTGGTTAACCCGGAGGCTGAAAAGCAGAGCGGCTGCGAACCCTATGTGATGATGCCCAACCCGATGTACCAGATCTATCTGGGCGCAGCCTATACGGCAGGGGCAGAGCCCTATCTGATGGCCTGCAACAGCGATACCGGTTTTGCACCGGATCTGGGCAGCATACCTGATAAGGTATGGGCCGAGACAGCTCTGGTCTACGTCTGCTCGCCCTCGAACCCGACCGGCTGGATTGCCGATGAAGCTTGGTACGGGGAACTGCTGGCACTGGCCGACAAGTATGACTTTTTTATTGTCTCCGATGAGTGTTATTCGGAGATTTACTGGACAGATAAGCCGACAGGCCTGTTGCAGGTCGCAGAAAAGCTGGGCCGTGAAGGCTTTTCACGTTGTCTGGTCATGAACTCGCTCTCCAAACGTTCAGCGCTGCCGGGCTTACGCTCCGGCCTGATTGCCGGCGATGCGGCATTGATCAAACGTTTCAGCAAGCTGCGCAGTTATACGGGACCGGCTACGCCACTGCCGTTGCAGCATATTGCCGCGGCCGCCTGGTCGGATGAAACCCATGTCCAAGCGCATCTGGAAGTGTACCGCCAGAGCCTGAAGGCATTTTTTGATATTTACGGCGGAGAAATTCCGGCCGGCTCTTTCTTTGTCTGGCTGCCGGTTGAAGCGGATGAAGCATTTGCACTGGCTGCCTACCAACAGCAGGCCGTTACCGTGTTGCCCGGCTCATATCTGGGCACTGCAGATGCCAACGGCATCAACCCGGGCTCAGGATATATCCGCGCAGCCCTTATCGACGGACCCGAGGCTGCCGCAGAGCTTGCCCGCCGCCTCAAGGAAGTGAGAGTTTAACCATGCATACGCCCGAAAATGTGGAAACCCGACTGCGCCGGCTTGCCGCCAGTGGTGAAACGCTGAACTGTTATATCTACGACACCGCGCCCATGCGCAGCAAGATCACTCATCTGAAAGAGATCATGCCTGCAGGTGTGGAAATTTTCTATGCCATGAAGGCGAATCCGCATACGGCATTCCTTGCCGCAGCACTGGAAGCCGGTGCCAAAGGCATTGAGATTGCCAGCCTGGGCGAAGCCGAAAAGGCTGTAGCCGCAGGTTTCGATCCCGCACGACTGATTTATACCGGCCCCGGCAAATCACCGGAAGAGCTGCAATGGGCCGTGAACAACGGCATTCGCACCGTACACATTGAATCGCTGACGGAAGCCTATCGCCTGAATGGTATCGCCGCTGCTGCAGGCAAAACACAGGATGTGCTGCTGCGTATCAACGCCGATTTCGACATCCATGAGGCACAGACCACCTTCTCCGGCGGCTCAAAAAAATTCGGCGTCGATGAAGAGAAGCTGGCTGCCGTGCTGCCGCAGATCCTGGCCCTGAAATCGCTGAATTTCCGTGGCCTGCATGTCTATGCCGCATCCGGCGTACTCAACGTGGCCAACCTGTTGAAAAACTGCGAACTGGTGTTCGGCATGGCCAAACAGATCGAAGCTGACTTTGCCGGTGTCATCTGCGACACCATTGATTTCGGTGGTGGTTTCGGCGTCGATTATCTGGAGACCGATCACGACTTTAATCCGCAGGCTTATGCGGACGGCCTGCAGGCGCTCATCGATTGCTACGGCTTTGACGGTCGCACCTTTTTCCTTGAGCTGGGCCGCTATCTGGCTGCCGATTCCGGCTGGTTCTGCACCGAGATCCTCGATATCAAGGACTCGCGCGGCATCAAGCAGGTGATCTGTGCCGGTGGCATCAACCATTTCCGCAGACCCGCAGCGCTTGCCATCAACCATCCGCTGGCGCTCGTCCGCATGCACAGGAAAAAGCTGTTTGACGGCCAGGAAGATATCCGGGCTGAATCGGTCTATTTCGGTGGTCCTTTATGCACCGGTGCTGATAAGCTGGCCAACGATGTGTTTGTCGAAGCTGCCGATGTCGGTGATATTGCCGTGTTCGGCCTTGCCGGCGCTTATGGCCTGACCATGTCCAATATGGAGTTCCTCAGCCATGAACGGCCGCAGGAATACGTTTTAGACTGAGTCTGCCCGTCACTTCGCTCTGGATTGCAGGGCATGAATCGCTAGTATCGATTGGAAACATTTATTAAAAAAGGGAGTTTGCCCGTGAATCATTTACAGAAAGTTATTGAAAGCGCCTGGGACAGCAGAGCCGAGTGGGATATGCGTTCTGCCAATGCTGAAACCCGCGATGCTATCGAGCATACCATTCAACTGCTCGATGACGGCGGCGTACGCGTTGCCGAAAAGGATGATAACGGCAACTGGATCACCCATGAGTGGCTGAAAAAAGGTGTCCTGCTCTACTTCAAGTTGCACGATAACCAGGTCATCCACGGCGGCGGCACCAACTACTACGACAAGGTTCCCCAGAAGTTCGCCAGTTGGGGCGAAGACATGTTCCGCAAGGGCGGCATGCGCGTTGTACCACCGGCAAGCGTGCGTAGAGGCGCCTATATCGCGCCGAAAACCGTACTGATGCCATCCTATGTCAATATCGGTGCCTATGTGGATGAGGGCACCATGGTGGATACCTGGGCGACTGTCGGCTCATGCGCCCAGATCGGCAAAAATGTACACCTCTCCGGCGGCGTAGGCATTGGCGGCGTGCTCGAGCCACTGCAGGCCACACCGACCATTATCGAAGATAACTGCTTTATCGGCGCCCGCTCGGAAGTAGTTGAAGGCTGCATCATTCGTGAAGGTTCCGTGCTCTCCATGGGTGTCTATATCGGTAAATCGACACGCATCTATGATCGTGAAACCGGCACCGTCACCTACGGTGAAGTGCCGCCTTATTCCGTGGTGGTTTCAGGTTCCATGCCTGGCAAATCCGGTGGCCCGAACCTCTATTGCGCAGTCATCGTGAAAAAGGTGGATGAGCAGACCCGCTCCAAAACCGGCATCACGGAATTGCTGCGCGACTGATCACACTGCAATACGCGCAGGAGTACCCTCATGGCATTTAATATACTGGAAGTCAGCATCGACATCCACAGGCCGATTACCGATGTAATTGCCTTTGTCGGCAACAACAATAACGATCCGATGTGGCAGACTGCGGTGCTGCAGTCCGAGCAACTAAGCACTGGCGAACCCACCGTCGGCACGTTGTACCATGTTAAGGAAAAATTCCTTGGTCGTGTAATTGAGCAGAACTGGGAAGTCACGGAGCGCAATGCAGATGGCAGTTTCTGGAAAGCCAGCAGCATTACCGGCCCCTTCCCTATGAAAACATCGATGCGTTTCGAGGCGAACGGGGATAATAGCACCACCATTCACCGCACACTGAGCATTGATGTCGGCCGTTTTTTCAAGGTGGCGTCACCGGTGGTCGGCCATATCGCCAAACGTGAAATTCAAACGGCTTTTGCCAATCTCAAGGAGTTGCTTGAAACAGAAGCCGTAACTCTGGCCGAATAGCAACAAGGCTCCGGATTTCCCGGGGCCTTTTTTTCAACCGGCGACCACATGAAGCCATATTAATTTCTGATCCACTTAATATTTACAATCGGCAGAGCATCTTGTCTCATCATTTAATACACAGGGAGTTATCAATGCGAAGAATAGTTTTACTGGCCATGGGCTTGCTGGTCGCAGCTCCCGCAGCGAATGCAGCAGATATGCTGGAGTGGCTGGACTCCTCAATCAGTTCCGTGAAGAACGCTAAAGCTCCTGCCGACAGCGCCGGACTGCTGACGCTGGAAAACAAGGAGAGCGAGATGTATCCGATGCCGTCGCCCGATGGCAAACATCTGCTTACGCTCACACAGCAGGGTAAAAAGGTATGGATTGCACGCCGAGTCAGTGAAAATGGCGATCCGGTCAACCTGGTTTCCAACGACGAACGGGCCGTGGACTCCATCGGCTGGAAAAATGATGGCCAGGTTTATTATCTGTCAGATCGTGCCGGCGGCCTCGGCCTATGGGAAAAAATCTCGGATGGCGAAGGCATGCAGCGCCGTATCCAGCCTCTGCACGGCGGCATCACCCAGCCGATTGTACTGGCCGATGAAGCAGTGATTGCCGTGCGTCTGAAGCCGCTTAATTATAAGAAATCGAAACTGAATCATGATAACCGCGACTATTTCAACAACTGGGAATATGAAGGTTTTGCTTCCGAAATCGTCCGCTTTGACAAAGACGGCTCTGAAAAGGTACTCGCTGATGGTATTAACCCGGCCCTCTCACCCGATGGTAACAGCATCGTATTCGCCATGGCCGCAGGACGCAGCATCCACCTGTTCCGCATTGATACCGATGGCTCCAACCTGATCCAGATCACCGATGCCAGAAGCGATGATGTACAGCCGTCATGGAGCAGTGATGGCAAATGGATCCTGTTCACCTCCAACCGTGCCAATGCCGATTTGAAACATCAAGGCAAATCACAGTGGGATATCTGGGCGATCGGAGCCAACGGCCGCAACCTGACACAGATTACTTTTAATGAAGGGCGTGATGGCGCTGCCCGCATGGACAAAAACGGACACATCTACTTCCATTCCGACCGCGCTGTCAGCCGCGATATGGCTGCACAGCATCAGGTTAAATCTGCATCCTCGCACAGTTTCCATATCTGGAGCATCGACTGGATTGCCAAGCCGCAACAGTAAACCCTGTCTCCTCCATTCAAAAGGCCCCTTAACCGGGGCCTTTTTTTCGTTTCGAACGGCGGCTTCCGGTAGAGTAAGGATGTGGCGCGGTGGTCTACGGTGCAAGCCTATCTGTTGCCGCCCCTTTCGTTTGGCGGTGCCTCAATAGCCGTACCATCACTTCCGTTTCCACACCCTCCTCATCGAACCGGACTTGCGGATCTCCCGCATCCGGCTCTCGGACAAAACATCACGCCTTCGCCCACGGCACGTTATGCCTCATTCAAGATAGACGAACGAGATTCAACTTCTCGTAGAGATACGAGGCCGGATAAGCCCCATATCTACTGCCTCTGACCTTGTGTTTGAT